>JBDNGQ010000266.1:0-37425 GCA_041689205.1 Pseudohongiellaceae bacterium | reverse complement strand
TCTCTGCAGCATGATCGAGGAGTTCAATCTGGAGTCAACACCGAGGATAAAGGAAATGCACAAAACTAACGCGAGAGCAGCAGACAGACGATGGACCGATGAGCTGAGTGGAGTCTACCTCACCCTGTTACTCATCCTTCTTGCAGTAATCCTGACCGCTTGCAACGCCGGGTCCGATACAGTGAGAGAGGACAACGCCAACGCAGTACCCGGTTCAGCAGTAACGACAAAGGAAGATCAGCGGCTTAAACGGGAGAACCTGAACCACGTCCGTGGCCGTCGCCAATACGACATTGAGGAAGTGGTGGTGACGGGCACTTTTATCAGGGGCTCGGCTGCGGCAGCCTCGTCACCCGCAATTGCTTATTCCAGCGACCAAATTCGGCAACAGGGTGTTGTATACGGACCGTATACCGATAACGAGAACTACCTGAGCGTGGATCAGAATCCGGTCAGGCGGGTCAGCGAAGAGGCCGTCTCGACGTTCAGTATCGATGTGGACACAGCAGCTTACAGCAATATTCGACGCATGCTGACCCGCGAAGGTCGTCTGCCTCCTCATGATGCGGTCCGGCTCGAGGAGATGATCAATTACTTTGACTTTGACTACCCCTCGCCCGAAGGCCCGGATCAGCCACTCAGCGTGCATACAGAACTCATGCAGTCGCCGTGGAACGCCGGCAGACAGCTGATGATGGTTGGCATACAGGGCTACAAACCGGCACCAGAATTAAGGCCGGACGCGAATCTGGTGTTCCTGGTGGACGTGTCTGGCAGCATGCAGTCACCGGACAAGCTGGGCCTGGTCAAGCAGTCCCTGCGTCTGCTGGTCTCGCGCATGACAGATAACGATAGAATCGCGCTGGTAGTCTATGCAGGCGCGGCCGGGGTCGTTCTCGACTCGACCGCCGGTAGCGAAAAAACGAAGATACATAGCGCGATCGACTCGCTCGTGGCAGGTGGCAGCACCAACGGTGGTGCCGGCATCGAGCTGGCTTATCGTATCGCGGAGGAGAATCTGATGGCAGGAGGCATCAACAGAGTGATTCTGGCCAGCGACGGCGACCTCAATGTTGGCGTCACCAGCATTGATGCTCTGAAGGAACTGATTGCGAGGAAGCGCGAGAAAGGCATTGCGCTGACTACGCTTGGTTACGGCACCGGCAATTACAACTATTCATTGATGGAGCAACTGGCTGATACCGGCGACGGCAACGCGGCCTACATCGATTCACTCTCCGAGGCCCGCAAGGTGCTGGTGGAAGAGATGCAATCCACTTTGCTGACCATTGCCCGGGACGTCAAGATTCAGGTGGAGTTTAATCCCGCAACTGTCGCGGAGTATCGATTGATCGGCTACGAGAATCGTCTGCTGCAACAAGAGGATTTTCTCAACGACAAAGTTGACGCAGGTGAGATAGGGGCAGGGCATACGGTAACCGCGCTGTATGAGATCACCCCTGTCGGTTCGGATGCTGTTATGATCCCAGGCGGACGCTACGCTCAGGAAGCAGCCACAGTGGTCGGCGGCAACAGCGGCGAACTGGCTTTTGTGAAGATTCGCTATAAATTGCCGGGCGAAGCAGTGAGTTCGGAGCTTGATCTCGCCGTTCGATCGAATGGCGTGGAGGCTCCCGGGCAACAGCCTTCCGATAACATCCGCTTTGCCGCTGCGGTGGCCGGATTCGGTGAGTTGATGCGTGGTGGAAAGTACACGGGAGACTGGCAGTATGCCGATGTGTTGCAACTGGCGCGACAGTCCAGGGGAAACGATGATCACGGCTATCGCAGTGAACTGTTGACTCTGGTGCAACTGGCCAGCACCTTACACTGAGAAACGTTCTGGCCGTTTGAGGCCCTGACAGGAATGATGCAAACCGGATGTTTAAATTTCTCCGCAATGCTTTAAGTGACGAATCACTCATGCTGAGGTTTAGCCAGGGTGATTCGGATGCTTTTGAAACTCTGTACCTTCGGCACAAGGATGCACTTTTTTCTTTTCTGTACCGCTCCAGCGGCAGCAGGCAGTCGAATGAGGAAATTGCCCAGGAGACCTGGTACGCCGTGATCAAATCAGCAGCAAAATACCAGAGCACAGCGAAATTCAGGACTTATCTGTACGCGCTTGCTCATCGAAAACTGGTGGACCACTGGCGCAGCAATCAGACGGAGCGAATGATTGCTGGATTCCCGGCTGGCAAGATCGACGATCAGCTGGTTGACGAAGATCCACTGGAGCAGTTGCCTGGCAGGGAGACGGCCGATTCGATGGCTTTATCGCTTGACCTGCTGGACGCACTGACATCGCTTTCCCGCGAACAACAGCAGGCCTTCCTGCTGAAGGAAGAGGGCTTCAGCCGAGCCGAGATTGCGGTGATGACTGGCGCCAATGAGGAAACGATAAAGAGCCGGATACGCTATGCAAGCAGACACCTGAAACAGCTACTCGGAGTTCAATATGCCGAAGAATAGCCAGCCGATTGACAGCTGTGAGCCGATAGACAGCCGTGAGTCAATAAAAAGCCCTTCGCATCTGGATGATGCGATCATCGCGTACGCCAGGGAAGAAGGAGCCCGGCTGAAGTCGAGGAATTCAGAAAAGAAGTCCTTCTGGCATGGCTGGCTGGTCGCTCAGCCATGGCGCTCGGGCCTTGCGGTACTTTCAATCGCCGGTATTGCCGTGGTGGTCTCCCTGCAGGATTTCCGTGCACCCGTCAACGACAGGAACCTGGCTCAGATGGCGCCGGATTCGGCTGCCGATACAGCGATAGAGGCTGAACCAGAGTTCCGGCAGCGAATGGTGAGAGAAGAATCCCGACAGTCCGTGGCGAGGGAATCCCGGCAGGGGGTTGCGACCGTCGGTTTGACCGCACCCAATCAGGCCCAGGCTGGACGTGCCGCAGACAATCCGGAGATTGAGGAGGTCATCGTGACCGGTTCCTTTATCAGGAGCAGCCCGCTGGCCGCCGCGTCGTCAGTTGCCGTTCCGACGTCTCTGGGTCTGGCACTGGCCGACGACCCGGTACTCCAGACTCGATATGTCCAACTGTTAAGCGCAGTCTTGCAACAAGGTTTAAGCGAGTCCCCCGGTCAAGCAGAAGACAAAGAAAGTCAGGTGGCGCGGCTGCTCGAAGCGTTCAATTCAGTGCAGGACGCAACGGGGATTGTGGAGCTCGAAATCCGTTACCGTGCGGCTCGCGGTGACCTTGCTCCCTTCTTGTTACCGGTTAGTTTGCAGGCGGCGATGGAACAGCTGGAAGCGATTGAGTTTCACAAATAGGGTCAGGGACACTATTGGCCACAGAAAGACAGATATGCGGTGTCCCTGACCTCATATTTCCGAATAGTGTCCCTGACCCTATTTCTGTGCGGTGTCCCTGACCTCATATTTCCGAATAGTGTCCCTGACCCCATTTATGGCCCATACTTCAGAATGAGCGGGGCAGTCCGAGTACGTGCTCGGCTACATAGGAAAGTATTAGATTGGTGGAGATCGGAGCTACCTGGTAGAGCCGGGTTTCGCGGAACTTGCGTTCAATATCGTATTCCTGGGCAAAGCCGAAACCGCCGTGAAACTGCAGACAGACATTGGCGGCTTCCCAGGATGCATCTGCGGCCAGCAGTTTAGCCATATTGGCTTCGGCACCACAGGGCTTGCCAGAGTCGTATAGTTCGCAGGCTCGAAAGCGCATAAGATTGGCTGCTTCGGTATTAACATAGCTGCGGGCAATCGGAAACTGCACACCCTGATTCTGGCCGATCGGTCTGTCGAACACGACCCGGTCATTGGAATAATCGACCACCTTGTTTAAGAACCACCAGGCATCTCCGATACATTCAGCCGCAATCAGCGTGCGTTCGGCATTGAGGCCATCAAGTATGTACTTAAAACCTTTGCCTTCTTCGCCGATCAGGTTTTCCTGAGGAATTTCCAGCTCATCAAAAAACAGTTCGCTGGTTTCATGGTTCACCATATTGGCTATCGGTCTAACGGTGAGTCCCTTACCGATGGCCTGCTGCAGGTCTACCAGAAAAATCGACATGCCCTCGGATTTGCGTTTCACCTTAGACAAGGGAGTAGTGCGGGCCAGCAGAATCATCAAGTCCGAGTGCTGGATCCGGGATATCCAGACTTTCTGACCATTAATCACATAACGATCGCCTTTTTTTACAGCGACTGTTCTGATCTTCGTGGTATCAGTGCCGGTGGTCGGTTCGGTCACAGCCATGGACTGCAGACGCAGCTCTCCCTTTGCAATCCGCGGCAGATATTGTTGCTTCTGCGTCTCTGAACCATGACGCAGCAGAGTTCCCATATTGTACATCTGGCCATGGCAGTGGCCGGCGTTACCGCCGCTGCGGTTGATCTCTTCCATCACCACTGAGGCCTCAGTGAGACCGAGCCCGGAACCTCCAAACTGCTGTGGAATCATCGCAGCAAGCCAGCCGGCCTTGGTCAGTGCGTTGATGAATTCGTCTGGATACGTTCCATCCTGGCCGATACGGCGGTGATAAGCATCTGGAAACTGTTGGCATAATTCGCGCAGCGAGTCGCGCAGGTATTGGTGCTGATCGGGCTTTGGCTGCATGCTTGCACGGTTCCTTGTCTAAGTGCCTTGTCTAAGTGCCTGGTCTAAGTGCCTGGTCTAAGTGCCTGGTCTAAAGTTGGCCTCGTCTAAAAACTGGCCTGATCTGAAAATCTGATCTGAACAAGCCAGCCAGAAAACTATCATACTTTATCTTCAAAAAAGACCAGCCTGTGTTCAGCCGAGTCTGACTTCCACCTGCATGGTCACGGCACCTTGATCATCCAGACTCCACAACTGTGCCTGGCTGGCATCCGCGGACAGGCAGCCCTGTAACATAAAATGCCTGCCTTCGAACAGCGGTCGCGTTGCGCGCATGGTCAGGGTTTTGACGACAGCAGCGGGATGTTCCTGCAACAGGGAGTCGACCAGTAATGTAAGAACAAGTGGACCATGCACCACCAGGCCAGGATAAGCTTCAATGCCGGTGGCGTATCGATGATCGTAATGAATGCGATGGGCATTGAATGTCAGTGCCGAGTATCTGAACAGCAGCACCGGATCAGCGATGCAGGGCTGTGACCACTGCGCCTCAGTCGGAGCTGGGGTCAGTTGTGCCGGCGCAGCATCGGCACGAGGGGCTTCCCGATACACAATATCCTGCTCCTCGCTGATGGCCAGGCCACCAAGACCATAAATCTTATGGCTGACCGTCACAATAGCCAGATCGCCACTGCGTCCCCGTTTGCTGACGATGTTGCTGATCTGTGAATCACGGCGTACAGCTTCGCCCAGCAGCAAGGGTTGGTGAAATTGGATGCGACTGCCAGCCCACATCCGTCTGGGCAGGTTAATGGGAGGCAGAAACTCGCCTCTGCCTGCATGGCCATCGGAGGACAGTTCTGCACTCGGTGTCATGGTCAGGAAATACAACCAATGCCAGAGAGGTGGCAATGGGTCTCCAATAGCAGGGCAGGAACGGTCAAGAGTTGCCGCCATAGCGGTCGCTGGTGTGGGATGCAGAGTGTCTTGAGCGGACATGCTGGTTCCGATCCATGGTTGCAGGCTGCTGTCATTCATTTGCCGGCCGCTTCCAGTATCCACTGGGCCTGTTTGGCTACCGCACCATCAATCATCAGATCGCCGTGACGAATAACACCCTGCCCCTGACGCAGCCCCTGCTCGTACAGGCTGATAATTTCCCTGGCGCGTGCCAGCTCGTTCTCCGAGGCCTGAAACAATTGGCGCATCTGTAGCACCTGCTGCGGATGAATAGCCATTTTGCCACTGAAGCCTAAAGACTGTGCGTGCAATGCCTCGACAGCCAGTGCTTCGGGTTTGTTCAGATCAATTACGGGTCCATCAATGATGGTTTGCAGGCCGACGGCACGGGCGGCATTGATCAGACGCGACTGGGCATAATGCAGCGTGGTCAGGCTGTGCCTGGCATGGATATCGGCGAGGTAGTCAACGCAGCCAAAGGCAAGCCCCTGGACGCCTGGCGCGCAGGCAATGGCAAATGCCTGTTCAATGCCGAGCGCGGTTTCGATTAACGCAATGCAGGCGAGTCCGTGCTGATGCAGAGCACCTGTCATAGCGGGATGTTCAGTTCTGGCCAGCATGACCGCAGCGGGGCGAATCTGAGCCACTGCATCAATGTCTCGGGAGTGTTGGGTCGAGCCAAGGGGATTTATGCGGATAACTATGCGTGATTGAGTTTCATCTGCAGACAGAACATCGGCCGTGTGCTTGCGGGCATTGTCTTTATGCTCTGCAGCCACAGAATCTTCCCAGTCGATAATGATTCGGTCTGCTTGCGTGGCGCAGGCTTTACGAATGCGATCCGGCTGGTTGCCGGGGACAAATAACCAGGTGTGCACTGCTTCTCCTTGGTACGGACTGGTAGATCAACCAGAGCAAAATCCCGGCGTCCCTTTGTTGCTGACCGTTGTTACTAACTGTTGATATCGACTATCCCGCACAACTGACTTTCAGCTGGAAGTTTTAATTTCCACCAGGCAGAGCCATCGCGGTCAGCGTGCTGCCGGTCTGCAACAAGATGTACTGCCTGCCCTGATGAACATAGCTCATCATGCCATAGCGGCTGCTGCGCGGCACTTCTACTTTGCCCAGTTGCTCGCCAGTCGCTTTGTCTACGGCATACAGATACGGTTTTTGATCACTACCGGAGGCAGCATAAACCAGCATGTCGGGCAGAACCATCATCGTCGCCCAGTCACCGCTGCCGGTGTTGCCTATATCCACACCAGCAAGCGCCGGGTGTTCCAGTATGTTTCTCGGAGTTTCAGCAACCGGTATTGCCCATAAATGCTCACCGGTATTCATATCAATGGCGGTAATGCGGCTGAAGGGAGGTTTAAACAGTGGCAGGCCCTGTGGCCCGCGCACGGGCAGATTGCGCAGATTGGCATAGGCAGAGAAAGTGGTGCCGGTTGGCAGCGAAATGGTGGGATCACGCTCCAACGCCGAGGCAAGTACATGTGCGCTGCAGGCAGTGCGTGAGGTCACAAAGAACACGCCAGTCTGCGGGTCGGCAACCGGCGGCGCGAAGATATTAGCGCCACCTGCATCACTTGGACAGGACAATGCAGCAACCTTGCCCAGCGGGTTATCGCGGTGCAGTGGCGGCAGGAACAGCGGACCAAGCTGGAAGTCTGAGATTGCCGCGATCGCCTGGGCGCGCAGTTCAGGCGTGAAATCGATCAAGTCATCATGACTGACACCCTGTACTTCGAACGCGGCGGGTTTAGTTGGAAACGGCTGAGTGGGTGAAGTGTGCTCGCCCGGCACCAGCGATTGTGGTACCGGTCGTTCTTCAATCGGCCACAGCGGTTCACCGGTTAAACGATTAAAACCGAATACAAAACCGTGTTTGGTCATTTGCGCCACTGCTGGCACCGTTTTGCCATCCTGCTGGATATCCAGCAACACCGGTGCGGTCGGCGTGTCATAGTTCCAGATGTCATGGTGAACCAGCTGGAAGTGCCAGACGCGTTCCCCGGTGGCAACATTCAGCGCGACAATACTGGTGCCGAACAGGTTATCACCGGGTGCAAAACCGCCGAAAAAATCTATGGTTGGAGGATTAGTCGCAAAGTACACGAGACCGGCTTCAGGATCTGCCGACAGCGGTGCCCATGGGGTGACTTCACCGGTCAGGTCACGGGGATTTCCTTCAACCTGCCAGGTATCGCTACCGAACTCACCTGGTTCAGGAATAACGTTAAACTTCCACAAAAATTCGCCGTTGCGCGCATCGAAGGCCAACACATCCCCAGGAATGTTTTCGATGCGCGTCTGGTTATAACCCTGCTCACCTGAATTCCCAACTATCACCACACCGTTGACAACTATGGGAGGAGAGGAGGAGGTGATATAGCCTTCCTGCAATGGTATTCCGTAGTAGGGATCGAACTCGTAACTCATATAATCAGCAATGCGTTTCTGCAGATCAACTACGCCAGTCTGAGGGAAACCTGGCAGTGGTACTGGTTCACCGAAACCGGGCAGTGGAGCGTCGGTGTCAGCATCCAGCGCGATCAGGAAAAAAGCCGGGCTGACAATATAAATTACGCCTTTGCCGTCTACTTCTGCATATGCCACGCCCTTGCCATAATCCTTACGCATGGAATACTCATGACGGAAGGTATGCGGTTCACGCCAGGACCAGATCGTTTCTCCGCTGGCCGGATCAATGGCGATGACATGGCGCCGTTCACCGGCCACCGTGTAAATCATGCCATTGACATAGCTTGGGGTTGAGCGCCCGCTGAGTGCTTTGAAACTGGCGCCATCCAAGCTCCAGGCCATCTCCAGCGCAGTTAAGTTATCGCGATTGATCTGATTAGCGCTGGTGGAGCGGGTATGGGCGTAGTCAGAGCCGAGGGTGAGCCACTCCACAGTATCCTGAGCTGTGGCCGGCAGAGCGCTCAGACAAAGCAACCATGTGATCATTAACGAGCGGGATGAGATCGTCTGAAACAGTGCTGCTATATTGATCATGGGACAGCCTCTTTTTATTGTTTTTTCCGCGCTGTTTTACTAATCGATAACAGTCAAGGTGTGCCAGCGGCCATCACGAACTTCAGATATAACCACGCCACTGGTAGCAGCGTGCTTTTCCGGGGTGATCAATACGTCCACACCAGTCACCGGGTCATGGTAATCCAGCGATTCCATACCGTCCAAAAAGCTTTCAAGGGTCAGCTCAGGGCCAGCGGCCTCCAGCCCTCGCACGAAGGCTTCAGCGCCAATACGACCAAGCACCGCCCCGGTGCTTGGGAACTCACCATGCGCGCGTTCGTAGGTTTGTATCCACTCGGCCGTTGCTGGATTGTCGCGACGCTCTTCAAGATCCGGCCAGGCTGAGGCACCATAAAACCCTGCAGTAACATTGCCTGGAGCTGCTGCAATAACACTATGGAAACCCGCCTGGGAGACGATGAATTTCACGTTATTCCAGCCCATATCACGCGCCGTGGAAGCGACTGTCATAATCGGGCGCACGGCCAGCGCCACGGCCACTAATTCGCAGTTGGCAGCGCGCAACCGGGACAGAGCACCAGTGAAGTCGCTTTCGTCCTGACGGTGCGAGGTTGATCCAGCCAGGTTCAGTGCCGGGTTATTACTGGTCACATCTATCACTGCTCGATTAACTTCCTCACCAAAGTCCGACGGAATATACATCACGCAAAGATTCTGGATGGCGTGTTCATCAACCAGAAAGTTTATCCCAGCAGTGACCGCGTCATAATAATCGGCGCCAAATGCAAAACGACGGGAGTGGTCTCCGGTAGTCAGCATCTGACCGGACAGAGCCAATGGCATAATGCTAGGCACTTCATTGCGATCCATCAGCGGGAATGAGGCGAGATTGTGCGGTGTTCCCAGACTCAGCAACATCGCAAACACATTGTCGTTCTGCACCAGTTTATTATTGTTCTGCACTGCGCGCGGCACCTGGTAAGCATGATCTTCAACAATGTAACGGATAGTTCGGCCATGCACGCCCCCCTGGCGGTTCACTTCATCGAAGGTTAGTTGGGCGGCACGTACCGCAGGAACCGAGAAAGTGGCGAAGGGGCCTGACATATCATGATTGCCGCCAATGGTGACCTGGGTATCAGTAATGCCACGTACCTGGTCATCTGCTGAGTCACCACAGGCTGCGAGTAATAATGCCAGAATGACTGCTGAAAGCTTATTCATGGTCGTCTCCAGCGGCCGGGCCGCGTCTTGTTTAAGTGCTGCTTAAGTGCTGCTTAAAATTGCAGTTCAGGTGCTGCTTAACGTTCAGCTCAATACATTGAATCTATCAGACCCTTGTGCTTCTGTTCCACCAGGGAGCGCTTCAGCTTCATGGTGGCGGTGAGTTCTTCATCCTCTGCGGTTAACAATACATCAATCAGTCTGAAATATTTTATCTGCTCCACCTGTGCGAAGGACTTATTGGTTTCCTGCACAACCCCATCGATCAGATTAAGCACTTCCTCCGCCCTGCACAACGAGGCGAAATCTGAAAAGTGCACCTGCCGGTCCTGGGCGAATTTCTCGACGTTTTCCTGATCGATCATGACCAGACAAGTCAGGTATTTACGTTTATCACCAATAACGACCGCATCAGAAATAAAGGGCGAGAACTTCAGCCGACTTTCAATTTCCGCTGGCGTAATGTTTTTGCCACCGGCAGTGATGATGATATCTTTTATGCGGCCGGTGATTGTCAACATGCCGTCTTCCAGCCTACCGGTATCGCCAGTGTGAAGCCAGCCCTCACGAATGTCTTCGGCAGTTTTTTCTGGTTTGTGCCAGTAGCCCGCAAAGACATGACCGCCCCGCACCAAAATTTCACCCTGCTCTGAAATGCGTATTTCGGTTCCTGGCAGCGCATGACCAACACTGCCGAGCTGCTGCCGATCGAGCGTGTTCAGCGAGATCACACCGGTGCTTTCGGTCATCCCATAACCTTCGTACAGGGGCACACCAATCGCTTGCAGCCAGCGAATCAGATCTGGTGAGATGGGTGCGGCCCCGGTGGTGGCACGGCGAATATTGGCCATGCCGATCATGTCGCGTACATGGCGCAGCACCAGCAGGTCCCAGAAATGATAACGCAGTTTTATCATCGTCGTTGGTGTATCGCTGCTTTTAAAGGCATGGCCGGTGGCGATCGCACGGTCAAATGACCAGCGTCCGAACGCGGTAGCATCGCTGCGCATATTGATTAATGAGCTGTAGATTTTTTCCCACAGCCGCGGCACCGCTGTAAAGGTGTGCGGGGATACTTCGCGCAGGTTATCGAAGACAGTTTCCGGGCTTTCAGCAAAGTTGACTGTACTGCCCTTGTAAGCAGGCAGCTCAACCGAAATCAGTCGTTCAAGAATGTGGCACAGCGGCAGGAAACACAGTTGCTGGTCTTCAGGAAACACCTCCAGCATGCCTTCCACTGCACTTAACTGGAACAGAATATTACTGTGGCTGATCATCGCACCTTTGGGCGCACCTGTGGTACCGGAGGTGTAGATCAACATACGGATATCATCAGGCTGGCTTTTTTCTATCTCTGTCGCAAACCGAATCTCAGCGTCATCAATTTTTTCACCCAGAGCGTAAAGTTCATCCAGGAACATCACCATGGGATCTGAAAAGTCCCGCAGGCCTTTGCGATCAAATACGATTACTTTTTTCAAATTGGGCATTTGATCGCGGACGGTCAGGTATTTATCCAGATGCTCATCATTCTCCACAAACAGGAAAACAGAGCCGCTGTCATTGACCAGATAGGCGAGTTGTTCCGGGCTGTCAGTGGTATAAATACCATTGCTGATGCCGCCAGCTCCGCTGATGCCCATATCGCAGTACAGCCATTCTTTATTATCCTCGCTCAGAATGGATGCTGCTTCGCCACGTTGCAATCCCAGTTCCAGCAGAGCAACACCAATGGTCCGCGCGCGATGGTAATAATCGTGCCATGTGTAACTCTGCCAGATACCCAGATCCTTTTCTCGATGAGCGATACGTTCGCCGCGCTCAAGACACTTTTTGCGCCAGAGTTTTACCAGCGTGTCGCAACCATCTAACTGTAGTATTTTTGTGTCCATATCAGCGCCAGGTCTTCTTGCGTTTCCAGCGTTTCTCGCCGCGGCCGCCGATGCTGCCGTGGCCAAGATAGAATTCGCGGATGTCTTCCGATTTAAGTAGTTTATCTGCTGAACCAGCCATCATAATCCGACCGATTTCCAGCACATAAGCAAAATCTGCCGTTTGCAGTGCCACCTGGGCATTCTGCTCTACCAGTAGAATAGTAACTCCCTGCTCCTGATTTAAACGGCGCACAATGGTAAAGATTTCCTGCACCAGCAGGGGTGATAAGCCAAGTGAAGGTTCATCCAGCAGCATCAACGCAGGGCGTGACATTAATCCGCGCCCGATCGACAGCATCTGCTGCTGGCCGCCGGATAAAGTACCGGCGGTTTGGTTGCGGCGCTCTTTCAGCACCGGGAAATATTCATAAACCATCTCCACATCCCGAGCCACCTCGCTGCGGTCTTTGCGGGTATAGGCGCCCATCGCCAGGTTTTCCGCGATGTTCAAAAAAGGAAACACCTCGCGTCCTTCGGGTACATGCGACAGACCTTTCCTTACCAGCACATCGGGCTCTTTGCCATCTATACGTTCGCCTCGAAACTGAATGCTGCCCTTGTTCGGAGCGAGTGCGCCGGAAATGGTTTTCATCAATGTGGTTTTGCCCGCGCCATTGGCGCCGAGGATGGTGACGATCTGTCCTTCAGGTACTTCGATGGAAACGCCGCGCAAGGCCATCACTGGGCCATAGAACGTTTCCAGGTTGCGCACATCCAGAATATTACTCATGACGCTTCCTGCTGGCCCAGGTAGGCTTCGATAACTTTTGGGTCGGCCTGAACTTCAGCTGCAGTACCGAGTGCCAGGGGCTTACCTTCTGCCATGGCCAGCACTCGATCAGAGACCCGGGAGACCAGACTCATGTCGTGTTCTACCATTAACACAGTCAGGCCAAGGTCTTTCTGCATATCCTCAATCCACCAAGCCATGTCCAGAGTTTCTTCCACACTCAGACCGGATGCCGGTTCATCCAGCAGGATCAGGCGTGGCTCTGAGGTCAGTGCTCGAGCTATCTCTACCAGTTTACGAACTCCATAGGGCAGACCCGCAATAAGTTTATCGCGGTAGGCAGCCAGGTCCAGAAAATCGATGACTTCCTCTGCAATACGCCGGTGCTCACGCTCGGCGCGGCGCACTTGAGGCAGGAACAAAATATCTTCATACCAACTGGTCTGTCGCCGGGAGTGACGTCCGATCAGCAGGTTCTGCAGAACTGTGGAATGATCAAACAGTTCAATATTTTGAAAGGTTCGAGCAATACCAAGACTCGCTACTTCATGTGCGGGCAGCGCCGTAATATCCTTGCCATCAAAAATTATCCGACCATTGGATGGCTCGTACAGCCGGCTGATCAGATTGAAGATGGTGGACTTGCCGGCGCCGTTGGGACCAACAATAGTGAATATTTCACCTGGCTCTACCGTGAAGCTGACCTCGTCCACTGCCTTAACCCCGCCGAAAGCAATCGACAGTGATTCAATCTGCAGCAGACTCATCGCATGCGCTCCGTCTTCAGATAGGTTTTAGAGCGACGGAACATGCCTTTACGATAGAGTGGGAACAGTTCCAACCAGGTACGGATACGGATCCAGACTCCATACAACCCGCGTGGTTCATATATCACCATTAACAGGATTATCAACGCGAATACGGCAGTATCCATGCCTGGCCAGGCACCGAGATTAACCGGCGTGCTGCTGTTGATGAAATCCCGAAACTGCGAAATGGCCTGCGGTAACATGACCACCACCACTGCACCGAAAAATGCACCATGGATGGATCCTAATCCGCCAATGACCACCTGCAACAGCAGAGTGATAGAAATCAGCACCAGAAAACTTTCATAATTTACGGCCTGCGCCTGATGCGCATAGAGTGCGCCGGCCAGACCGGTGATAGCGCAGGAAAGGCTGAATGAAACTGTTTTCGCGCGTGTCACGTTTACGCCCAGCGCACGGGCCGACACTTCACTGTCGCGAACGGCAAGGAAGGAGCGTCCGGTGGGGGAGCGCAGCAGATTGATATAGGCCAGCGTGACCAGTACCAGCACAACCAGGCAGAGATAATAGAAAGCTCTGGGGCTGCCGTAGCGATCTATCTGCAGGCCGAAAAAGTCGATTGGTGGAGCAAACAGTCCAGCCACACCCCCGGTAATTGGTTCTGCGACGATGGCAATGTCTTCGATAATGATGCTCAATGCCAGGGTGGCAATGGCGAGATAAATGCCGCTCATGCGGCCGAGTGGGCGGGCAATCGCTGCGCCCGCGAGACCTGTAATTACACCACTGGCAATCAGCGCCGCTAAAAATGGCCAGCCGCGGATCATCAGCGCCAGATGGGCAAACGCACCGATGGCCATGAAAGCTGCATGACCCAGACTGATCTGACCGGTATGCCCCGCAGTCAGCATCAGCCCCAGACCCGCTAGTGACCAGATCAGCACTGACGTCAGTTCACCCACATAATAACTACTTAGCAGCCAGGGAAGGACTAATGCGATTATCAGCAGCAGAGCGTACTTGATCAGATGGACACGATCTTCAAACAGATTTATATCGTCGTCGTAGCTGTTCTTAAATTGAACTCTCATGATCTAAACCTTTTTCTGACTGATCTGAGCGAACAGGCCGCCAGGCCGCAGCACCAGCACCAGTAACATCATCACATAGGGTGCTACCGAGCCGAGGCCAGAGGGCAGATAACGGCCGGCAAACGGTTCTACAATACCGACCAGCAATCCGCCTGCCAGCGCGCCGGGCAGTGAACCCAGTCCACCGATGACTGCCGCTGCGAAAGCCTTGATGCCGAATACCAGCCCGACAGACGGTTCGACCGCTCCTTTGGCTGCAAACAGTACTCCAGCAATAGCTGCCACCACACCTGAAAGCGCCCATACAATGGCATTGACCCGTTTCACCGGAATGCCCATGTAGTAGGCTGCCATCTGGTTCTGGCTGCTGGCTTGCATCGCTACGCCAAGGCGGGTGCGGGCAAAGAAGAAATAGAGGGCAGTGGTTAATGCGATGGTGACAAGGATAATCACCGCATCCACCATGGGGATTGTCAGCCCGCCAAACGACAGGGTACGACCGGTGAAAGGCGATTGCAGTGAGATCGGCTCATGACCCCAGATGACGCCAGCGAAAAAGCGCATCAGGAATCCCAGCGCAATAGTTAAAATTACCATCGCAAACTGGGGCTGCCCAAAGATGCCTCGCAGCACCAGTCGGTCAAGCAGGTAGCCGAATATTCCCAGCACAATCGCGGCAAACGTCAGCCCGATCAGGAAGGGAAAATCCATATAATTGGTATTGATAAAAGTGATACCGAGGAAGGCGCCAAGCATGAGCATATCGCCCTGGGCGAAATTTACGGCTTCTGACGCCTTGTAGATCAGTACAAAACCCAATGCCAGCAAGCCGTAGATACATCCGTTGGCAATGCCGCTGACAAGCAACTGCAGTATATCCATTCATCCCCTTATAATCACTGCACACGCAGTGACGCGCTTGTTTTGTTATTCCGGCAACACTACTAAGAAATACTGATGCTGTTCAAGTAATTTCTGACCGCGTGCGAGCAGGATGGGGTGAAGTGAGGTAATCAGGACTGCACTGACGGTAAAAGCGCGAGCCGCGGCAGAATTTACTGCATCGACAATGCTGAAATTATTCATCACACCTTGTAAAGTTCGTGTAGAAAGGTTGCGCGTAAAAATTAAAATTTATATTGGAAAACCCAGGCATGACTCCCGCAATTAATATTGCAAAGAAACACACTATTACTCATCAGATACATGAGTACAGCCATGACCCGGCAAGTGAATCCTATGGGCTTGAAGCGGCAGAGAAGCTCGGCGTGCCAGCCGCCCAGGTGTTCAAAACCCTGGTGGTAAGTATTGATAACAAGGAGTTGGTGGTTGCCGTGCTTCCAGTAAGCAGCATGCTGAGTATGAAACACATTGCCAAAGCTGCAGGTGGGAAAAAAGCAGCGATGGCTGCAAAGATGGAAGTGGAACGCTCAAGCGGATATGTTCTGGGCGGTGTGAGTCCGCTGGGCCAGAGGAAGCAGCTGCGAACAATTATAGACAGCTCGGCAGAACATCATCACACAATATTCATCAGCGCCGGGCGCAGAGGCTTGGAAATAGAGCTGAGTCCAGCTGATTTGAAGATGCTTCTTAATGGGGTTTTTGCCAGCGTGAGTCAGTAAAAATCAGGCCGTCCCTGATATTAAGACTCGCCAGTTATTACCCGTAGCACCTGTCCCACTCGAAGTAAGTCGTCGGCCAGGCCATTTTCATTTCTCAACGCATCGACGCTGGTGCGATAGCGGTTGGCGATTCGCCACAGCGTTTCTCCCTTTCTCACCTGATGCGTAATTTCGCTCGTTGCTGCTATTGCAGCAGGCGTCTGTTTTATGGCTGGTATGCTTGCTGCAACATTCGCGGTTGTGCCCGACACTTCGAGGCGCTGGCCGATATTGATCAGATCGCCGCGCAGCCCGTTGGCGGCTCGCAGTTGCGCAACACTGGTGTCCATTCTGGATGCAATGACTGAAAGTGTGTCACCACGGCGGACAATATATTCACGATTTTGTCCTGACATGGTTGCCAGATACTGCAGATAGGACTGAGGGAAAACGGCGACATGATAATGGGGAGGTCTGCGCTCACGCGTGGCATCGAGGACACCCTCTTTTTCAAGCGATAACAGGGTTTTTTCAAGCCAGCTACGGCAACTCGGTTTGGCAGGAATTCGTAGATCAAAGGCCATACCTGTTGGATGCACCGAATCTCTGGCTGCATTATCAGGTTGCCGTTCGATAGGCCGGGTCATGCTGGTCACGGTCAGTTTCTCGCCACAAGCCCCAAAATACTGCGCACTAAGCCGCTCCAGCAGGGTTTTTACAGCAGGTCGGGCATAAGCAAAGGAGACGTCCTTGAGAACAAGGTGCTGACTGGCACTAACTTTTACCAGATCTCCGGAGCTAACCAGCGAGGTGACTGCATGAGAGGTTTTCAGGAAACTGTAGCCATGCTGTATGGCCTGTTGGTACTGTTGCTCCATGGATGAGCGGGATCCTGCAAGGCTTTGCGCCTGAGCCTGGCCGATCAGGGCAAGGAATATAATGGTAATAATCGCTGCTGTCCGGTTTCGCATCCCGTCTGCCTCGCAAGTCTCTTTTTTGTGAGTACCCGTCTTAAATGTGTCGTTTATGCATCAAACAAGTAATGCATTCTCATGTCATTTACGCGATTTGTCCATCACTGTAATGATTCTATTAAGAAAAAAGCAAATTTAAAAGAATCAAATGATAATAATACGCATCTACCGAAGGGGGTTTTGGTGCTTTCTATGGTTTAAACCTCATGCTCTAAACGAACATAGTCTGCTAAAATGCCTCGAATTGCGTTGATGGCCTCCTTTCGCAGCATCCTTTCATGAGCAGGAATGAGTACAGTATGTCCAGTTCAGATAAAAAGCAGATTTCCACTAAAGCAGCCACCAGCAAAGATGTCAGCGCCTTTTTGCAGAAACTTGCCACGCTGCCCGCTGTCAATGCAGGCTCTGGAAATGGCCGACTGATTTTTGCACTGGATGCCACCGCCAGCCGGGAACGCAGCTGGGATCAGGCGACGCAGTTACAGGCAGAGATGTTCAGCAGCACCCAATCCATCGGTAAGCTGCAGGTACAGTTGTGCTATTTCCGGGGTTTTATGGAGTTTTTTCACAGCCAATGGTGTATCGACTCCAGTGGGTTGCTGCGTCAGATGACTGGCATCCGCTGCCAGGCAGGGATTACTCAGATAGAGCGGGTGCTGCGTCATGCACTGGAGGAAACCCGCAGATCACCTGTGCATGCGCTGGTATATATTGGCGACGCCATGGAAGAGAATGTCGATGTGCTTTGTCAATTAGCCGGTCAACTGGGCTTATATAATGTGCCTGTGTTTATTTTTCAGGAAGGTTCAGATCCGGCGGCTGAGCAAGCCTTTAAGGAGATGGCGAGACTTTCTAAAGGTGCCTGGTCGCACTTTGACAGCGCCAGTGTTAGTCAACTCAAAGACCTGCTGCGCGCGGTTGCGATATATGCTACCGGTGGCTTGAAGGCATTACAGCAGTTCAGCAACAGTTCTCATCCCGCTGTCAAACTGTTGGGTCAGCAACTGAAATAGCTGTCGAATCGACTCATAAAGGACTTGTGTGTGTTTCTATTTCGCATTATCGGACCGATTCTGTTGCTGGTGCTGGTGTACTGGGGCCTGCAAAAGTTCAGTAAACGTCACGCGCTGACAAATTCACAGTTCAAGTGGTTGCTGGCTATTACCGGAATTTTGGTGGCCGTTATCATCATGGTGATGCTGGGCCGTATTCCTGTTCAGTCATTGCTGGCTCCCATCGTGTTAGCGTTGACTTTCGCATTGCGCAATGTGCATCTGCTTATTCGACTTTTTCCGTTGCTGCAGTCATTCAGTCGCCGGGCTCGTGCGGCCGGAAGTGGTGCGTCTGGAGACGTTTCCACTATTCGCACGCAATTTCTCGCTATGGAGTTGCAACATAGCAGTGGCGAGATGGATGGTGAGATATTGCAGGGACAATTTAAAGGTCAGCGCGTTGCGCAATTGAGCATGCCACAGTTACTAGAGCTTGCGAAAGAGTGCCAGGCGGACCCCAATTCAGTGCAGGTGCTGGAAGCCTACCTGGATCGCAGTCATCCGGATTGGCGGGAGCAGGCTTCAGCGGGCAGCGGACATCGCGAATACAGCAATTCAGAATCTGAAATGAATGAATCGCTGGCCTTGGAAGTGCTGGGTTTGCAGCCAGGTGCCAATGCCGACGAGATAGTCGCAGCACACCGCAAGCTGATGCAGAAAATGCATCCGGATCGCGGCGGCTCGGATTATCTGGCGCGCAAAATCAACGAGGCGCGCGACTTTTTACTGTCCTGATGGAATGTCCGGGTCCAGAATTATTGTGCAGAATTTTTTGCTGATCAGTTCACGCCCTCTTCTTGTTTAAAAAGGCCTGCACGATCGCCTGAGCTTCCGGAGTCTGTAGCAGCCTTGAGAACAATTTCAATTCCAGATCTATGGTTTCATTTAACGCCTCCGCCTGATTTCGCTTGATCAAAGACTTAGACACCTGCACCGCTTCACCGGGTAGCCTTGCCAGTTCTTTGGCCTTGCCCAGTGCATACTCCAGATAGCTGTCGGCGGGTAGCACCTCATTAACAATCCCATATTGCTGTGCGCGCTGCGCTGAAAACCGGTCACCCAGCAGCAGTAATTCGGAAGCGCGCTGATGACCGATTGCCTGAGGCAGCAGCATGCTTGAGCCAGCTTCCGGGCAGATGCCCAGACGTGTGAATGGCAGTTGCAGATAGCTGTCTTCAGCGGCATAAACCAGGTCGCAGTGAAACAGCATGGTGGTGCCGATACCAATCGCCAGACCACCAACAGCGGCGACTATCGGCTTCTGCGCAACGCTGATGGCTTTCATAAATTGCACGGAGGCGCGCTCTTCGCCACTGGCCGGTGTTTTAACGAAGTCATTGACGTCATTGCCACTGGTGAAACACTCTTTGCTGCCACGAATCAGAATCACCTTGATAGTGGCGTCAGCATCAGCCTGTTTAATACCCTCTGCCAGGGCTTTGTACATGGTTTGAGTGAGGGCATTTTTTTTGTCGGGCCGGTTAATCTGCACAATGAAAACAGCTTCGTCGCTGCTGTAGAGGACCTGCGGATCTGCGGATGGAATCATAATCAGCTCTTCTTAAATAAATGGCGGTGATGGTCTGGGCCTGATTTTAATGGATGTATGCTAAACTTGCGCGCACTTTTAACGTCGATTCTGCTTCCGTTTTTTTCTGCCTGGACTTTGCTGATGACCATAATCAAACAAGACGATCTGATCCAAAGCATTGCCGACGCACTGCAATATATCTCCTACTACCACCCGCTGGACTTTATTCAGGCTGTCAATGAGGCCTGGGAGCGTGAGGAATCTCTCGCTGCAAAAGATGCGATGGCACAGATTTTGATCAATTCACGACTGTGTGCTGAGGGGCAACGGCCCATCTGCCAGGACACCGGTATCGTGACGGTGTTTCTGAAAATTGGTATGGGCATAAGCTGGCAGGGCGAAATGAGTGTCACCGATATGGTGAACGAAGGTGTGCGCCGCGCTTATCTGCACCCTGATAATGTGCTGCGGGCTTCTATTCTCGCCGACCCGGCTGGAGCGCGCAGAAATACTCGTGATAACACACCCGCAGTGATTCATATGGAAGTCGTATCCGGTAATGAACTGGAAGTTACCGTGGCAGCTAAAGGCGGTGGTTCTGAAAACAAAGCCAAACTGGTGATGCTCAATCCCAGCGACAGCATCGTTGACTGGGTGCTGAAGACGGTACCAACAATGGGTGCTGGCTGGTGTCCGCCAGGGATGCTGGGAATAGGGATAGGTGGCACTGCCGAGAAAGCCGCAGTGCTGGCCAAAGAAGCATTGATGGATCCGATTGATATCCATGAACTGCGCGCGCGCGGCCCTCAGAACAGGATTGAGGAGCTGCGCCTGGAAATAATGGATAAAGTGAACGCACTGGGTATCGGCGCTCAGGGTCTTGGTGGTTTGACCACTGTTCTGGATATCAAGATCAAAGATTTTCCCACGCATGCTGCCTCACTGCCGGTTGCCATGATTCCAAACTGTGCAGCCACCCGCCATGCTCATTTTGTACTGAACGGTGAAGGCCCAGCGCATCTCACCCCGCCACGTCTGGAAGACTGGCCGCAGATTACCTGGGATGCAGGTCCGCGTGCACGCCGGGTTAACCTGGATACGATAACTGCGCAAGATGTTGCGCAATGGCAGCCAGGTGAGACGCTGCTGCTGTCAGGGAAAATGTTTACTGGCCGTGACGCTGCTCATAAGCGCATGGTGGAAATGTTTGCTCGCGGTGAGTCGCTGCCCAATGGTGTGGATTTAAGAGGCCGCTTTATCTATTACGTCGGGCCTGTTGATCCGGTGCGCGACGAGGTTATCGGGCCAGCTGGTCCGACTACGGCAACCCGGATGGATAAGTTCACCGAGACACTGCTGGAGAAGACCGGGCTGCTTGGCATGATCGGCAAGGCGGAGCGTGGACAGATAGCAATTGATGCGATAAAAAAATACCGAGCTGTGTATTTGATGGCAGTAGGCGGAGCCGCCTATCTGGTATCCAAAGCGATCCGCAAATCACGCATTGTCGCGTTTGAAGATCTGGGCATGGAAGCGATCCATGAATTTGAAGTTGAGGACATGCCGGTGACGGTAGCCGTTGATGTCAACGGCACCTCAGTGCATCGCACTGGTCCTGCGGAATGGCAGCAACGTATTGCCCAGGCGCAGCCGGTTACCGTCAGTTGATGTCTCAATCGCACATATCTGAATAGCTGTTTTCCACCTGCAGATCAATTGGATTCACATGCCCGGCAACGCGCATCTGGTGCTGATCGATCTGCAGATCAGTACCATCCAGCACATTGTGATCAAACTTGTAAATCGCTGTGGTTCTGCCTTCAATCGTTGCCTGGTCATAGGCCGCTGTTTTCTCCATGACTGGTTCATTAAGCTGTTGCCATGCTTTGAGCGCGGCTTTGCCATGCTTTTTCTCCAGCATGCGACCAGCGATATGAGGTGCCAGGATTGACGCGGTGGCATTATTGCCGCCGAAGCCCTTCGAATTCAGCAGCACGGCATCCATGCCGCGGCTGCCAACGTGCTTGTGTTGTAACAGGAATTCCAGATTATCCTGGTGAACATCATCAGCAATCTGTTCGGTGCTGAGAATGCCAGGAATGATGCCGTACTTCCAGACCCCCAGACTGCTGACCAGTTGATCGGCAGACGAGGAGGCCAGCGAGTGACCGATATAGGATTTAAGTGCGGTTACCGGCCAGTTCTTTATCTGCCAGGTTTTCGCGATTTCACTCAGAATATGCGATTCAGTGATTCTGTTCTGCGGTGTTCCGGTGCCATGTGCCTGCACATAGCTGCGCTGTTGCAGGGCTTCTGCGCCGATCACATTCTGAGTGGCAGCTGCCGCTTTGGCCATGGTGATGTAGTTGCCAACGCCGGGGCTGGCGATGGATTTTTTGAACCCGTCGGCATTAACAAACACTTCGTTGACCGCACCATAAATACTGGCGCCAAGGCTTAAAGCCAGGCTATCGTCACAGAGCACGATAAACTGTGCTGATTCTGCCAGCGTAAACCCGGCGTTGATCCCAAACGGGCGGCAGGCGCGGCGGTGATCCGGGGTGCTCAAGCCCTTGCCCTTGTCCAGCAACAGCAGCGCTTCATCGTCGATCAGCGCTCCCATGGTGGCATAGCCATCAATGACCTCAGACGTCAACGGTGCTTCGCTGGTGCCAATGATGCTCAGCCGATGACTGCCGGATCTGATATCACGGAGCCCCTGGCGGAGGTTGTACAGAAATGTCGCGCAGGCGGCAACATTGGTGCCGGTTGTTCCTAGATTGCCGAGAATGTAGGCGTTAATAAAATCGGCTGGCATTTCTGCAAAGCCCAGGGCCAGTTGTTTTGAAGTAACCTTTTTGCCGAGCAGGCGCGCCTGCATCAAACCGGCATTACCATCATAATCAAGCTGACTCATGCTGCTGCCGGCATAGACACTTATCTGATCAGGTGCCACATGTTTTAAGATTTCAGCCCAATCAATACCCATTGACTGGACTGCATCGCTGGCTCCCACAACGGTTAACTGCAGACCGCGGGGGTGACTGCGCGAGGCATAATATGACAAAGGATCAAAACCAGTGGGTAATTGTCCGGCGCTGTTCACTGCAGAAGCACGGTAGTTCTCAGTGAGGACGTCGAAGGAATCCCGGATTTCTACGCGAATCATGCCGTTATCGGCATTACTGAGCTGCCAGGAGAGCGGGATTGTCTCGGGCAGATGCTGTCGTTTGACTTTAAAACTGATGGCTTCGCCAGCTTCGGCATGCAGTAATGCGCGTTTGTGAAACAGCACTCGATCTGGATCAAACAGATTGCTCTCCAGCTTTCGAATCAAGGTGCCAGCCTGTAATACCGGGTCCAGTGCGGTGAGCGCTGAATCCAGATCGACGCTCGTGCCATTCAGGTCCAGCCAGGCTCCCTGGTGATATTTAAGCAGCCCCATCAGACTCGCCAGACTGGCTCGGGTCTGCTGGGCATCAGTATAAGATAACTGATCCAGTACCAGACGCCGGTAGCCATGATGGGCAGAACTGCGCCCGGCTGAGTTGATGCCGCCGAAGCCGATAATGACAGGTAATATGGACATACTGCAGACCTTGTTGAAGATTGTTGATCGCGTCCGGACTGACTGGGCGCAAATGCGAACTCTATGCGTTAAATATTAGTCAATTCCGGATCGTGTGCATATGACTTTATGGACAAACAATGTGGCGTATTGGACAGGATCTAACAGGATCTAACAGGATCGCTGGCTGCCGCTGCTGCGTTTACCGTTGAGCGGGCTTCTCTGCCACAGGCATCAGGATAATTATCGACGTTCCCTGCGCTAACGGGTGAGCGCAGTGCGGTTTGCATCTCTGCAGCCAGACCCTTAGGATATGGCTATTGCTCTCAAGGATCTTATGTCCATGTCTCGTACTGCTGTTATCTCGGATAGTCCTGTTCTGCTGGTCGAGCCTGTCCTGGAGAGCAGGCTTGCAGAGTTGCATCACCAACTGGGTATCCCTGCTGCCTGGTCAGCGCACAGCAAATGGACTCTGCAGCCAGAACCGCTGGATCTGGCTGATGCCGGACTGGATTGTTTTGGCCGACCGCAGCGCATGCTCCCCGCAGCACTGACGGCCTGGCAGCAGATGCAGGCAGCAGCGGCTGCGGAAGGCATCAATCTCATGCTGATCTCAGCGTTCCGCAGTGTTGACTATCAGTGCGAATTAATCAGAAGAAAGCTGGACAAAGGTCAGTTGATTGAGCAGATACTCACTGTTAATGCTGCGCCAGGTTTTAGCGAACATCATAGTGGCAGGGCCATCGACCTGGGTACTGATGACTGCTTCGCTTTAACCGAAGATTTTGAGGAAACGGCGGCATTCCGCTGGCTGCAGACTAATGCGCTGAGTTTTAAATTTTTACTGTCCTACCCTCGAAATAACCCTGCCGGTATCTGTTATGAGCCCTGGCACTGGTGTTTTCAGCTGGATGAATAAACTGCAAATGCCTGCAAAAAAAATCAGTAATCAGGCTTAGACAAAATAATTCTAAAGGAGTAGTCTTAGGTTTGAAGACGCACGAAGGAGGGCGCTAAAGCATGGTCAGAACTGCAGTAAAAGCAAGGTTTCTTTTGCCTGGCGTCGTTGTACTCCACACACTCATTTCTTCTCAGTTATTGGCTCAGAGCACTTCTCCTTTAAGCCCCGATAATGCCGCCGGCAATGTAAGCAACAGTATTCAAGACGATGACCATGCCTTTCAGCTGTGGTTGCAGGATTTGATTACCGAAGCCCGACAAGCAGGTATCAGCGAACAAATCATTGAACAGGCTTTGCTCCCTGTTACCCCGATTCCACAGGTTATCGCCAGTGATCGCAGTCAGGCTGAATTTGTTGAAACTCTCGATCAGTATCTCGAAAAACGGGTGACCGACTGGCGCATTAATACCGGACGTGAGCGATTACGGGAACATCGGGAACTGCTTGATCGCGTAGCGGAGCAATATCGCGTTCAGCCCCGTTTTATCGTGGCTTTCTGGGGCGTAGAAACTAATTTTGGTAATTTTACCGGCGGTACTGATGTCGTTCGCGCCCTCGTGACACTCGCCTACGATCCACGCCGTGCAGCCTATTTCCGCAATGAATTGATGAATGCTTTGCATATTCTAAATGAAGGACATATCAGTCATGCTGATATGAAAGGCTCATGGGCCGGTGCAATGGGCCAGAGTCAGTTTATGCCTTCCAGTTTCAATCAGTATGCGGTTGACTTTGATGGTGATGGCAAACGTGATATCTGGAATAGCAAAGCCGATGTGTTTGCCTCTATTGCCAATTATCTGCAGGCTAATGGCTGGCGGGATGATCAGACCTGGGGCCGCGAAGTGCTGTTGCCCGAAAATTATCATCAGGATGCGGCGCAGTGGCAGCAGCCAGAAACCAGTTTTTCCTGCAGCGTGTTACGCAGGCACACCATTCAACAGACTTTGCCGCAATGGCAGGCTGCCGGCATTCGCAGCGTCGACGGATCAGCATTGCCCGACGTGGATTTTACTGCATCAATTATCCTGCCCGACGGCGAGAGCGGGCGCGCATTTGTCACTTATGAGAATTTTCGTTCCATACTGAAATATAACTGCGCCAACAATTACGCGCTTTCAGTTGGATACCTGGCCGATAGTTTTAATGGCTACTAGAACTTGCGTAAAAAATTCAATAACTACCAGTAACAACTACTAAAGGAGGGCCCTGAAAATAGTATAGAAAGCGTATCCAATTAACAGAACACGGAGATTGAATTTTATGTCTAATGAACTCCAGATTGTTTTCCACAACATCGATCAATCAGATGCCATTATCGATAACGTCAACAAGCGCATCGCCAAGTTGCAACGCTTTAATAGTAATATCACCGGTGGACGTGTTGTTCTCGATTCTCCACATAACAATCAGACCAAAGGTAAAGTCTACTCAGTCGCAGTAGAATTCCATACGCCAAATCTCGAAGTGGTGGTTAAACAGGACCAGCACGATAAACATTCTCATGAAGATCTTTATGTTGCGATACGTGACGCGTTCAATGCGGCAGAACGGCAACTGAAATCAGTTGATAAAAAACATCGGAAAATTCCACTGAGCAAGATTGCACTGGCCGAAAGTGCTGTGGATGACATGGATAGCGATCTGGATGAGGAAGACTCTGACTATACCGGATACGCTGCCGCTATATAACTTTTATGATCGTCTGCATAAGGCCGCATGCTGCGGTTTTATGCAGACCCTGCAGCTGATCTTCATCCTCTGCTGAATCAACATCCACACACGAGTAAATCATGTCACTTACCGAGCAACAAACAATTGAATTGGAAGCGGCTGCTTTCCGGCATCTGCTGAAACACCTTGATGACAATAAGGATGTGCAGAATATTGATCTGATGAACCTCGCGGGCTTTTGCCGCAACTGTCTTGCGAAGTGGTATGCCGCAGCAGCGGAAGAAAGAGCTCTTGATGTTGATTACGAGCAGGCCAGAGAAATCGTTTATGGCATGCCCTATGCCCGGTGGAAGGCCAACTACCAGGCTCCACTGTCGATGCCCTGATTCATCGGGAAGTCGTTATTCTTCTACAGAGTTGGCTGCCACATTGAATAATTTGTTGCGCACCAGATGCCGGTATTCGCCAGGTGTCACCGAGTTGATCCGCCGGAACAGTCCAGAAAAGTAACTGACATCCTGGTAGCCTGTTGCGAAAGCAATTTCTGAAATGCTCAGATTGCTTTTTTTCAGCAGCTCCTGAGCCTGGGCAATTCGTACCTCCTGCAGATACTGCAGGGGTGTTTTGTCAGCAGCAGCGCGAAAGCGTCGATTAAATGAGCGCACATTGATGTTAAATTTTTGTGCCACATCCTGCAGATTGACCTGCTGGTGATAATGCGCTTGCAGCCATTCCTGGATCTTGATGATTTCCTCATCGTGGTGACTGTTTTTCTGATCGCCAGACAGCAGTAAAGATTCGTAGGAGCGTTTCAGCTCATGCGTAAAGTGATGGGCAACCTCATCAGCGGTCGCTGCGCTGAACAGCTGTTCAACGAAATACAACATGACATCTCGGACCGCATTTATGCTGCCGGTACAGTAAAGCCGGTCAGCCTGAGTAATAAAGCGTTTACGCTGCAGTTTAACCAGCGGGTAGCTGTGTTGAAAATCGTCAAAATAGCGCCAGTGCGTGGTAGCTGAACGGTTATCAAGCAGGCCTGCTTCAGCCAGGAAATAGCTGCCGGTTCCGACGCTGCAGATAACAGCGCCCCGAGCGTATTGCTGTGCCAGCCAGTGACAGGTCCTTAGATGTTGTTTAACAGCGGCACGGGGATTCCCCCACAGCGCAGGGACAAAGATAAGATCACTGTGAACGACATCCTCAATGCTGGCATCGGGTACCAGGGTAAAGCCACCAGTCAGTGTCAGTGGTCCGGCAGTTTCACCGATAGTCAATAATGTTAAATGGGGCCGCTGTTTGAGACGAATGGCGTGAATGAGGCTGGCAGCGTTAATCATTTCCAGTGGAATGGTCATGCTGGAGGCCAGTGCCTGCCGAAATGCCAGGATACTGACATGTTTCATGGAGAGGGTTTATACCGGATGGCGCTGACATAGTAAGTACGTTCACGGTCAGGAGCTGTAATCACCACTTCACTATCGATCTGCTTACCTAAAAGAGCGCGCCCCAGCGGAGCGTCCATACTGATATAACCTGGCTGGTCGCCGATTTCATCAGGTCCGACTATACGGTACTCCCGACAATTGCCGGCCTCGTCCTCAACGCTTACCCAGGCGCCAAAATAGATTCTGCTGGTGTCATCAGGAATGCTGCTTACTATGGTCGCAGACTCCAGGCGTTTGCTCAGATAGCGCACTCGTCGATCAATCTCACGCAGGCGTTTCTTGCCATAGGTATATTCGGCATTCTCCGAGCGATCCCCCTGTGCTGCGGCTTCGGTAACAGACTGGGTGATGCGAGGGCGCTCTTCTTTCCATAAATAAGTGAGTTCGTGTTTCAAGCGCGCCTCGCCTTCTGCAGTAAGGTAGTTGGACATTGCGGCGCCGGGGGGGCGGTATCTGGACATGGTTTATCCTGTGCTCATTCGACAACGCCCGGCAACAGCAGCTGTTCGCAGCGGCTGTTCTGTGCGTCAGCAGGCGCGCTCGCCAGCGAGCTGTTCTCCAGAGGAGATAGCCTGACTCCCAGTCCCAGTAAACGCACCGGGCGCGCTCCTCTGTTCCAGGCTTCGGTCATTAGATGAGTATAACTGGTGATCGCGCTGTCTTCAGCGACATGTTCCGCCGTGGTGCTGACAAAATCCAGGAACTTCACTTTCACGTACTTCTTGCTGACCCGGTATTTGTGCAGAACTGGTTGCAGACGCGCCTCCATCTGTTGATGCAGAGCCGGCAATTCGTTCAGACAGCTTTCCAGTGAGGGCAGATCCTGTGAGTAGGTGTTCTCCACGCTGAGCGATTTTCGCTGCCGATCGGTTTTAACTTCCCGTTCATCGATGCCATGACACAGACGATATAACTGACTGCCAAAACTGCCGAAGGTCTGCAGCAGGAATTCTTCACCTGATTTGCGCAAATCGGCACAGCTTTCGATACCCATCGCATGCATGCGAGCCGCAGTAACCTTGCCGACGCCGTGCAGTTTCTTTACTGGCAGTGCCTTAACAAACTCGTCGACCATATCGGGTGTCACCGCATATTGCCCATCCGGTTTATTCCAGTCGCTGGCAATTTTGGCGATAAACTTATTCGGAGCGATACCGGCAGAAAGGGTAATGCCTATTTCTGCGCGCACACATTGGCGAATTTTCCGGGCGATTAATGTCGCGCTGCCTCGGCAGGCGCTGGCATCAGTGACATCAAGATAGGCTTCATCGAGAGAGAGTGGTTCAATCAGATTGGTATAGCGGCGGAAAATCTCATGCATGGCCAGCGAGGCCTGCCGGTATTTTTCCATATTGGGTGCAACCAGGATCAGTTGCGGGCACAGCCGTTTGGCCGTGGCAGTGGGCATGGCTGAGTGCACACCAAATTTGCGGGCTTCATAATTACAGGTGGCAACCACGCCGCGGCGCTCACTAGCCCCCCCTACTGCGACCGGCAGTCCGACCAGAGCCGGGTTGTCCCGCATCTCAATGGAGGCGTAAAAGCAGTCGCAGTCACAGTGAATGATTTTTCGCTGTGAGGCTCCCTCAGCCATTATCCCGCTCAAACTCCTTCATAAAGGTCGCCAGCGCCTGACAGCCTTCCAGCGGCATGGCATTGTAGATTGATGCCCTTGCGCCGCCCACCAGACGATGGCCTTTTAATGCGTACAGACCTCTGTCCAGCGCTTCTTGCACGAACTTGTCCAGCAGAGAATTATCCGCCAGATTGAAGTTGACGGTCATTCGTGAACGATGATCAGGATGCGCTGAACCAATGTAAAAATCACTGTTGTCGATAACATCGTAAAGTGTCCTTGCCTTCAGCTCATTGACCGCTTCCATGGCATCAACTCCGCCCTGCTCCTTAAGCCACTCAAGCACCAGACCCATCATATACATCGCAAAGGTATTGTTGGTGTTATAGAGAGAATGATTTTTTGCATACACCGAGTAATCGAGCAAAGTTGGCGTATTCGGCAGGGCCTGACCGAGAAGATCTTTTCGTATCAGCACCACGGCTAATCCGGCAGGTCCAAGATTTTTCTGCAGGCCAGCAAACACAACTCCGAATTTCGTGTAATCAAGCCTGCGCGACATCAGCTCAGAAGTCATGTCCGCCACCAGAGGGATGTTGCCGGTGTCGGGAAACTGATGCCAGCGGGTTCCATAGATGGTGTTGTTGCTGGTGATGTAGGCGTAGGAACTTTCCGGGTCCAGCTGTGCCGGATCGAAATCAGGAATACGATCAAAATTGGTGGCTTCGCTGCTTGCCGCAATAGTGATATTGCCAAAGCGAGATGCTTCTTTGCGTGCCAGCGTAGCCCAATTTCCGGATTCAACATAGGCTGCTTTATGGCCGGGCTTAAGATTAAGCAGATTCAATGGCACTGCTGAAAACTGCATCTGCGCGCCCCCATGCACGTAAAGAATCTCGTAGTTATCCGGCAGTCCGGAAAGCTCACGAAAAAGCTGGTCAACCCGGTTCAATACCGCGTCAAACTCAGGTGAACGGTGGCTGATCTCAATGATTCCGGCTCCCATTCCTTGAAAGTCGAGAAATTCATCCCGGGCCTTTTCCATAACTGCAGTGGGTAACATTGCCGGACCGGCGCCAAAATTGAAAATACGAGTCATATTATGTCCTGGTCTATAGTTGTAATTGCAAAGCTGTGGGTAAAATCTTATAGCACTGTTACCTTGATCACATCCGGTATAGCGGCGATGCCTGCCAGTGATGCATCCGAGGGGCGTGACTCAATGTCGATCAGATTGTAGGCAATCTCGTTTCGGCTCTTGTTAATCATATCGACCACGTTAATGTTCTGCTCAGCAAGTGCGGACAGAATCTTGCCAAGCATACCAGGTACGTTCCGGTTGCTGATCGCCAGACGGCTGCAGTCTTTGGTGCTGCTGACCCGATCCAGCATCAGATTCGGGAAGTTCACCGAGTTCCGAATATTGCCATTCTCCAGAAAGTCTTTCAGTTGATCGACTGCCATTACTGCGCAATTTTCTTCAGCTTCGTCCGTACTGGCGCCAATATGCGGCATCAGGATTACATCATCACGACCGATCATTTCATGGCATGGGAAATCTGCCACATACATGCGTAAGGCCTTTACATTCAGACCATTGATCAGGGCTTCGGTATTGACTATTTCTTCACGCGAGAAGTTGAGCAGACAAAGCCCCGGCTTCATCGCAGCAATAAGGTCTGAGTTGATCAGACCGCGGGTTGAATCGAGCACGGGTAAATGCAGGGTGACAAAATCTGAATGTCCCAGCAGTGCGCTGACATTTTCAATCCTGCGCACCTGGTTTGGCAGGCGCCAGGCTGCATCTATAGACAGCGCCGGATCATAACCCAGCACTTTCATGCCCATACTGATCGCCATTTCAGCGACCAGTGAACCAATGGCACCAAGGCCAACAATGCCTAGCGTCTTGCCGGTCAGTTCATTGCCTTTGAAGCGTTTTTTCTCTTCTTCCAACAGTTTTGACAGTGCTGCGTTATCTTTAAAGCCCTGCAGGGAGTTGACATAGTTAATGCCTGAAATTATTCCGCGGGAGGCCAGCAGCAGGCCGCAGAGTACCAGTTCCTTCACCGCATTGGCGTTCGCCCCGGGCGTGTTAAAGACCACGATACCCTGCTCGGTATAGCTGGCTACAGGGACGTTGTTAACGCCAGCGCCGGCGCGGGCCACGGCACGCAGCTTAGGGTTGGTGTCAGTCGCTGACAGTTTATAGCTGCGCACCAGTATCGCATCGCTGTCTATTATATCAGGTCCAACCTGATAGTCGTCGGATGAAAGTCGACTGAGGCCTTGGTCAGAAATCTGGTTGAACGTCTGGATTTTATACATGGTGTGTCACCTTCTTTTTGTTTCTGCTTTGTGTTTGGCAGACAGTACGCGTATGGCCATTGCATGTTGAACTGCAGGTTGGTCTCTGGGACGTAGACGGGGCTTAACAGGGCTTTGAAAAAGCGCCTTTTATAGCGCGAATCCCCTGCAAAGGCCAGCACTGTTTCAGCCCGAATTGGCAGTTTTAGATTTATGGTAAACCCGTTATGATGCCGGTCATGACACAAATCAGCGCAGGTGAAAAAGCAGTGAATGCACAATTTGTTGCAGGTAAGGCAGTTTCGGTCGGCTCAGGTGAAGTACCGGTATTCAGGGTGCTGTGCGGGAATGCCGGCATAATGACGGGACCAGGCACCAACTCCTACCTGATTGGTACCGAAACTATGGCCCTTATCGATCCGGGTCCGGCCGATAAAGGACATACCGAGGCTCTGTTGCAGATTCTTGCCGGTCGTCCCTTGCGCTGGATATTTGTCACTCATACCCACGGTGACCATTCGCCGGGTACCGTCGCTTTGCAGGCGGCCACCGGTGCGCAGGTGATTGGACTGGCACCTCCCGAGGACGGTTATCAGGATCGCAGCTTCGTGCCAGACCGCCTCTATACAGCAGGCGAACGCATCGATTGCGGTGAATTCACCATCCAGCTTATCCATACTCCTGGTCATGTTTCCAACCATTTTTGTTTTCTGCTTGAACAAGAAGACATGCTGTTTACCGGGGATCATATTCTGCAGGGCACAACACCGGTCATTCTGCCGCCAGACGGCAATATGAGCGATTATCTTGAATCACTGCGGGCGCTTAAGGCGCTGCCACTGAAGTCGCTGGCGCCTGGTCATGGCGACATTATGTGGGAACCGCAGCAGAGTATAGAAACCTTGATCCGTCATCGTCTGCGGCGTGAACAGAAGGTATTGACCGGACTGGAGGAGCTGGGTGCCAGCAGCCTGGACCAGCTGGTCTTGCGGGTTTATGACGATGTGCCGCAGCACTTGATTGTATGGGCGAAGAAAACGCTGCTGGCCCATTTGTTGAAGCTGCAAAGTGAACAGAAAATTGAGCTCATCGACGATCAGTGGGCACTTGTGTGATCTGGGCAGTGTTCAAAGTGGCGTTATAAGAGGAGAGCCTGTGGCCAGTGCTGTAGCTGAATGGTTTATCTATCTGATTCGCTGTAGTGATAGTACCTTGTACACGGGTATTTCAACGGACGTAGCCAGACGGTTTGTTGAACACCAGCAGGATAAAGTCAAAGGCTCGCGATATCTGCGCGGCAAAGGACCCTTGCAACTGGTTTTTCAGGCCGAAGCAGGCGATCGCTCGCGGGCCTCTCGGCTTGAAAGTCGCATTAAACGCCTGTCACGTGCAGCTAAACTGCGTTTGATAGCCGGGGAACTCGAACTGAACCACATTCTTGCGCAAAACAAACTCTGATTGTGTTTTGTCTACAGCCCCCGGTCGGCGCTATAATGCCGCCTTTCCTGCCGACGCAGCCGCACTGAGATTTTATGTCAGACATAGACAGCTATATGAACACGCTTGGCGTTCAGGCCAGAGCTGCCTCGCGCGTAATGGCAAGAGCGAGCACTGCGCAGAAAAATGCGGCCCTGCTGGCCATGGTTGATGCCATAGAAACAGCACGGTCCAATCTGCTGGCCGCAAATGCTGCTGATCTGACGGCAGCGCGTGCCCAGGGTCTGGATGCAGCCATGCTGGACCGTCTTGCGTTAACTCCTGCCCGCATCGATGCAATGATTGAAGGACTCAGACAAGTTGCGGCTTTGAACGATCCAGTAGGCGAAATAAGCGCTATGCGCTTTATGCCCAGTGGCATTCAGGTCGGCAAAATGCGTGTGCCTCTTGGCGTAATCGGCATCATTTATGAGTCTCGACCCAATGTGACCTGCGAGGCTGCCAGTCTGTGCTTGAAATCGGGTAATGCCACCATCCTGCGCGGCGGCTCCGAAGCCATTCGTTCCAATCAGGCCATCGCAGCCTGCATCGCTGAAGGTCTGGCGGCGGCGGAACTGCCGCCACAGGCGGTACAGGTCGTAGCCACGACAGATCGCGCCGCCGTCGGTAAGCTGATTACCATGCCGGAGTACGTGGATGTGATTGTGCCGCGCGGTGGCAAGGGACTTATTGCGCGCATCAGTGCTGACGCTAAAGTTCCGGTAATCAAGCATCTGGACGGTAATTGCCATCTGTATATCGATGACAGAGCTGATGTTGAAAAGGCCATTAATGTGGCGATAAACGCCAAAACGCAGCGTTACGGCACCTGCAATACGCTTGAAACTTTGCTGGTTGCCCAGGACATTGCCGCTGCAGTGCTTCCTGAACTGGGGCGGCGTTATACGGAGCTTGGTGTTGAATTACGCGGCTGCGAGCAAACCCGAAAGCTGGTGAAAAATGCACGGGTAGCAAGTGAGTCCGATTGGGAAGAAGAGTATCTGGCACCGGTGCTGGCGATAAAAATTGTTGCCGATCTGGACGCTGCAATGGATCACATCAGCCGCTACAGTTCGGCGCATACCGAATCGATTATGACCGAGGATTTCGGGCGGGCGCAGCGTTTTCTGCGTGAAGTGGATTCGAGTTCGGTTATGGTCAATGCCTCCACCCGCTTTGCTGATGGCTTCGAATATGGCCTGGGTGCGGAGATTGGTATTTCCACAGATAAACTGCATGCCCGGGGTCCCGTGGGTCTGGAAGGTCTGACCTCACAAAAATACATTGTGCTCGGTGACGGTCATATCCGCCAATGAGACAACGAATTGGTGTGATGGGTGGCATGTTCGACCCGGTCCACACAGGACATGTCAGCGCAGCGGTGAGCGCATTGGATTGTCTGTCACTGGATGAACTGCGACTGATCCCATGTGCTACTCCATTTCATAGAGACGCAGCTGTTGCTGACGCAGATGATCGTCTTGCGATGTTAAAACTTGCTGCGCAGATTGACGCCCGACTGCTTGTGGATGATCGTGAATTGAAGCGGCAGGGTATCTCCTATACGGCAGATACCCTGCTGTCCCTGCATGTCGATTTTCCAGACAGCAGTTTGGTACTGGTGCTGGGTGAGGATGCGTTCCTGGGTCTGCCGCACTGGCATAAATGGCAACAGCTGTTTGAGCTTTGTCATATGTGTGTGATTAATCGACCTGCCACCGGGCAGCTTCAGCGCAGCGACGACAGCCGTGCGCAGCAGGCGCTGCAGCGGGAACTGGTCAGCCGACAGGTGCGTAATGTTGACGAACTATTTTCCAGGCAGACGGGCAGAATATTTTTGCTTAATAAGGCAGCCTTACAGATCGCTTCGAATGAACTGCGCAAACAACTTCGAGCGGGTGCGGATTCGAGCGCTGCAACCATGCTTCCGGCAGCAGTTAGTCACTATATAGCCGAGCATAATCTATACCGCTTTTAAAGGAAGTTACGGTCTCAATTTTATTGAAATAATATTTACAGCAGATTTCAGGAACAGATTTCATGGCCAGGTTGCATACGAGCATCTGCCAGATTATCAGGAGTTGAACAACTCCCTAACAGAGGAAAGACCCGTTTTGGAAAAACAAGCGCTGTCACAACTTGCCGTTAAGGCACTCGAAGATATTAAGGCACACAATATCGTCTGCCTTAATGTTGAAGAATTAACTCAGATTACGGATTACATGGTGATTGCAACAGGGAATTCCACAACTCACGTAAAGTCACTCGCTGATGAAGTGGAGCGTCAGGTGAGGGCGGCGGGTGCCCCCGTTGTCGGAGTTGAAGGACGTCTTCCAGGTGAATGGATTCTGGTGGACCTGGGGGCGGTGATAGTGCATATCATGCTCGCGCCGATCAGAGCGCTCTATTCACTTGAAGATTTATGGAACTTCAATTCTGCTGATGTGGTCGCAAAAACCAGCAGGAATGGCAACGAAAACAGTGAAACTTAAGCTGATTTCGGCAGGGTCTAAAATGCCTGCCTGGGTAGAGACTGGTGTTGCAGAATATTGTAAGCGACTGCCTGCTGATTTTGCCTTACTGTGTGAAGAAGTTCCCCTTGGGCGACGCGGTAAAGGTCTGGATCTGCAGCAGGCTTTGCGCAAAGAAAGTGAAGCATTGCTCAGTCGAGTCAAACCGGAGGATTATGTAGTCGCTCTGGAAGTTACTGGAAAGTCGCTGAGCACAGAAGCAATGGCGCAACGGATTGCAGCAATCCGTCTGGAAAGACAGCAGATCATCTTATTAGTGGGTGGGCCGGATGGACTTGGTGAGTCGTGTTTGCAGCGCGCTAATGAAAAGTGGTCGTTGTCCGCATTAACATTGCCGCATCCATTAGTTAGAATTCTGGTCGCGGAGCAGATATACCGGGTATGGACGCTTTTGAATGGGCATCCATACCATCGAGCCTAAACTTATTAACAATTTAATTGTCGTAGTTTTAATGTCTGTTACAAAGGTATCAAGGTTAACAGGACTCATTGACAATAAAAATTAACAGCAGCGCTGGGAAAACCGGAAGCAGACATGGCACAACGATTTAATCTCGATGACCACGCGCGAGAAACACATATCTTCAATCGCAGAATGCTGGTGGCTGGAATTATCATACTGCTGCTGTTTTGCGGACTCGTTGCCTGGATGATTAACCTGCAGGTTAGTCGGTATGAATACTTTGCTGCCCGCTCTGATGGCAACCGCCTCCATTCTCAGTATGTCCCACCCAACAGGGGTTTGATTTACGATCGTAATGGTATTCTGCTGGCTGAGAACAGACCCATCTTCAATTTAACTGTGGTGCGGGAGACTGCAGTTGATCTGGATAAGTCGCTTGAGTTGCTGCGCTCTATCATCAGTCTTACGGATGAGGACGTTGAACAATACCGGTTACGACAGAGTCGGCGTCCGGTTCCGAATACCTCAGTGCCCCTGCGTTATAAATTAAGTCAGGAAGAAATTGCCTATATTGCAGTCAATCAGCATCTGCTACCCGGTATGGCGATAGAAGCTCAACTGGTGCGCAACTATCCCTTGCAGGCCAGTGCTGCGCACGCTCTCGGCTATGTCTCGGAGATCAATCGTGACGAACTGACCGGGATGGACGAGGCAACTGCTGATAATTACCGCGGCACTCAGCAGATTGGTAAAACCGGAGTAGAGAAGACCTACGAAAACTATCTGCACGGACAGGTAGGCTTTGAGACTGTTGAAAAAAATAATCGTGGCCAGGTTACCCGGGTATTGGACCGAACTGATCCAATACCTGGCCAGGCAATCATGCTGCATCTGGACGCAGAGCTGCAACTGGCTGCCGAGCGAGCGCTGGGTGACTTCCGTGGCGCGATTGTCGCCATAGATCCAGCCACCGGGGGAGTGCTGGCCATGATCAGCAAGCCTGATTATGACCCCAATATCTTCGTCACCGGCATTGGACGCGATCAGTTACGATCTCTGAACAGTTCGGGACATTCACCCTTGTTCAATCGCGCAGCGAGTTCCCGGGTTCCGGGCTCAACCATCAAACCCTTTATCGGGCTGGCGGGTCTTTATTACGGGGTGGTTACGCCGGAAACGGTCATTAATGATCGCGGTTTCTACTCCCTGCCGGGCCGCTCGCGCCCCTATTATGATTGGACCTGGTGGCGTGACAAATCAGGTCATGGAGCTATTACACTGGAGCGGGCGATCTATCAATCCTGCAATACCTATTTCCACCATGTTGCGGTAGAGCTGGGTATCGATAGAATTCACGATTATTTACGTGGTTTTGGTTTTGGCGCGAATATGAGTCTGGATATTCCTGAGGCCAGCAACGGTATCGTGCCATCGCGTGCATGGAAAAGGGAGAATCGCGGTGAAGCCTGGTATGCCGGCGAAACACCGTTTGAAGGCATTGGTAATGGAATTTTCCAGGCCACCACTCTGCAGATGGCCAGTGCTGCAGCGACTCTTGCCAATCATGGTGTATTCAAAGCGCCACGGATGTTGCGCGCTGTGGAGATGGCAGAGGGTGGTTTTATAGACGTGCTGTTCGATGGTGAAGAAATTCAGCAGCCCATGTTGCCATCGCCGGAACATATAGAGCTGGTTCGCAGTTCGATGGTCCATACCACCAGCAAGCCCCGTGATCGAAATTTTCGTCGGCTGGATGGCACAGCTTATGATTTTATTCAGGGCCGAAAGCCGCTTGAATATCCAATGGCCGGCAAGTCCGGAACCGCTCAGATTGTGCAGTTCCAGATAGATGCCTCAGGCACTCGCACCAACAATGATCTGGAAGAGCGATTTCGGGATCATGCGATGTTTATTGCGTTTGAGGCTACGCAGAACTCCAGGATAGCAGTAGCAGTTTTTCTTGAAAATGGCGGTGGCGGCAGTTCCACAGCCGGTCCGGTAGCAAGAGAGGTAATGGATGCTTATCTGTTGCCGAAGCTGCAT
>JBDNGQ010000265.1:0-1848 GCA_041689205.1 Pseudohongiellaceae bacterium | reverse complement strand
TTTCGCGAATAATTTTCAGCGATAATTCTGCATGTTGTTGAAACCAGCTGACTTCATCAGCTTGTTTGCTGGAGTAAACCTTCTCCCAGTGTTCTTTGGATTGCATAAGTTCCTCAGGCATACTCTGCCGAATTGAGGGCTGTCCCAACACCCGAAGGTGTGACATTACAGCTGATTTCCCGCGCTACGATCGGCCAAGTCCGACAGGCTCCTGGAACCAGTTTTCAATCTGAAGTTTTGGAACTCTGGAAAATTCTTTGACGTTGTTAGTGACCAGGACTGCATTATTGGAGACCGCTGTGCCCGCGATGAGCAGGTCATAAGGCCCGATCGGCGTACCCTTCTTCTCAAGCCTGGCTTTGATATCAGCAGTCAATCTTGCCTCTTCTCTGCCAAAAGGCATCACATTTACGAGCGAACAAAGCTCAGCTAATTGCTGTTGCCGCTTCTTTGGAGAGCTTGATTTTGTGATTCCATACTCCAACTCATAGATAACAACCGCAGGAATCCCGATATCCTTAGGCGATACGGACATTAGCTTCTGCGGGACTCCAGCCAATCCTTTAAAGAAATAAATCAAGATATTCGTATCGAGTACGTACATTAAAGCTGTTCTCTCTGAACATCAGTGATCCGGGTTTGTCTAATATCTTCCAATGAAGGAAAGTCGTCCCAGCTACCCGCCATTTCCCCAACAGAATGAGGCCACTCATTGAGCACTTTTTCCTGCACGAGCTGTGCAACCCACTTACTCTTGGACATATGGGCGGACTTTACAGCCTCATTCATCTTTCGCTCAATTTCATCGTCCAGATATATCGTTACCTGTCCCATACAAGCACCTCCGCAATAGTATATGTGTCATTATATGTGAAAACAGAGAAATTTAAACGACGACATATTTCAACCTGGTGATTAAAGCATCGGCGCTTATAGGAATTATATGACAAACTTCGACATGCCACTGTCGTCCGTGCGTTCTTCATTCGCAAGGCCGGACTTGACTCCTGCCCGGTTTAGCTCCGGCTGATTCTGGCTGGCTTTCAGTTTCCCGGTCAGCTTCTCAATGTGTATTTCAATGCCGACGATGCCTCGCATCAAGCTCTCAGTAAAATCACGTGGCGCATCATCAACTGACCAGGATGGATTTCTTGCGGTCTCATGGTGCTCGGTCAGCTTGTGCAGATGCTCTCTCAGGCGATTCGGATCGAGGACAATATGAGCGCAACCTTCGGCATGCACAGCCAGATAATTCCAGGTAGGAACGACCCGACCCGTTTCCGCCTTCGAAGGATAAAAGGATGGAGAAACATAGGCATCGGGCCCCTGAAAAATGACCAGGACCTGCCCACCCTTTTCAATGCGCTGCCAAACCAGATTATTCCGTGCCACATGGCACCGCAAAACGCCTGACGGATTATCACCATCCACCTGCAAATGGAACGGAACATGATTAGCCTCAATACCCTCGCCATTAGCGACCACAAGCACACCAAAGCCATAGTCGCGGATATACTGCTGAAGTACCTGGGTGTCGCTTTCTCTGAAATGCTCTGGCACATACATCTGACAAAATCTCCCTGCTGATCAGGACACGTTACGTTTTCCACCCCTGAGCTTGTGGCGCAGCGGCCAGGCTGCTAGTGCTGAACTCCAAGGATGGGTTTGGAGCCTCTGTCAGACTTTTGCCGGCGCAAACATGATGACAGCCATCCCTGCCAGCGCCAGACTGGAGCCGAGCAGATCCCAACCCGAGGGCCGGATACCATCAACAGACCATAGCCACATCAGCGCAACGGTGATATAGACCCCGCCATAGGCTGCATAAACCCTGCCCGCAGCCGTTGG
>JBDNGQ010000264.1:0-17856 GCA_041689205.1 Pseudohongiellaceae bacterium | reverse complement strand
TGAACCGGAGCTGGGTCTGCTGTCTGCAGATAATGGTCTGGCTTTGCCGCTGCAGATACTGAAGCAGGCCGCTGACTATCTGAGTGATGATGGGGTATTGATTCTTGAAGTCGGTTATTCCCATGAAGCGCTGGCTCAACGGCTGCCTGAGGTTCCGCTTATGTGGCTGGAGTTTGCCTGTGGGGGTGAGGGCGTTTTAGTGCTGACTCGACCGCAATTGCTGGCATTCCGGGAGCATTTTCATAGTTAATTCAGTTTTGGCAGGTTCGTGCAGTTGTTGAATTAGTGTACAATGCGCTCCTTTTGCGGCTTATAGTGCTTAACAACTCTGCAGCGTCAGAGCCACAGGTCGAGTATGTCTGGTAACACTTTCGGAAAACTATTCTCGGTCACCAGTTTCGGTGAGAGCCACGGGCCAGCCTTGGGCTGCATCGTCGACGGCTGTCCGCCGGGATTGGAAATATCTGAAATTGACTTGCAGCACGATCTTGATCGCAGGAAACCGGGCACCTCCCGGTTTACCACGCAAAGACGCGAAGCAGATGAGGTCAGAATCCTTTCCGGGGTATTTGAAGGGCGTACCACCGGCACGCCAATCGGTCTGATGATTGAAAACACCGATCAGCGCTCTAAAGATTATGGCAAAATCAAAGACCAGTTTCGTCCCGCTCATGCTGATTATGTTTATCAGCAAAAATACGGGATTCGTGATTATCGCGGCGGCGGACGATCTTCAGCGCGCGAAACCGCGATGCGGGTTGCGGCAGGAGCGATTGCCCGCAAGTACCTGCACTCTCAGCACGGTATCGTAATCCGCGGCTATATGAGTCAACTGGGCCCGATAAAGGCGCAATTGCTGGATTGGGATGAAGTCGCGCGCAATCCGTTCTTCTGTCCCGATGCTGCCAAAGTTCCAGAAATGGAGGCTTTTATGACGGCGCTGAATAAAGAAGGTAATTCAGTGGGGGCACGGATTAATATTGTGGCCAGTAACATGCCGGTGGGTCTGGGTGAACCGATTTTTGATCGCCTCGATGCAGATATTGCGCACGCGCTGATGAGTATAAATGCAGTGAAAGGCGTAGAAATAGGTGCTGGTTTTGCCGCTGTTGAGCAGAAGGGTACCGAGCATCGCGATGAGATGACACCGCAGGGTTTTCTTTCGAATAATGCCGGTGGCATCCTGGGCGGCATTTCCAGTGGTCAGGACATACTGGCCAGCATTGCCCTGAAACCTACTTCCAGCCTGCGCATTCCAGGGCGCTCAATTGATGTGCATGGAAATCCGGTCGAGGTAGTGACCACCGGACGTCATGATCCCTGTGTAGGGATTCGTGCAGTCCCGATTGCTGAGGCCATGCTGGCTATCGTTTTGATGGATCATCTGTTGCGCCATCGCGCACAGAATCAAGGGGTGACGACAACAACACCGGTGATTTGAAAATTAATAAAAACTCTTTATCAGTCAGATATAATAAAATTTTATGTTAATAAATACAAAAAGTTAAGAAATTAAGTTCATAAACCTAATTAAGTAGAGTTAATTCAGGAAACACCACATGGCCGGCACAACACTGTATGACAAAATCTGGACTTCGCATCTGGTTAAGCAGCGCGACGATGGCACCGCGCTTATCTACATTGATCGGCAACTGATCCATGAAGTAACGTCACCTCAGGCTTTCGACGGGCTGCGTCTGGCTGGCAGAAAGCCATGGCGTGCCGCTGCCAACTTTGCAACACCTGACCATAATATTCCCACAACCCGCGATGAGCGAGTGCAGGGGCTCGAAGGTATCCGCGATCCGATTTCACGCATTCAGGTCAGAACTCTGGGCGACAACTGCCGGGAGTTTGGCATCCTCGAACTGGATATGAACGATGAGCGTCAGGGAATTGTGCACGTAGTAGGTCCGGAGCAGGGTGCTACGCTGCCCGGCATGACTATCGTCTGCGGTGATTCGCATACTTCCACGCATGGCGCTCTCGGTGCCTTGGCGCATGGCATAGGCACATCGGAAGTTGAGCATGTGATGGCCACTCAGTGCCTGCTGCAAACCAAAATGAAGAATATGCTGATCCGGGTAGATGGTCGACTGAATCCCGGCGTTACCGCTAAAGACGTGGTGCTGGCCATCATCGGTGAGATCGGCACAGCTGGCGGTACTGGCTATACGATCGAATTTGGCGGCGATGTCATTAGAGCTTTGAGCCTGGAAGGTAGAATGACTATCTGCAATATGGCGATTGAGGCTGGTGCTCGTGCAGGCTTGATTGCGGTTGATCAGATTACTATTGATTACATCAAAGGCCGTCCCTTTGCACCCAAAGGAGCGATGTGGGATGCCGCTGTGCTGGCATGGCGTGATCTGGTCAGTGATAACGATGCCCATTTTGATCGCGTAGTGGTAATGGACGCAGCAGATATCATCCCGCAGGTCACCTGGGGTACCTCGCCAGAGATGGTTGCACCGATTAATGGTCGGGTTCCAGATCCTGAGCAGGAACCCGATCCAAGCCGTCGCGAGAATATGAAACAGGCTCTTAAGTACATGGGATTGAAGCCGGGCACCGCGATTACTGACATTATGCTCGACTGTATTTTTATCGGTTCCTGTACCAATTCCCGTATCGAGGACTTGCGCGCTGCTGCTGCGGTTGTAAAGGGCCGTAAGGTCGCCAGCAATATCGAAATGGCCTTGGTGGTACCGGGTTCAGGTCTGGTCAAAAAGCAGGCAGAAGCTGAAGGGCTTGATAAGATTTTTATAGAGGCGGGTCTCGAATGGCGTGAGCCAGGTTGCTCCATGTGCCTGGCGATGAATGCGGATCAATTAGGTGCAGGTAAGCATTGTGCCTCGACATCAAACCGTAATTTCGAAGGACGGCAGGGATTTGGCGGCAGAACCCACCTGGTCAGTCCTGCAATGGCTGCGGCTGCTGCCATCCATGGTCACTTCGTTGACGTGCGCGATATTCTGCTGACCCCGCAGGAAACACTAAACGCCTGAGATTCTCAACCTGGATTCGGATACTGAGTAACAGATTATGAAAAAGTTTGAACTAGAAAGCGGCCTGGTAATGCCTCTGGACCGAGCTAACGTAGATACGGATTATATAATCCCCAAGCAATTCCTGAAGTCGATCAGCCGTACCGGTTTTGGCGTCAACCTGTTTGATGAGCATCGCTATCTTGATAAAGGTGAGCCCGGAGCCGATAACAGCGGCCGTCCCTTGAACAAGGATTTCGTGCTTAATCAGCCACGCTATAAGGGCGCAACAATCCTGCTGGCACGCGAAAACTTTGGCTGCGGTTCCAGTCGCGAGCATGCCCCCTGGGCGCTCGACGATTATGGGTTCCGCGTTATTATTGCGCCAGGCTATGCCGATATCTTCTTTAACAACTGTTTCAAGAATGGCTTGTTACCTATTGTTTTAAATAAAGATATAGTTGATCAATTATTTAATGAGGTAGAGTCAACGCCAGGTTATTCCCTGACTATCGACCTGATCACTCAAACCATCAAAAAACCAGATGGCAGCCCCATTGCATTTAAGGTGGACAGTTTTCGGAAGGACTGCTTGTTGAACGGTCTTGACGATATCGGTATCACTTTAAAAGATGCTGATGCAATCAGTCGCTTTGAGAACAACTGGCGCCAACAGGCTCCCTGGTACTTTACCCAGCAGTAAACGGTCGCGATTAAGCCAGGCTGAGTTAAATTTTAAAATAAAGAAGGACAATAAAATGCGTACTTTTAATGTCGCGGTGGTTGGCGCTACTGGAGCTGTGGGCGAGGCCCTGGTAAGTATTCTGGAAGAGCGAAACTTTCCAGTGGATAACCTGTATCTGCTGGCCAGCGCACGCTCTGCCGGCAGCAAGATCATGTTCCATGGCAAGGCGGTGACCGTGCAGAATCTGGCTGATTTCGACTTTTCTAAGGCGCAGATCGGTTTGTTTTCGGCGGGCGGCAGCATTTCTGAGGAGTATGCGGAAAAAGCAGGCAGAGCAGGATGCGTGGTTATCGATAACACGTCCCACTTTCGCTATGACGCCGATATTCCTTTGATAGTGCCGGAAGTTAATCCGGAAAAAATTGCTGAGTACAAAAATCGCAATATCATCGCCAATCCGAATTGCTCGACCATTCAGATGCTGCTGGCCCTTAAGCCGATTCATGACAAAGTCGGCATCAGCAGAATTAACGTCGCAACCTATCAGGCCGTTTCAGGTACGGGTAAGGAAGCCATTGAAGAATTGGCCAGCCAGAGCGCAGCGCTGCTTAATGGCCGCGAGATTGAGTGCAGTGTCTATCCGAAGCAGATCGCCTTTAATGTATTGCCGCAGATTGATGTGTTCATGGAAAACGGCTATACAAAAGAAGAGATGAAAATGTCCTGGGAGACCAAAAAGATTCTCGGCGACGAATCTATCGGCGTTAATGCCACCTGCGTGCGCGTGCCGGTTTTTTACGCGCACTCGGAGGCAGTAAATATTGAGACCCGATCACCAATCAGTGAAGACGAAGTTCGGGATTTAATGCGCCAGGCTGCTGGGGTAGAACTGATGGATGAGCGCAAAGATGGTCTTTATCCGACGGCAGTTACTGATTCAGCCGGACAGGATGCAGTTTTCGTGGGTCGAATTCGGAAAGATATTTCGCATCCAAACGGTATGAATTTATGGATAGTCGGTGACAACGTCCGCAAGGGCGCAGCATTGAACTCTATCCAGATAGCCGAACTGTTGATAAAAGACTATTTATAATGAATACTTCCTCGCGATGAGGGTCCTCCTCTGAAAGCCGCAAAGAGCACGGCTTTCAGAGCACTGCACTGGGTAAAGCATTATCAGCCGCAACGATACAGCATTATTAACTGTCAGTGTGGAGCCAGGAACATAATAAATGGCCTTGATCAGGGCCAAAGTAAGGACTGGACAATGGGAAGAAAGCTGGCAGCCGTTTTGACGAGCCTGATAATGTTTGCAGCTACTCAGGTGCAGGCACTGGGCCTGGGCGAGATTATCCTGGAGTCCGCTCTCAATCAGCCGTTGACTGCTCGTATCGAGTTGCTGCAGGCAGATGGTCTGCGTGCTGAAGATATCGAGATCGGGATCGCCTCTGTGAGCGATTTCGAGCGTTTTTCCATTGACAGACCGTTTTTTCTCGAGAGTATATTTTTCCATCTGGAGACAGTCGGGAATCGCACTTTTGTGGTCTTGAGCACTGTTGAAGCGGTGCGCGAACCCTATCTCAATTTCGTTTTGGAAACCCGCTGGCCGAGCGGTCGTTTATTAAGCGAGTACACTCTTCTGCTGGATTTGCCGGTGTTCAGTAATACGCCTGTGGCCCAGACTGCGCAGGCGCCAGTGCGCTCTCTTGCTAATGATTTACAGGCGCAATCACCGCAAAATCAATCTATTACACAAAGTTCCTCAGGTTTTGAATCAGGTCAAATTGAACGGCTGGCAGCAGACGGTAATGAGAGTTCTTCGACATCGCAACCACAGGCAGATCGTCAGGCACGACTGGCGGCAGATCAAACTGTTACAGTTGATTCATTCGATACTCTATGGGACATCGCCCTGCAGGTAAGACCGGATCGTGACGTCAGCGTGCAACAGACGATGCTGGCTATTCAGCGCTTGAACGAAAATGCCTTCATCGGCAGTAACATCAATATGATCCGTAGCGGTCAGGTGCTTAGAGTCCCGGATGCTCAGCAGATCAGAGCCTTATCGCAACAGCAGGCCGTCACTGAAGTATCCCGGCAAAATCTGCTGTTCGCTGATCGCAGAAATGCGCCTTTGAACGCAGAGCCACTGACGCCGCCGCCGGTTGCCTCGACCGTATCAGACAGTAGCAGCGGTCGCGGTGAATTAAGTGTCGTTAGCGGAACCGCGGAGGAAGCTGATGGCGGCAGTCAGGCTGCGCGCATAGCTAGTCTGGAAAACCGCATGGCTGTTAACAATGAAGAGCTTGACAGGGTGCTGCTGCAGAACAGTGAGCTGAATGAGCGACTTTCTATGCTCGAGCAGCAGATAGCTTCAGCACATGAAATCATTCGTCTGCGCGACCTGGAATTGGCGCAGTTGCAGCAGGCGTTGACTGCGCAAGCCCAGAGTCCGGATGAGGCAGTCGAGCCGGCTCCAGCTCTTGAGCCCCCAGTTGTAATCACTATGGCCGAGGAAAAAAGTGGTATCGCTGCAGTCGTTGATGCGCTGGTCAGGAATACTTATGCCTTGATTGGCGGATTGTTGCTGATTATTTTGCTGCTGGCCATGCTACTGCGACGCCATCGGTCTAAATCTGATGAATTCCTTAACCTCTCTGCACAGGATGAGGATGAGATTAATGCCAGCCCTGGCCAGGGCAGCGACCAACCGGTATATGTCAATCGCAATGCTGGCTTGGATCCTGTTTTTACAGAAGCCGACTTTGACGCTGTCAGCCCTGAAGAGTCGGCCATAATCGGAGACGCTCAGGCAGACGCTGATCTGCTGGATGAAGTGGATACCTTGCTGGCATACGATCGAATCAGTGCAGCGCGTGTGCTTTTACAGAATGCCATTGCCGCTGACCCCGAGCGCAATGATCTGCGTCTGAAGCTGTTGGAAGTCTGTGTTGCTGACGGAGATAGCGCAGGTTTTAAGATTGAGGAAGCCCGGTTAACAACCCATGCAGATAGTGCTGAGCTGACAAGAATCGAGGAGCTGCGCTCACAGTTACCCGACGACTTTCATAATGCTTTTTTATCCGACGGTGATAATTTATTCGAATTCAATGAGTTGCAGGAAGATCATGAGTTACGACCTGAAGGTGAGCTGGTATCTGAAGGACTGACAGCTGATCCAATGGGCGCCGGCGATATCGGGGCTGAAAGTGCCACAGATGAGCCCGAAGAAGAATTTAACTTTGACCTCAGCGATCTTGATGCACCTGTGGCAGATGAAAAACAGGCACTGGAAGACTCAGACGAATTTCTGCTTGATGATCAAAAAGCTGTTGCGGCCGGTGAGGACGAAATTGAGAGTATCGATTTCAATTTCTCTCTTGACGACCTTGAAGACTTATCAAGCCAGACCGTGGCAACTTCCGACATTGGCCAGGAAGACCCGGAACTGGAGATAGAAAAACTTGATTTTTCTGACGAAGCTCAGATTGAGTACACCCAGACTGAGGCCATCCAGACTGACGAGGCTCAGACTGACGACCGTGAAGCAGATTTCGAACTCGACATGGATCTGTCCTCGGCGACTTCGGAAACTGGTACTGATGCTGCGGCTGTTGAAGGCGCGGGTATTGCACCTGAGATTACAGAAAAGACTGAGCCAGCAGCGTTTGGTGACCTGGACAGCCTCGAGTTTACCGGCGATGACGATACTGACGATTTTGATCGCAATGACCTGAGATTTTTATCCGATAGTGATGAAGCGGCTACAAAACTTGATCTCGCCCGTGCCTATATCGATATGGGCGATACTGATGGCGCTCGTGAAATACTTCAGGAAGTTCTGCAGGAAGGCACTGCCGTGCAGATCAAAGATGCGCGCTCTTTGCTGGATAGAATTCAGTGAGCATCAACCTGTATCTTTGTTCTTAACTCACTTCATTTATTAAGAGTTCCCAGGCCGTGACGCAGCGTATAGCCCTTGGCATTGAATACGACGGTGCTGCATTTCATGGCTGGCAGCGTCAGAGTTCACCCACGCTTTTGACCGTCCAGCAGGCACTCGAAAAAGCGCTGTCGCAGGTCGCTGACCACCCCGTTCTGACTGTTTGCGCAGGCCGCACTGACACCGGTGTGCATGCAACTGCTCAGGTAGTGCACTTCGATACGGAAATTGATCGCGGCGAAAAAGCATGGATCCGGGGTGGCAACAGCTTATTACCGGCGACTGCACGGATTCGCTGGGCGAAGGCCGTAAGCGATGAGTTTCACGCCAGATTTTCCGCCCGCCATCGACGTTATCGTTATGTCATCCAGGAAAGCTTCGTCGAACCGGCCATACTGGCGCGGCAACTTACTCATACCCGCCTGCAGCTTGATGTTGAACGCATGGACGAGGCGGCGCAGCATCTGCTGGGTGAGCGAGATTTCAGTTCATTTCGAGCGGCAGGCTGCCAATCGCGATCACCATGGCGCGAAGTCATGCATCTGCGGGTGCGGCGAACAGGGCCTTATGTCGTCATTGATATACAGGCAAATGCATTTCTGCAGCATATGGTGCGCAATATTGCCGGTGTCCTGCTGGAAATAGGCAGTGGTAATAAACCCGCAGACTGGGCGCGGCAGGTTCTGGAAAGCCGCAACCGATCGCTGGCCGCAGTCACAGCAAAACCTTACGGTCTGTACCTTGTTGGCGTCGATTATCCCCCGGATTTCGAGTTGCCGAGGGTGGCAACCGGACCAGGATTTCTGCAGGATGACTTTGAGTTTGTCATAGGCTGAACCAGGGATTTTTGTTAGAATCGCCGCTTTTCTTCGCTGCCCAGGATTATCGTGCTGTCAACCCGAGTTAAAATTTGCGGAATTACCCGCGTTGAAGATGCTGAGCTGGCAGTCAGGCTGGGCGCTGATGCACTCGGTCTGGTGTTTTACCCGGCTAGCAAACGTGCTGTGACTGTCGCTCAGGCGCAGGCGGTTCGTCACCGATTATCAGCCTTTGTGGCCCTGACCGGACTGTTTGTTAATGCTGATTCTGCTGAGATCAATGCGGTGCTTGCGCAGGTAAGAATCGACTGCCTGCAGTTTCATGGCGAAGAGACCCCTGAGTTCTGTGCATCCTTTGGCATGCCCTATATGAAGGCGATAAGAGTCCAGCAAGGGCTGGATGTTGTTGCGCTTGCTGCACGATACCACCATGCGTCAGCAATCCTGCTCGATAGCTACGACCCGCATCAGGCTGGCGGGACCGGGCTCAGTTTTGACTGGGCGGTGGCACGCGACTGCGTGCAGCGTTGTGGGGTACCCATAGTGTTGGCAGGTGGACTAACTGCACTGAACGTTGCTGCCGCAATAAAAGAAGTCCAGCCTTACGCTGTCGACGTAAGCAGTGGGGTAGAATCAGTACCGGGTTTAAAATGCCCGGATAAAATGCAGGCGTTTTTTAAAGAGGTATACCGTGTCCAATCTTGAAACAAGCGAGTCAGTTTTAGCTGGGAAAAATCAGTCCATCGACAGCGCGGTTGCAAATCAGGCAGCTGGACAGTGGCATGATACTTTCAGTGGGCCGGATGCCAGCGGTCACTTTGGACATTACGGGGGTGTTTTTGTTGGTGAAACCCTGATAGCTGCGGTAGAAGAGCTTGATCAGGTTTACAGCAAGCTGGCGCAGGATCCGGCGTTCTGGGCAGAGTATGACTATGATCTGGCGCACTATGTGGGCAGACCATCACCGCTGTATTTTGCAGAGCGGCTGAGTGCAAAGTTTGGTGGCGCAAAGATTCTGCTGAAAAGAGAAGATCTTAACCATACCGGTGCGCATAAGATCAATAACACCATCGGGCAGGCCTTGCTGGCAAAATACATGGGCAAACCGCGCATCATTGCTGAAACCGGGGCCGGTCAGCACGGAGTTGCCAGTGCAACAGTGGCTGCCAGATTAGGCCTCCAATGTGATGTTTATATGGGTGCGCAGGACATCAAACGCCAGGCCGCCAACGTCTACCGAATGAAGCTGCTTGGTGCCAATGTGATCTCAGTGGAGTCCGGTTCGCGCACCTTGAAAGACGCATTGAATGAAGCTCTGCGAGACTGGGCTGCCAATGTTGATAACACCTACTACATTATCGGCACCGCTGCAGGCCCGCATCCTTACCCACGTCTGGTGCGCGACTTCCAGTCGATCATCGGTCGAGAGGCTCGTGCACAGTCCCTGCAACAGTACGGGCGTCTGCCAGATGCTCTGCTGGCCTGTGTGGGTGGGGGCTCTAATGCTATTGGTCTGTTTCATCCCTTTTTGCGCGACGAAGGTGTCGCCATGTATGGCGTGGAAGCTGGCGGTGATGGTGTTGCTACCGGTCGCCATGCGGCCCCATTAAGTGCTGGACGCCCCGGTGTGCTGCATGGGAACAGAACCTATCTGATGACAGATGATGCCGGCCAGATCATGGAGACTCACTCAGTATCCGCCGGCCTGGATTATCCAGGCGTCGGCCCGGAGCATTCCTATTTAAAGGATATCAAGCGGGTTAATTATGTGGCTGCAACCGACACTGAGGCGCTGGAAGCATTTCGCATGCTGACCCGTCTGGAAGGTATTATCCCGGCGCTGGAATCCAGCCATGCCGTGGCATGGGCCTGCAAAATGGCGGCAGAGATGTCCAGCGACAAACTACTGCTGGTGAATCTCTCCGGTCGCGGTGATAAGGATATCCATACAGTTGCCGATATCGACAACATAACCATTTAAATTCCGGGCAGAAAAAATGAGTCGTATCAGTCAGTGTATTGCCGATCTTAAGGCACAGAACCGCAAAGTATTGATTCCTTATATTGTGGCCGGGGATCCGGATCAGGCGACCACCGTGGCGTTGATGCACAAGCTGGTCAGCAACGGTGCAAATATTATCGAACTGGGTATTCCGTTCAGCGATCCTTCTTCGGATGGGACGGTAATCCAGCTGGGTGCTGAACGCGCCTTACGTCAGGGCATACGGCTGCTTGATGTGCTGGCTATGGTCGCGGATTTCAGAAAGTCAGATATCTCCACACCGGTGGTGTTGATGGGCTACCTGAATCCTATTGAAATCATGGGCTATCAGAGCTTTGCGGAGAGAGCTAAAGAAGCCGGTGTCGATGGGGTGCTGGTAGTTGACCTGCCCGTGCACGAATCAAAAGAATTCCTGGCCGCTGTGCATCCGCACGGTCTGGATACCGTTTTTCTGGTGGCGCCTACCACGACGGAAGCCCGCATCAGCGCAATCTGTGCAGCTTCCAGTGGTTATATCTATTATGTCTCTTTGAAAGGGGTTACCGGTGCGGCTATCATTGACAGCGGTGAGATTAAGCAACGCATAAGCCAATTGCGAGCATTGACTGATCTGCCAATAGTGGTAGGGTTCGGTATCAAAGATGCTGACAGTGCCCGTGCCATGGCAGCGATCAGTGATGGGGTGATTGTCGGCAGCGCACTGGTTGAAAAAATTGCGCGCTTGAGCGAATCGCCCAAGGGTGACGCTGAGTTGCAGCAAAGCGTTGCCTTGATCGGCACCTTAAGAGATGCAATAGATAACATTAATTAAAATACTTATCTATTTGAAAATCATAATATTTAGCAAGGATACACTATGAGCTGGATTAATAAAATCCTGCCTGCTATCGGCAGTACCGGCACCAACAAGCAAAAATCAAGTGTGCCGGAAGGCTTGTGGAAAAAGTGTCCACGCTGCGAGGCAGTATTATATCGACCGGATCTTGAGCGCAATCTGGAAGTCTGTCCAAAATGTGATCATCACCTGCGCATTACAGCACGCCGACGCATAGAGTTATTTCTGGATCCTGAAGGTCAACAGGAGTTAAGCGTCGAGATGAAGCCGGTAGATCTGTTGAAGTTCAAAGATCTTAAAAAGTACAAAGATCGGCTTGCGGCAGCTCAGAAAGCGACTGGCGAGAACGATGCGCTGATAGTTGTTCAGGGCAGTATCAACTCGATTGAGGCAGTTGTTGCGGCCTTCGAATTCGGCTTTATTGGTGGTTCCATGGGTGCTGTGGTGGGTGAGAAATTTACTCAGGCGGTTAATACCTGTATTGATCAGGGGTTGCCCTTGATCTGCTTTTCGACCAGTGGTGGAGCGCGAATGCAGGAAGCTCTGATCTCACTGATGCAGATGGCCAAGACCTCAGCGGCATTGGAAAAACTGCGTCAGCATGGTTTCCCCTTCATTTCAGTACTGGTAGACCCGGTTTATGGCGGTGTATCGGCGAGTCTGGCCATGCTAGGCGATATCAACATCGCTGAACCTAATGCGCTGGTCGGCTTCACCGGGCCGGACGTGATCCGTCAGACGGTTCGCGTCAAGTTGCCGGAAGGTTTTCAGCGCAGTGAGTTCCTGCTGGAGCACGGCGCCATTGACATGATCGTGCATCGGCGTGACATGAAGAACAGAATTTCTTCACTGGTTAGTAAGTTGATGCATCGACCAGCGCCTTTGTAGGCCTTTCTTTTACAGACTGTTGCAAACTGAACCCTGGTAAGATCCGGTAAAAACACTTGATGACAAATGATGATGCGCTGGAGTCACTGACCCTCGAGCAATGGCTGGATCGCATTCAGTTTCTGCATCCGGTTGAGATCGATATGGGGCTGCATCGGGTCAGGCAGGTTGCTGAGCGGCTTGGCCTGTGCCAGTCGAAAGCACTGGCACCCCTGGTGATAACAGTCGCAGGTACCAACGGCAAAGGGTCGTGTGTCGCTATGCTTGATGCGGTACTCAGAGCCGCATCTTATCGAGTCGGTAACTATACATCCCCCCATATTCTTCGCTATAACGAACGCGTCAGCCTGCACGGAGACGCTGCAGAAGATGCACTGTTTTGTGCTGCCTTTAATCAGATCTGGCAAGCACACCAGGGCGTTTCCCTTAGCTACTTTGAGTACGGCACTCTGGCGGCCTTGTTGATCCTGCAGCAGGCAAAACTTGATGTAGTGATTCTCGAGGTGGGTCTGGGTGGCAGACTGGATGCAGTAAATATTATTGATACTGATCTGGCTGTCATCTCCAGCATCGATCTTGATCATCAGGACTGGCTGGGTGATACCCGGGAGTTAATCGGTTACGAAAAGGCTGGTATTTTCCGCACTGGGGTTGCAACGGTTTGCGGCGATCTGGATTTGCCGGAAAGCATTCGTAAAGTTGCGCACGATCTGGGCTGTCCCTTGTTCCAGCAAGGCATTGACTATGGCATAGCTGATGAAACTGGCAATGTGGATTCAGTTGCCAGGGACGGGTCTGAGTCGAGGGTATCTGAGGGTGGCAAGCGGTCGAATAATTCTGCCACATGGTGCTGGTGGGGGCATGATCGCGCAGGAGACCCAGTTCAACATGTTGACTTACCCTTGCCAGCCCTGGATCTGATCAATGCGGCAACAGTATTGCAGGTGCTGACGCTATTGCCTGTTGCCGTGTCAGTACCCGCCATTCGCGCAGGTCTGGATGGGATTGGCCTGGCGGGTCGATTTCAGCGCTTACATAATTCCGGGCATCCGGCTCTTGTTATTGTCGATGTTGCACATAATCCACATGCTGCGAATCTACTGGCCTGCAAACTGCAAAAACTGCGGCTACAGGGAATGACAGGGCGTATCCATCTGTTGCTGGCAATGATGCACGATAAAGATCAGCCCGGTTTCTTTCTGGCCTTAGAAAACACAGTTGATATCTGGTATATTGCGCACTTCGCGCAGTCACGCTGCCTGAAGGCTGAAAAATTACTGGAGAAGTTGCAGGCTGTTGCGCACAAAGCTCAGTTCTGCGGACCGTTTCAAACCCTGGCAGAGGCCTATGAGCTGGCCTGTAAGAACAGTGCCGAGGGAGATATTATTGTGGCAACCGGCTCATTCTTTACCGTTGCAGAAGTCATGCAGATTATCAACGAATCAAATTTGCGCCGAAGCAGACGCTGAGAGGCAACATCAGTTTGAATCAGAGTACCAAGCAGAGAATCGTCGGTACCTTAGTGCTGTTGATAGCAGCCCTGATTTTGCTGCCCGTGATATTTGATGGCGATGGCAGCTACCAAGCTCCTGTGGAAACCCGCATCCCTGCACCTCCTTCGTTTCCTGAGCCCGCTCGTGTTATAGCTGACCGGCCAGTCGTAATTGCTGACACTGAACAGATCAATCTTGCGTCAGTGACTGAAACCCCTGACGCTGACAATTCCACTGACTCCGACTTCCTTAATGATACTAGTGGCAACGATGCAGATTTGCTTGCCCAGGTATCTGACGCTGAAACTAACGCAGCCGCTGAAATTGCAAGCGCTGACACAGTAGCCGTTTCAACAGCCGCCGCCAACGCCAATCTGCAGCTTGATAATCAGGGTCTGCCGCAAGGCTGGAATGTGCGGATGGGGGCGTTCTTGGTCATCAGCAATGCCGATGCGCTGGTGCAGACCCTGCAGGCCAAAGAGCTGCGAGCTTATTCCCGATCGATTCTGGTGAATAATGCACCGATGGCGGTGGTCTATATAGGCCCATTAATTGATCGCTCGGCGGCCCAGCAGTTGCTGGATCAGATGAATAAAGATTACGCACAGCTTCCGGGCAAGCGCATCGAGCGATTTGAGATTGAAGATTTATGAGTTGGATCGACATACTTTTACTCATAATCGTCGGTCTGTCTGCTTTTTTTGGTCTGATGCGGGGGTTTGTCCGCGAAGTACTTTCTATTGTTGCGTGGGTGGCGGCAATTTCTATTGCCCGGTTATACAGCGATGATCTGGCTCCTTTATTGAGCGATTTCATTGAAAGCGAATCGATTCGCTATGTCGTTGCCTTTGCTGTGCTGGGGATTACTACGCTGATTCTGGGTGGATTGCTTAATCATTTTATCTCCAGATTGATTACTTTTAGCGGAATGCGAATGACTGACCGACTTTTAGGGTCCTTGTTTGGCGTGGCACGCGGTGCATTGATTGTGATGATTATGCTGTACTTTGCCGAACCGTTTTACGAGTCTGCACCGTCCTGGCAACAGTCACAACTGGTCCCTTACGGGATGGACATGATCGAGTGGGCGCGAGGGTTTTTCCCTGCAACCGCAGACCCAGGCGTTTAACACAAATAGTTAATGTACGCGGTTAAACCACGCAGTTAAAACAGCCAGTTAAGAAGTTTCTTTTTTTAATGGAGAATATAGCGCATGTGCGGTTTAGTGGGTGTTGTTGCCAAAACTGATGTCGGTGTCTGTCTATATGACACACTGACTGTATTACAGCACAGAGGGCAGGATGCCGCCGGGATTGCTACCTGTGATAACGGGAAACTTAATCTGCGCAAAGACAATGGTCTGGTCAAGGATGTCTTCAGGACGCGCCATATGGCCAGGCTTACTGGACAAATGGGTATCGGCCATGTGCGCTATCCTACTGCTGGCAGTTCCAGCCCGGCACTGGCTCAGCCGTTTTATGTCAACTCTCCTTATGGTCTCAGTCTGGCCCACAATGGCAACCTGACTAATACCGCCGAGTTGAGCAGTGAGCTTTTCAATGAGGATCTGCGACATATCAATACGGATTCTGACTCTGAAGTGCTGCTGAACGTGTTTGCGCATGAACTGCAACAATTACATAAGGTCACACCCACTGCTGAAGATATCTTTGAAGCGGTACGAGGCGTACACCGCCGCTGTCGTGGGGGTTATGTGGCGCTGGTGATGATTGCCGGTTACGGGCTAGTTGGTTTTCGGGATAAATTTGGTATTCGGCCGCTGGTGTTTGGCAAGCGCGTAAACAATGGCCATACAGAGTACATGCTGGCTTCCGAAAGTGTTGCGCTGGATTCTCAGGGATTTACGCTGGTGCGTGATGTGGCACCCGGTGAAGCTGTTTATATTGATGTGCAAGGCAATCTGAGCACGGCCATTTGTGCCGAGTCGACAGCTTATGCGCCCTGCATCTTTGAACATGTCTATTTTGCGCGCCCTGACTCATTAATGGACGGCGTTTCGGTATATAAATCTCGTCTGCGTATGGGCGAAAGACTGGCAGATAAACTGAAACGTCTGCGTCCTGATCATGACATTGACGTAGTAATTCCGATACCAGATACCAGCCGCACTTCGGCGCTGGAACTGGCCAATCGCCTGGGTCTTAAATACCGGGAAGGCTTTGTTAAGAACCGCTATATTGGCCGGACTTTTATCATGCCTGGTCAAAGTGAACGCAGGAAATCGGTGCGGCAGAAACTGAATGCAATTGAATTGGAATTCCGTGGCAAAAATGTATTACTGGTGGATGATTCGATTGTGCGTGGCACCACCTGTAAACAGATTATTCAGATGGCGCGTGATGCTGGGGCCAGAAAAGTCTATTTTGCATCGGCAGCACCTCCCGTGCGCTATCCTAATGTATATGGCATCGATATGCCTTCAGCGAGTGAATTGATTGCACATGGCCGGACCGATGAGGAAGTGGAAAAGTTGATTGGAGCTGACTGGTTGATTTTTCAGGATCTGGAAGATCTGATTGCAGCTTCAGCCGAAGGCAATCCCAATATCACCAGCTTCGAATGCTCGGTATTTGATGGAAAATATGTCACCGGTGATGTAGATGAAGAATATCTGCGCAAGCTGGAGAATAATCGTAATGATGTCATGAAGAAAATGCGCAGTAAAAAGAACGGCGCATAAGCAGGGCTTGGAATAAAAATAACCCTTCAGGAAAGAAGAAAAAATGCGGGACAAAGTTCAGACTGCGATAGATGAAATAGCGACTGTGCTGCTGGGCAAGGATAATGAAATTCGTCTGGCACTTTGCTGTCTGCTTTCGGGCGGGCATCTGCTGATTGAAGATCTGCCGGGAATGGGTAAAACCACCCTGGCGCAGGCACTGGCCCGCGTATTCGGGCTGGCTTTCAATCGCATTCAGTTCACCAGCGATCTGCTTCCGGCTGACATTCTCGGAGTCTCTGTATTTGAGCCTCAATCAGGCAATTTTAATTTCCATCAAGGGCCGATTTTCAGTCAACTGGTGTTGGCCGATGAAATCAATCGGGCCACCCCCAAAACTCAGAGTGCTTTACTCGAAGCGATGGAAGAAGGACAGGTGACTGTCGAGGGTGAAACTCGGCTGTTGCCGCGACCATTCTTTGTGATAGCAACCCAGAATCCGGTTACTCTGGCTGGGACCTTTCCGCTGCCAGAGTCACAGCTGGATCGATTTCTGATGCGTTTGAAAATAGGTTATCCAGATCCCGAGGCTGAACGCAGATTGCTGGAAACGATTGGAGACCGAAACGGGGCAACGCAGATTCGCAGCTGCTTCACCCAGGATGATCTGCTGCAGTTACGGCAGAATTCCGCAACTGTGAGCAGCAGTAAGTTTCTATTGGATTATGTGCAGCGTTTGATTGCCTGTACACGAGACAGTGCGCAATTTCATTGTGGCCTCTCGCCGCGCGGCAGTATTGCATTGGTGCGTGCCGCAAAAACCTGGGCATGGATGGAAGGGCGTGATCATATAATTCCCGAGGATGTACAGGCAGTGTTTGCGCCGGTAGTGGAGCATCGTTTACAGCCGCACCGGGATGGCCGGATTGGGAGTGGAGGTGCGACTGGGAGTACCTTGAGTAACCATATTCTTAATACAGTGGATGTTTTTCGAAGCTGACCTGTCTGCCACCAGACCGTCCAGTACAGAGTTCCGCACAGAATCTCGTACAGATTCTCTTACAGAGAGGAAGTCCTGTACAAGGCAGCACAACATCTGCGAGGTTAATACATGAGTGGTGCAGAGCAAACAGCGGCGCGATCCTCGTTCGGGAAGTGGGTAAATGGGCGGGCCGAGCGTTGGCTGGTCAAACATGTGCCAGCTCTCGAACGCGTAACCCTGCATCGCAGCAATATATTCATTCTCCCCGCCTCACAAGGCCTGCTGTTTATAATCACTGCAATGATCATCTTCGTTGCTGCCATTAACTATGTTCTCAGCCTGGCGTTTGCGCTGGCATTTTTAATGGTTAGTCTTTTTGGGTCTTCAGGAAAATTAGTGGGCAAAAATCAGCCTAAATCGGCACGACAATGAAGGAACCAGGTTAACAATGAGGGGTGCATCCTGCCCCCTGACTCTGTAATGATGTGAGTGCGAACAAACGTCAAGCAGAGAAAGGAAAACAGGATGCACATCAAGACTATC
>JBDNGQ010000263.1:0-33658 GCA_041689205.1 Pseudohongiellaceae bacterium | reverse complement strand
GTCTCCAGCTGTGCGAACTTCATTACCAGTCATTTTAATGACCATACTTAATAAATCCGCAGCAGCTTTATTATCATCAACAACCAGTACTCTATGCATACCCTTCGCCTGTTTTCTTTGTTCACTTTGTTTGACACCGCAATCATCAAAAGATTGCTCAGCGGGGGGCAGAGGCAGTTGAACGGTAAATGTACTGCCTTTATCCTCGCCTGCACTGGCGGCTGTAATTGAGCCTCCATGCAACTCGACCAGCGTCCTCACCAGTGCCAGACCGATTCCCAGCCCTTCAGCACCTCTTCTCATTGGGTGCTTTATCTGTGCAAATGGCTCAAAAATAGTTTCCAGTTGACCCTCAGGGATACCGGTTCCCGCATCATTGATTAAAATCAGCAGATTACCCTTCTGCACCTGCGCAGACAGCGAAATCCGTTTGCCCTGGGGGGTATGTTGAACTGCATTGTTGAGCAGGTTGACAAGGACCTGAACCAGTCGATTCTGATCAGCTTCCAGCACGATCGGCTGCTCGGGAATATCCGTGTCCAGAAAAACTTCGGCTTCATCCATCGTTGATTGCGCAGACTCAACAGCGGACTGGATGATATCTGTCAGCACTATCCGGCTTTTCCTCAGCTCCAGTTTGCCCCGGGTAATCCTGGATATCTCCATCAAATCATCTACCAGCGAGATTAACTGTCGGGTTTGTCGCTCCATCGTAAGCCGGATCTTCTCAATCGATTCCGGGTAGCCGCCGATCATTTTAATCACTTCCAGACCGGTACGGATTGGCGCCAGGGGATTGCGCAGCTCATGCGCCAGGGTGGCCAGGAATTCATCCTTACGCCGATTGGATTCGGCAAGCTCGCGTTCGCGCTCCTTAAGTTTTTCCTGGGTCCGCACCTGGTCAGTGACATCAATCAGAATCAGAGCCACCCCCAGCTGACTCCCACTGGAGATGGTTATCGGATTGAATCTTAAATCGAAGACCTGCTGCGGCTCTTCGGGCTGACCAAATTCCTCTCTTATCTCAAAAGTCTCTCCGTCCTGGGCCCGTCTAAACAGAGCCTCAACCTTGCGTTTCTGTTCAGGCCAATGTGATAACAGCTCCAGCATATTGTCACCTTTCCTGATTTCGATACCCCACAACTTTTCAAAGACCAGCTGGTAAGGTTTATTAAAATAGGTGTAGTTAAACTGCATATCCTGAACCATGATTATTGCCTGGCTGCCTTCCGCTATGCCGTGGATGAGAGCAGCATTGTGTTCCCGCGCTTGCTCAGCGCGTTTTCTTTCGCTGATATCCTGGAAATAGATCGATATTCCTCCCTCTGCCGAAGGATAGACCCGAACGGAAAACCAGCTGTCCAAGGGCGGATAGTAACTTTCCGCAGAGCTTGTCTCCCGGTCCCTCATGACCCGATAATAGGTACGGTAAAGCTCTTGAGCGGGATCGTGCGGAAAACTTTCCCAGAAGTTGGATCCAACTAACGAACCGACGTCCTTGTGCATCGGCTTGATAATTTCAATGCCGCAGCGGTTGATGTAGGTAATCGTCCAATTCCGATCCACGTTTAACAGGCCATCAGCAATACTTTCCAGAATATTCTGCTACAGCTGTTGACTGGTCACCAGCGCGGCTTCGGCGCGTCGACGTTCGCTATTCTCCTGCCCCATCAGCTTCAGGCTCGCATTGGCGAGGTTGATCGCGTTTCGCCTCATGCCGCCGATAATACTTATCGAAATTCCAATAATCGCGAACAGCAGCATTCGCAGCTGATCATCCAACTCTTCTGGATAAACAAAAGAAACCGGCTCTACCAGAAAAATGGCGCCGCCAACCAGGCATAACACAGTGGACAGAAGGCCGGGCAGGGTTCCAAATAAAGCTGAGATAAGAGGTGCCATCAGCAGCAGAATCATGGGGGTACTGCCGCCCATCCAGGGGTTAAGCTGATACCTCAATGCAATCATCGCAACGCTCAAAAAAATGGCGATCAGATAATGAAGGACGCGATTATCATTAATGTCTACGTTCACTTTATGCAACTCTGCTAAAGGGTTTGTTCAAATCCCTGCTCACTTATCCTGCTCGTTCAGTTGTTCAAGCAGCCAGCTGATCAAGTCGGCGGCCAGTCGGTCAGCTGCGACTCCCAGCGCTGCAATTGCGTCAGCTGCGTCCGGGCTCGCTAAAGGCTCGCGGCTTTCGAAACGTCGGCTGGCCAGAATCCTGCGGCTGTTGATATCCACCAGCCGCGCATCATAGCTTATCAAGGCTTCCGGTCTGTCGGCGTTGTGCTCGGTATGCAGCCCGCGCAATATGCCACCCAGCTCCACACTGGCCTGGAGGCGATCACTGTCGGTGCTCAGCTCAGAAATTCTGCCGTCACGCCAGAGAGCATCCAGCAGCCAGTCACGCCACAGCACGGGTATCGGCGCTGTCCAGCATGCGTCTGGATACGCCTGATAGGAATTATCAGCTGCCATTATCAGTAACAACCTGCCACCGAGTGCATCGCTGCTGGCAGGTCGTGCCAGCCGCAAGCCGCTGAACTGTTCAGAGGCGGCCGATGGTGTCACTGAGGAGGGCGGTAATTGGTAAAGATTTACCTGAGCACGCTCTGGCAACACCGTGCAGGCGACGAGTGCGGCGCCTATTATTAACAGCAGCGGCTTAATCATGGTCGATATTCCCTGATCTGATCTCGACCCAGGAGGAAGCTGCCTGGATCATCTTCCAGACGATTAACTATTTCGCTCATCGTTGCCAGTGTAGCCCGCAGATCCTGCATGGCCGGCGCAAGTTCAGCCACCCCCTGCAAACCGCTGTCCAGCGCCTGGCGGTTGTCTGTAAGGAGTGAATTCAGTTGCTCGCTGAACTGCTGCAGATTACTCATGGTGGTGGCGGCATCACTGAGCAGTGGTTCACCGTAACGGCTGGTCTGCTCATCCAGCCTGGCAGTCATGCGGCTTAGATTGACACCCGCCTGCGCAAGATTCTCCATTCCTTCCCGAACATTATGCTGTTGCTCCGCCAGCCCACTGGCAAGGGTATCCAGATTGTTGAGAATCTGAGCCAGATGAGTGGCGTTATCTGCAGATAACAGCCTGTTAGCACTGTCCATAAGGGTAGTAAAACTGGCCAGCAATTCCTCACTGTTCAGCCTTAGCAGGGTTATCGGCGAAGGTTCCGCTTCAATAACCGGGATACCATCGTCGGCACGCAGAAGAGGGCTTTCAGGCAGTCCATGGCTGAGCTCGATTGCATAAGCTCCCGTTACATTGAGCAATTTCAGACGGGCCTGGGTATCGACCTTAACGGGTGCGGTCGTTGAAACCCTTACCCGCGCCCAGACCTGGCGGGGGTCCTGGCGGTCCAGCGCCAGACTCTCCACCTCACCTACCGGGATACCGCTGTACTGCACCGGGCTGCCCGGCGTAAGACCTGAAACGGGCTCACGAAACAGGATGTCGTAGCGGTGGTAATCACGGTCGACACCAGCCCCTGATATCCACAACGCGAACGCCATTGCCGCAGCCGCTACCGTCAAAGTAAAAATACCGACCACAATGTAGTGTGCACGCGTTTCCATAAAGTTCTCTTTGCAGGCTGCCTGCAGTGTATTAAAGGGCTTGATCCACCAGGCGACTTGCGGCCTGAGCGGCCGCCCGTCCCCGCGGGCCGTGGAAATAATCATTGATCCACTCATCATCAGTAGCGGCGACGACCTCCAGCCGATCTGCCACCAGCACTTTCTTCTGCGATAAAACCGCCACCCGGTCGCACGTGGTATAAAGAGTGTCGAGATCATGAGTGACCAGAAACACAGTCAGGTTGAAGGCATCGCGAAGTGTTATCAACAGCTGATCAAAGGCACCTGCGCCAATTGGGTCAAGACCGGCGGTCGGTTCGTCAAGAAACAGAATTTCAGGATCCAGCACCAATGCCCGGGCCAGCGCTGCACGTTTAATCATGCCCCCGGAAAGACCGGCCGGGTACAAACTTCCTGCAGAAGCCGGCAGACCGGTTAAGGCCAGTTTTACCGACGCGATATAAGCGGCCTCAGAGCGCGGAAAATTGGCATGCTCAATCAAAGGCAGCGCAATATTTTCCAGCACAGTCAGCGACGAGAACAAAGCACCCTGTTGAAACAGGACTCCCATGCGGCGTTTTAATTTTGAACGTGCGCCGGTGGATAATGACTGCTGGTCGCTGCCAAACAGGATCACCTTGCCCGCTGTTGGCTGCTGCAACCCCACGATGGAGCGAAGCAATACCGATTTCCCGGAACCGGAACCACCCACTACACCGAGGATCTCTCCGCGGAAAACATCCAGATTAAGATCTTCATGCACCACATGGCTGCCAAAGCGATTGCTGAGTGCGCATACCTGAATAACAGTATCCTGGCTCACCAGCCCATCCCCATAAAAAATAAGGCAGCAATGGCGTCCAGCACAATCACTGCGACGATCGATTGTACCACTGCAGAAGTGGTGTGCTCGCCGACCGACTGAGCGCTGGCACGGACTTTGAAGCCTTCAAGACAGCCTATAAGAGCGATAAACATCGCAAATACCGGCGTTTTACTGAGTCCCAGCAACATATGTTGCAAAGGCACTTCCTGCACAATGGCAAGGTAACGGGTCAGCGAAATATCCAGTGACAGCAAAGATACCGCCGCGCCCCCTGTCATGCCGGCAAGGATGGCAATAAAGCTTAACAGGGGCAGCGTAATCAGTAAGGCCAGCAGCCGCGGCAGCACCAGCAGCCCAATAGGACTGAGTCCCTGAACCTGCAATGCATCAAGCTCTTCATTCACTTTCATAGAACCAATTTGAGCAGTGAATGCGCTGGCGGTACGACCCGCCATCAGAATTGCTGCGAGCAAGGGTCCCAGTTCACGCATAAACGAGTACGCAACCAGATCCACCGTGTAAACAGTAGCGCCGAAATCTGCCAGTACCGTGGCTCCCAGAAATGCCACCACCGCTCCGACCAGGAAATTCAACAACGCAACAATTGGCACTGCATTCAAGCCAGTCTGGTGAATCTGCGCAACCAGTGCGGTCACTCGCCAGCGCCAGGGACAAGGCAGCACCATGATCAGAGTACTCAGCGTCTGACCGGTGAAGCTGAGGAATAGCACCATTGTCGACGAATGCGCAGCTACCCTGGCACCGAATCGCGTAAGCACATCCCCCAATCTGTATTTTGTCTTTGCCTTCCTGATCTCTTCACGGTTGGCCATGGCTTCAGCGACAGCACGCAGCAACGCACGGCGTTCATCAGGAAGCCCCACCGCAGTGCCGATCAACCGACTCAATTGCTCTGCTCCCAGCAGTCTTACCAACAGAGCTGCTCCAGAAGTATCAAGTGCGGAGAGACCGGAGGCGTCCAGCAGACCGACCTCCTGCGCAGGCGGAACAGACTGCTTCAGCAGTTGCTCATAGTATTGCAGAGTCCTGTCGCCATGCAGATACAAGCGTGACGAGTCCGGCTCCAGAGTCAGTGGTTCGGCCATAGTGGGAGCTCTTGAGGATTCTGTGTCCAGGCAGGCAATAGAATCTGCTGGGTAAGATTATGATTTTGACAATGGCAGGCAAGCGGAAATTCAGCTTAGCTGCTGGCTCTGTTTAATTTTATGGCGAAAAAACTCATGCCTTCGAAGAAGTATCACCCGGCAATGCTTAGAGCTGGTTTCTTTCTTAGTTCAATCAGCGCCTGGTATTTTTCTTTACACAGAAAAGACACTTTTTGCCACAGCGGCAGCTGCTCATTCCACTCTTCTACTACCACGTGGTCGATGATCTCAAAAAGATTATCATCGAACATCTTCATCCAGGCTTTACAGCTTCTGAAGCGCACACCCTCTCCGGCGGTGTTTGCTCCAAATCTGCGAAATACCGACGCCAGCGCTTTTGAGCGGGTGCATTGGTAAATCATCTCGCCGGTCACATCATCTGAAACCAGAGGATTGTAAATATTCTCAATTACAAAAATTTTTCCATTATCACCAAGCAGCTGATAAGCCTTGCTCAGCGCCCTGTTCTGCAACTGCCGGGTGCTTCGCGAAGTGTCACCAATAATGTGATGCAATACCGTTCTAAAGATAATTACATCGTATTTTTTCCCCGTCTGAATATTCAAGAAGTCGTCGAATATCAGCTTTAGATTCGCATGTGCTATGAATTTGTTTTTTGCCAACACTGACATATCGACAACATCTACAGAAACTTTTTTTGGACTGCCTGTAATCAGCAGTCGCCCGACTGAGCCAATCCCCCCACCAACATCCAATATGCTGATTTCTTCCTGTTTGAAGTCCAACAGTTTATTCAATATTTTTCTTATATCGTGATCCTCTGCCCGTGCCGTTTCCGACCATTCCACAAACTTCACTTCCTGTGGCTTGATTGCGCCCAATCCATATTTATTTTCGTTTAGTTCACTCATCAAAATTTTTCCTTGAAAACAACAGATTCCTGGATTTTGAGCCACGGCAAAGGCTACCCATCCATAGTAAGAATCTACCTGTCTGCAGCAATCGGGTATTACCCGAAAACCTCAATAAAACTCTGGGCTCGGTTCACCACTGGGATTGTGTTGGTTCTGGCGGTTCACAAAAAACAAGCCGCCACGTATGATTGTGTCGATTGCCAAAAAAACAAATACAACAACAGGTGCATCATCATGGCTCAAGATCCTCATGCTGGACTCCACACCGACCTCGGCACAACCCCTGACACCGCACCACGCACTCGACGACCACCCCGATTCTTCCCCCCGCTGCTGGCACTGATTGCGCTGCCGCTGATGGTCGGCGGCGTACAGCTGATTGCTCTGGGCGGCTCGTTTTACTATTTGCTGGCAGGTGCCATGTTGCTGTTCAGTGCCGCACAGTTGTGGCGCGGCAGGCGCCTGGGCATGACTGTTTACGGTGCTCTGCTGGTACTTACTGTCGTCTGGTCGCTGTGGGAAGCTGGCAATAACCTCTGGGCGCTGGCGCCACGCGTACTGCCTTTTGCGGCGCTGGGTCTGTGGTTCCTGACGCCCTGGGCGCGCACAGCTTTATACCCTCATTCGCCTGCCTTGATGCAATCAACAACCGCCCGCCTGATCGCACTTGGTGCCGTGGCGTTAACGGCTGGCGTGATCATCAGCGGCCTCGGTTTCGAGGTGCAACCCATGGAGGCCCGCAAACCCGCAGCGGCGGTTAACGATAGAACGGACTGGCCCGCTTACGGCAACTCCGATGCGGGGACCCGCTATTCTCCGCTCGATCAGCTTAAACCCGATAATGTCGGCGACCTTGAGCTGGCCTGGAGTTATCGCACCGGTGCAGGCGGTGCCTTCAAGGCGACCCCGCTGCAAGTGGGCAATCTGCTCTATGTCTGCACTGGCGGCAATGTGGTTATCGCCCTGGATGCCGAGAATGGTGAACTGCGCTGGCAGTTCGACCCGCAGATTGATCCTGCCCATCTGGAGACCGCACGCTATTTCACCACTGGCTGCCGAGGTGTTTCTTACTATGAGGCCCCGGAAGATTACCAGGGTGAGTGTCAGCAGCGCATTCTGACTGCGACGACTGATGCCCGCATGATTGCGCTGGATGCATTAACCGGTGACCGTTGCCGTCAATTTGGTCAACTCGGAGAAGTGGATCTGAGTGAAAATATGGGTGCAGACCCGCGCATATTTTATTTCGTAACCTCGCCTCCGGGTATTGTGCGCGGCAATGCGGTGGTCGGTGGCTGGGTGCTCGATAACAACAGCGTCGGTGAACCTTCCGGTGTGGTGCGGGCGTTCAATGCGCTCAGTGGGGAGTTTTCGTGGGCCTGGGATATGGGCCGCCCAGGCATCAATACCCAGCCACTGCGCGGTGAGGTCTATACCCGCGGCACTCCTAATGTATGGAGTCTGTTCAGCGTCGACGAGGAGCTTGGCTTGATTTATGCGCCTACCGGCAATGAGACACCTGACTACTTCGGGGGTTATCGGCAGGAAGTATCGGAGCAATTTGCCAGTTCGGTAGTGGCCATTGATGGTGCAACCGGTGCCCTGCGCTGGTCATACCAGACTGTGCATCATGACCTGTGGGATTATGATGCGCCTTCGCAGCCCGTGCTGGTTGATCTGCCCGGCGAGAACGGCGAAATAATTCCCGCCCTGCTGCAGCCCACCAAGCGTTCCGAAGTATTCGTGTTGAACCGCGTTACCGGTGAGCCCCTGTTTGATATCCAGGAATTGCCGGTACCTCAGAGTGGTGGCGTACCTGAAGATTATGTCGCGCCGACGCAGCCCTTCGCCATGGATTTGCCGCATTTCCGGCCCGATCTGAGCGAACGTAAAATGTGGGGTATTACGCCGCTGGATCAACTCTGGTGCCGCATTGAGTACAATAAGATGCGTTATGAAGGTCATTTCACGGTGCCAGGTGCCGACACCATACTGCAGTTTCCAGGCAATGCCGGCGGACACAACTGGGGCAGCGTCAGCGTTGATGAAGTGAATCATCTGATGATCGTGAATCCCCTGATCATGGCCAATCAGTTGACGCTGATCCCCCGGGATCAGCTGCCTGAGGGTACCGGCAACCAACGCGGCACACCCTATGCTTCCACCACTGTTCGCTTTATATCCCCGCTTGGGGTGCCCTGCTTCCAGCCCCCTTATGGCGTGCTGGCCGTGGTCGATCTACAGACCCGCAAATTATTGTGGGAGAGGCCGATCGGATCCGCCAAGGCGAGCGGGCCCTTCGGCATTCCTAGCCGTCTGCCGATCACCATTGGCACACCGCAGGGTGGTGGCACGGTCACCACTGCAGGGGGACTGATCTTTCTTGCCGGCACCTATGACAACACCATCCGTGCGATGGATCTGCGCACCGGTGAAGAACTGTGGCAAAATCCGCTGCCCTTTGTCGCGCAGGCCACGCCGATGATGTACCAGGCTCCGCACAGTGGTCGGCAGACGGTGGTAGTCACTGTACCGGTATTCAATTCCACCGAAGCGCTGGGTGTCCGGGTTCTTCCTGCCGATCAGGAAGATCCGCTGGGTGGTTATATCTTCGCTTATCGATTGCCTGAATAAACAACGGAGGAATCAACATCAACGGATTTATTTTTGACTGGCTGGAAAACCATCGGGAATATGCCTTGTTGCTGATCCCGGTGGTCGCATTTGCTGAAGCCTGTGTCGGCATTGGACTACTGGTTTCAGGCTTTATCCTCGTGGCGATCGCGTCTCTGCTTTACAGCAGCGAGATCGCCAGTCTCGCGCAGATGCTGCCACTGGCTTTTGCCGGGGCCATGCTCGGAGATCATGCAGGATTTTATGCCGGCCGCTGGATCGGGCCTGGATTTCACCACACGAAGTTTGCGAGTAAATATCAGAAAGGCCTCAGTCGAGCTGAAGATCTCATCCGTCGACACGGTTCTGCCGCAATTTTTATCGGTCGGTTCATTCCTGCGATACGCAGTTTGATCCCGGCCCTCCTGGGTATCGGCGCGTTCAACCGTCTTCGTTATACAGTGCTGGATGGGCTTGCCTGTCTGCTCTGGACAGCGGCACTTGGCGGCATCGTACTGGGCACCAGCAATCTTTTTTGATTGTTTTTCAATTTTGATGGAATAAAGCTGCGGATCCAGACGTTATCCGGGTGTTCAATACGAACAAATACAGGAGAATGATAATGTCTAATATATTCAAACCCTCATTACTGGCGCTGGCGTGTGCGCTGGCTGTTCCGGGTGCCTTTGCTCAGGACACCGATGTAACTACTCCGGCGACCGTCACCACCGTCACTCAAATCTCAACTGATGTTACCCAGCCCGCAACTGATGATGTTGCTGACGTTCCTGACGAAGTAAGACCAATCACTTTAGGCAGCCGTGTTTCTGCTGCAGTACATGCAGCTCAGGCATCTGGCGAATCCGTTTCTGCGGCCGCTGTTGCTGCGGGTATTGCAGCCCGCGCAGAGTTGGGTAAAGGCAATAGACTTATCAGAGCCGGTCGAGTTCGTGACGACGTTGCCGAAGACGTCGCTGATGATGCCGCTTCCGCAACCGTCGCTGGTTCCCGATCAGCAGCTAACGCCGCCGCAGCTGAAGCACGTGCTGATGCCCGGGCTGATATGCGAGCCACGCGTCAACTGGCCACCCAGGATGTACGTGGCAACGTTCGCAGTCAGGTTCGCAAAGAAGTGAAAGCAGATGTTGATGCCTCTGTCAGTGCTGAAGTTTCTGGCGATGTCGGCAACAGTGTCCGTGAGAGCGTACGTAAGAGTGTTCGCGCCACTGTTCGTCAAAATGCCAGCAGCGGCGTTCGCGCCAACCTGCCGGGTAGTGGCGGAAACTAAATCTCAGTAGTAGAAGTTAACAACGAGACCGGTGCCCCAGGCACCGGTCTTTCGCCTTTCAAATGGGAGTTAGGGATGAGTACAAAATTAAAAATAATGTTTGTATGCTGCAGTTCTGCAGCCGCGATCACTGCCATGCTTGCTGTACCTGCTGCGGTCGCCCAGGATAGCGAAACCTTTACGGTGTCCGGCCAGCTTGAAGTTGCTGCCGAATACAACAGCAACGTCAGTGTCACTGAACTCGAGAGTGCCTCTGGCGAAGCGGATTTCGCCGGTTTGCTTGATGCCGGCCTGGACGTGAACTGGAAACCAACCGAGCGTTTCTCCGCCGATGCGGGTTACAGCTATTCATCAAGCCAGTATCAGGACTTTGACGAATTCGATCTTGATCTCCATTTGCTGTACGCCGATGCCAGTTATGATCTCGATATTTTTACCATTGGCGCCAATCATTACTACGGTGATGCCGATCTTGGCGGCAGTGACTTTCTCACTCTGAAACAATATTCCGTCTACGCCGCCAGATTATTCGGTGACAGCTTTTATCTGCGGGGTGCGCTGAATTTTGCCGACAAGTCTTTCGATACTTTTGCCGGGCGGGATGCTGACAGTGCAGGCGTTAATGTCGACGGTTTCTGGTACTTCAACGAAGGCAAAAGCTCAATCGTGCTGGGCTATGCCTATAATGACGAAGATACCCTTGCCAGCGAGTTCGACTATCAGGGTCATACGCTGAGAGCGCGTTATTCGAATCGATTCATGGTGGCTGCTAAAGATGCTGAAATTCAATTGGGTCTGCGTATGCAGGAGCGGGATTACAGCAATGTGACTCCCAGTATCAGCGCCCGTCGCGATGACAGCCAACAAATTGCCGAAGCGCGTTTTGAAGTTTCAATGAACAGTTATCTGACCCTTGTCAGCCAGCTGGAATTTAGCAACTACAGTTCGAATCTAAGCTCTGCAGATTATGATGAGACACGCGCTTCGGTGGGAATGCGATTGTCCTTCTGAAGCCGCTTATGGATGCAGCAGGCCATGCCCGAAGATCGGATCATGGCCTGGTTCACCCAGATCAACGGCCCGGTTTTTAAGCATTAAGAGCGCCTGCTGACGATCGTGCCCGCTTGCTGCCAGGGCACAGGCCATAAACGCACTGACCACCGGGGCCGCCATAGAAGTACCTGACTCGTGATTGAAATGTTCAGGGTCTCCTGCGGTCGGCACAGAAACTCCGATAGCCGCAAAATCGATATGCTCGCCCTGATTAGCCCATCGGTAAATCGAACGATCTCTGGCGACTGCTGTTGCGGTAATCACCCCTTCGTAGGCTGCCGGATACAAGGCCGGAGCATGCGGTCCTTGATTACCTGCCGCCGCAACTATCACTTTTCCTTTGGCAAACGCCGCATTAACTCCCTGCTGCAGCAGGCGATTGGCGGGCCCGGTCAGGCTCATATTAATGACCGACACGTCCTGGGAAATCAACCAGTCCAGTGCTTCCAGCAAGTGGATAACTGTTACCCCCTGATGATTATCCCCCTGGGAGTAAACCACCGAGGCGCTGTACAGAGTTGCATTGGGCAACAGAGGATTAAAATCAGGTCCCTGACCGACCAGGATGCCTGCTATCGCAGTGCCGTGGCCGGTCGGAGTTTCTATGTCCTCGGCAATAAAATGACGGCTTACCAGCCCCGCCGCGCGCCCCGACCTGGCCGCAAATGCTGCATGCCTACTATCGACTACCGTATCTATCATCCCGATTGATACGGGATCTTCGCACACGGATGCCATTGGCAGAGAAAGCTCATCGGTGTGCTCTGAGCGACCAGTCTGGGTGGAATATATATGATTGCGATCAAGCAGGTCCCGCAGGGTTTCAGGCACCATTTGCTGCATTAATTCGGTTGAATCCAGTCCGGGGGGAACACGAAATCTGAACAGGTAGCTGTCCAAGGCCTGAAACGGGCTGGTTTGCACATGGTAGCGCATCAATTCCGGCGCATACGAGACCAGTACATCACGCTGTGAGGCCGTCAGCAGCATTACCCACTCGCGCTCCAGTACCCGGACATTGGGCTCGATCATTATTTCCACGAAGGCGGGATTAACCGTCTGTGCGAATTCAGCAAAACGATCAGGCGGTGTCACTGAGTCAGGTCGCTGCGCTGTTTCCGGACCTCGCCCGATTGTTCCTGGCCGCGCCTGGGCTGGAGCGCGCTGTGGCAATTGACCCGCTCTGTCCTGAGCTTGACTGGCAGCCACGTCCGGAAGCTGGCCGATAGCTCTGTTCTGGACCTGGTCGGTAGCATTGTTCTGGATCTGAGCGGCAGCACTGTTCTGAACCTGGCCGGTGGCTCTGTTCTGAACCTGGCCGGTAGCTCTGTCCTGGACCTGACCTGCGGTTCGTTCCTGGACCTGGCCGGTAGTTCGTTCCTGGATTTGTTCTGTGACTTTTTGCCGGGCCTGCTCCGCGACCCGCTCCTGCGCCTGATCAAGGACCTGTGGCACACGTTGTTCAGCCTGACGCTGAGCGCGTTCGACCTGCCGCTCGATCACCGCATCAACGCGCTGTGTAACATCAGGTGCTCCGGCAGGAACTGCCGCTTCAACCAGCAATGGCAGCACAATAGAGCCCGCAAGGCTTATGGATAGTAAATACCGGCGTTTCATTGCTTACCTGTCTTTATAAGAAGATTCACTGTGATGACGTGTGGGTATGAAAAATAATCCAGCAATCGTGGAATAAATTACTTTAACATCCGTCAACCTGGTAATAGAAGGAGAAACATCTGTCAATGAAAGATGAGCTGACCAAGCTGCTGCCTGCGCTCAGGCGCTTTTCATACTCACTGACTAATTCAGTGCACGATGCGGATGACCTACTGCAGGCGACTGTAGAACGTATTCTGGTCAAAGGTGTGCCAGAGGATGTAGAGCTTATTAAGTGGGCATTCCGGGTGTGTCGGAATCTGTGGATAGATGAATTCAGAGCCCAGAAAACCCGTCAGAATGCAGTGCAGGTGACTGAACTGCAGGAACACACGCAGTTTGATGGCGAAAGGCATATGCACAAGCAGATGGAGCTTGATGAGGTTAACCAGGCCATGCAGGAACTGCCAGACGACCAGCATATGGTGCTCAGCATGGTTGCCGTACATGGACTCTCTTATAAAAATGTGGCGGAAGCGCTCGATATTCCGCTTGGCACGGTGATGAGCCGTCTTGCACGGGCAAGAGTTAATTTAACCAGTCGATTGAATGCGGCAGCCAGCGGGGTTTAATGATGAAAATTTCTGATGAACAATTATCGGCATTTCTCGATCAGGAGTTGTCCGACCAGGAAATGACCCGGATTCGCGAAGCACTGAGCGTTGATCTCGCGCTGGCTGATCGTCTCGCCGAATTGGCCGTTACCGATGAACTGGTCAGAGCGCATGCCAGCACAATGGATTCTGTGCCAATTCCGGATTCAATTACCCACTTGCTCAAAACCAATAAAGTGGTTGATATCTCTTGGTGGCGGCGTACGCATCAGCAGATTACTGAGCATGCCGCGCTGGCCGCGAGTGTAGCTTTACTGCTGGGTCTGGGGTTCGGCTATTTAATTCCAGGTGACTCTCCTGGCGGCTCTCCTGCGGAATCAGCAGATCCGGACTGGCAGCGTCTTGCCTCCTACCTTGAGACTGCACCCAGCGGCACATCTTTGACAGTGACTGCTGATACGCAGTTGGTAAACCGCTTCAGTTTCCTTGATCAGCAGGATGCTTACTGCCGGCAGTTTGCGCTGCAATCCGCTGGCACCGTCTCTGAGAACGTAGCCTGCCGTGTCGATGGGGCATGGGAGTTGATCGCCACGGCGCAGACCTCAACAGTTTATCATCAGGCTGAATACAGTCTGGCCAGTGGCGCAGCGCTGCTCGACAGCACGCTGGACACAATGATGGCAGGCCAGGCATTGAGTCTTGCTGAGGAGGCCGCACTGATCACCCGTCGCTGGACTAATTAATCCCCAGCGACCAGACAATCCGTTCCAGATCGACCATCGCTACGGGTTTAAGCAAATGATCATCAAATCCTGCCGCCAGGGCGCTGCGGCGGAATTCATCTTTCGCCAGCCCGGTGACTGCAACCAGCCGTGTATCATTGGCCACATTAACGCTTTTGCGGATTCTTCTGGCCACCTCATAACCGTCCATCACCGGCATGCCGATATCAAGCAAGACCAGATCCGGGTGAAATTCTTCAAACAGCTGCTGGGCGGCGGGGCTGTCATAAACCGTGCGCACTTCGGCTCCGAGCAAACTCACTAACATTCCAAGGCTGTCAGCCGCATCGGCATTATCGTCAACGACCAGCACTCGTTTACCATCAAGTCTTATCATAGTTCTACTCTGCCGGGTGCACCCAGTCTGCGGCTATATTCGCTCTGGCGCTGCATGCTTGCAGGCGGATTAACTGCTACTGCTCGAGCTCGTTACTTTCGGCCATGTGCTCCATCATCTGATTCATCATCATCTGCATCATGCCCATCCGCTCCTGCATCATTTCCATGCGCTCTTCAGGAGACATGTCGGGCGCACGCGTTTGTGCCTGCGCTTGAGTCTGGCCCTGAGCTTGAGTCTGGCCCTGAGTCTGAGGGCTCCCCGCCATATCACCGCCCATCATGCGCATGCCATCGCGCATTTGCTCCATATGCTCCTGCATAAGCGCCTTGCGGCGATCCGGGTCCTGCTCCTGGCGGGCTCTTTGCATCAGCGCTTGCATTTCCTGCATTTGCTCTCGCATTTGCCCACTGTGTTCATTCATCATCGTGCCTTGCGCCTGTCTTGCCTGCTGCCCTTGTGCATGGTCAGGAGGTTGCGCAACCGCAAGTACCGGCGTGGATAAGATTGTTGTCAGCGTTAGCAGTTTCAGAATATTCATAACGGCTCCTTGAATCAGCTTGAAAAAAATCAGCTTGAATAGTCGTGGGTTAGCTCGTGAATTTGTCTCTTTTTAAGACAGCTGCTCTATTAATAGAGACGCAGATCCCCCTGAATATTGCACTCATGCTGAAGAAGCGGGTTGATCTGCGTCAGTTTGACGATCAGACAGTAATCTGACCGAACGTTGTCCCGGATCAGGTAATGAGACCCCGGCGTTCCTCAACGCTTCGACCACAGCGGCCTGCACCGCAGAGGCGGTATCAAGGAAATCCGCTCGCCGGGAGTCGGTCCAGAAACGCATCTGCAGACAAATACTACTCTGGTCAAGCTCACGAACAAGAACACTCACCCGAGGCTCGGCAAGCACACCAGTCGCCTGCTGCGCAGACTGACAAAGAACTTTGAACACCGTGGACAGATCCACGTTACAGGCAAGATGAATTGCAACATTGCCTCTGCGCAAAGGCGAGGCTGTGTTGTTGGTCACTCTGGAGGTGAACACTTCAGAGTCAGGCACCAGTACCGGGACACCGTCATAAGTGCGGGTTTCATTAGCGCGCAGCTGAATCCTTTCGACCGTGCCTTCCGTGTCACGGACGACGATCTGATCTCCCAGACGAAAGGGACTTAGAGTCAGAATCAGAATGCCGCTGACCAAGTTTGAGATGATGTCTTTTAAGGCGAAACCCAGGGCAAGACCGAGACCCTTATTGCTTATGGCTATCTATTGGAATATCGTTTCTTTCAGGATAAGGAGTCCTGTCCCATGTCAATTTCAGCGAAGATAGTCGGAACCGGTTTGTTGTTATCACTGTTTGCAGGAAGCGCTGCCATGGCTGTTGAAGAACCTGATTATTCCGTACCAGCGAATGTGGATGGTGTCGAGTATCGACAATATGCGCCGTATCTGATCGCGGAAACGGTGCTCGATATGTCCATGGAGTACAACGATGCAGCCAACGAGGGCTTCCGACGGCTGTTTAAATATATTTCCGGGGAAAATACTACACAAAGCAAAATCGCCATGACAGCGCCGGTTCAACAGACCAGTGTTAATGAAAAGATCGCAATGACCGCACCGGTGCAGCAGCAGGCTACTGCTGCCGGCTGGTCAGTCGCCTTCATCGTGCCTTCTGAATACACGATGGGGACAGTGCCTGAACCGTCCAATCCTCAAATCAGCATTCGCGAAGTTCCGGGGCAGTTAATGGCGGTAATCCGCTATTCCGGCCGCTGGTCTGAACGCAACTACGAAAAGCACAAAACTGAGTTGCTGGAAGCACTTGCGCGGGCGGGCATCACGCCGGAGGCAGACGTGCTTAGCGCTGTTTACAATCCGCCGTTCATGCCGCCCTTTATGCGTCGCAATGAAGTGATGGTGCCAGTGGGCAGAGTTCCTTGAATAAATGGGGTCAGGGCATGAATAAATGGGGTTCAACTTTAATATTGCACAAATAAGCAAGAAAATCCCAATGCGCCAGCATCAGATTTTAAGTTACTATTCCAGCTCAAGAATTGAACATTCCGGCAAATTTTCGAGGATGCGCTTATGAAACCTTTTGGCATGAAGCCCTTTGGTATGAAATCGCTTGCGCTGAACCAGCTTTTGCTCAGATCCACTGCAGCAACACTGTTAGCGCTGATTTCGCTGAGCAGCTTCGCAGCCGACGACAGCTCCATCAAGATGATCGAGGCGGGCAAATTCGGTATCGACCAGCAGGAAATGGACGCGATTCACGCACAGATGCAGGCCGCTGTAGACGGTAAGCATATTGCCGGTGCGCTGCTGATGGTTGGTAATAATGACGGCGCCGGCCTGCTGCTGACAGCGGGGGCACAGGGCCCCAATGATGCAACACCCATCGATGAACAAACCATTTTCCGTATCTATTCAATGACCAAGCCGATTGTCAGCGTTGCCGCCATGTCGATGGTTGAAGATGGACTGCTGCGCGTGGAAGATCCCGTTAGCAAATATATCCCTGAATTTGCCGACATGCAGGTGATCGATCAGGAAACCAGTGCCGTCAGCCCTGCTCCGACCGTAATGACCGTGGAGCACCTGCTGACCCAAAAGTCCGGCCTGATCCAGGCAATTTTCTCGCCAGATACCGCTCTCGGCAAAATGTACCAGCAGCAGATTCCCAGTGATGGCAGTATCAGCGCACTGGAAACTGCACAGCGCCTGGGCAAACTGCCCCTTTATTTTGAACCGGGTACGGCCTGGCATTACGGCCATTCCACTGATGTACTCGGTGCGGTACTGGAAGTCGCCGCTGGAAAACCCCTGGATGCGATTCTCAATGAGCGCATCTTCGAGCCACTGGGCATGGACGAGACGACGTTCTATGTGCCCGCAGCGAAAGCGTCACGCATAGCTGAGCCGATCCATGGTGAGATGGCCGACAACACGGTAATTAAACCGATGCTTTCGGCAGGGGGTGGATTGAACTCCACGACTGAAGACTATGCGCGCTTTGCCAATATGCTGCTCAATGGCGGTGAATATCGCGGTAAGCGCATTATCGACGAAGCGACGCTGGATCTGATGACAGAGAAGCGCATCGGCACCGATGTCTCGCGCGAATACTTTTTCTACGGTAACACGGGTGACTGGAGCATGGGTTTCCATCTGCAGCCGGCCGAAGGCAATAATGCCGATGGTCCACACAACTTTGGCTGGCGCGGTATTGGCGGCACTCTGTTCCTGGTTGATCGTGAAAACGATTTCTACATGATCTATATGGAACAAAAACGCGGCGGACCGCGCGGCGCACCCTTCGATAACAATACAGCCCAGCGGGTTGTCTACGAAGCGATGAAAGACTGATTCTCAAAGGCCAGAGGCTCGGCAAACACCTGACGGATTTCCGCAGGTGTTTTGCCCAGACCGATCAAGAAATGCAACTTCACAAAAGCAGCTTCAAAGGTCATATCCACGCCTGACGTCAGTCCTGCTTTCACCAGCGCTGAGCCGGCGGCATAGGCTCCGGTATTCACGGCCCCGGCTCCACACTGGCTGACATTGACGATCACAATTCCTCTGTCCGTAGCCTGCTTCAGCAGATCCAGCAACGCCTGATTCTGATCGGGTCCATTCCCTGTGCCATAAGAAAGCAACACGGCACCTTTCACCTGTGGGCCAAGCAGGCTCTGCCAGTGTTCAGTCTGAACGCCAGGAAACAGCAGCATCAACGTAACCGCACCAGATTCCATCACAGGTATTTGAATTAATTCAGGGGCATCCACCGCCTGCACTTTTCGCCATTTCCACTCAACGCCAAGATTACCTCTGGCAGCGCAGTTGGGCGACTGAAAGGCCTGCAGATCGTTGGTGTTAACCTTGCGGGCACGTGCGCCTTCCAGCAGCAGCCCGCCAAAATACAGGAATACGCCGGGCGGACCCTGAGTCAGCGCATCGACAGCACCAAAGACATTAGTGAGGGCGTCGTTACGGCTCTTAATCAGCGGGATCTGCGAGCCAGTGACCACAATCGGTTTGCGACTGTTCTGGAACATGAAAGCCAGCGCCGATGAGGTATAGGCCATGGTATCGGTGCCATGCAGAATTAAAAAAGCATCGAACTCCTGCCACCTGCTGCGGATATCATTACCGATCATCTGCCAGTCAACCGGCGTCGCGTTAGAGCTGTCTTTTAGGTTTTCATAACATTGCACCTGATACTGATGCTCAGGTTGATGAGCGATCAGACGCGCAATAATGGTATCCCCAAATGCGGCATCCGGCAGGTATCCACTTTTGGATGAGGCCATCACGATGGTGCCACCGGTATAAGCTACATAAATCTTCATGCAAACCTTCTAAAATTGTGTGTATTACTCAACGGTTTCAGGAGCAACACTTAACGCTGCCGAGCGAAATAAATCATCCGCTGCCTGTAACACCTTCGCACGTATATGCGCTGGCAAATCAGCACGCTCATTCAAATACTGCTGGACGATAGCTGCAGCTTCGGGAGATTGATGTCCACCCAGGGTGGCGCTGAGCCAGCGCAGCGGGAAAAAAATGTCTCCGGTCTGCTGAATTTCCTCTACCAGATCCAGACTTGGCCTGATCAGCGGCAGGCAAACATCGGCGCGTGAGGGATGATGTATCGCAGCCATCGCATCAAGCACCCAGGATTCCTGACGACGGTTAGTCACCTCACTGAAGGATCTGAAAAATGCTTCACGTACCGCGACATCGGCGCTGAATGCAGGGCGCACAAAATTAAATCTGGCCAGACGGTCCGGGTTTTTTATGCGCAGCGCCTGCTCATCAAGAATCAGTTGCGCATCAGCAAGCTCATGCAGTGCCAGAGCCTCGGCCAGCGCAATGTACTGCTGTTCTTCGAGCGGCAGACCCGCTGGGGTTTCATGCATGCGCCAGATTTTTTCAAGACGAGCAACACCCGCTGCAGATTGGGTGAGCGCAACAATGGCGTTGAAATACGGCCCCTTGCGTCCCGCCGTTGGTGCGCGGTCCAATGCCTGCCATAAGGTTGCTTCAAGCTCTGCCGCCAACTGCTGGCGCACGCCTGCATCCAGATACTGCCACCAGGCATTGCGCAGCAGACCAAGCACCTGCTGAGCGACCAGCTGTTCATCTTCCTGCGCGACCGCCAGCACCGTGGCATTCACGAATGCCAGCGCATCCAGCGAGCCTTCCAGCACTTCTTCCCAGAGCGTCTGCCACGCTACGGCACGATGCACAGGGTTAGCGAGTGTCTGCACATTTCCCAATAGCCAGCCCCGACTCTGTGCATCAAGAACGAAACGTGCATAACCAATGCCATCGGCACCGGCAAGAATAAAATCAGGACGTTCAGGGCTGCCCAGCGGCAACAGCGCTTCTGCATCCTGAAGTAACAACTGATGCTCAGTTACCACGCCGTTAAATCCCGTTGCTACCACCACCGGCTGAGTCCACAGCAGTCCGCGCTGCTCAACATCATCCTGCTGAGTAATGACAATGCCGATTTCCGTCCACTTTGTCTGTATGCGTGGGCGACCCGGCTCGTTCACCCAGACCTGGCTCCAGCCTGCAAGATCATCTGCAGTGAGCACATCGAGAATATCGATCAAATCCGGCCAGGTGGCATTGGCGTACTGGAATTTTTCCAGATAAGTACGCAGGCCTTCCTGCAAAACTGCCTCACCCAGCAGCGCCTCCAACTGCTGCATGACCACCGGCGCCTTTTGATAAATGATAGCGCCGTATAAGGAACCGGCCTGGCGCAGATTATCCAGCGGCTGGCGGATTGGATTGGCGCCCGCCGTTCGGTCAACAGCGTAGGCGGTTGGATGATGAGCCTGAAAAAATCGCAGTTGCAGATTCAGATCAGGAAATGCCGGACCGGCAATTTTCGCGGCCATAAAATTCGCAAATACTTCTTTCATCCAGACATCATTAAACCAGCGCATGGTGACCAGATCACCGAACCACATATGCGCAGTTTCATGGGCAATCAGACTCGCCCGGCCCAGGTCCTGAGTGCGCGACGCGGTCGGATCAAGGAACAGCGTTTCAGCGCGATACCAGATAGCGCCAGGATGCTCCATACCGCCAAACTGGAATGCCGGCACGGCAAAGAATGCGAACTTCCCAAAAGGATAGGGAATGCCGGTGTATTCCTCCAACCATTCCAGCGCGGTTGCATGCAGATCGAAGATTGCATCGCGGTTGCGCTGCAGTTTATCGGCATCAGTTTCGCGATGGTACATCGTGAAGGTCCGTCCATTACGTTCGGCGGATTCCACCTGCAGTTCGCCCGCTGCAAACGCAAACAGATAGGTGCTGATCGGCAGAGTTTCGGAGAAATTCAACAAGTGTCGCGTGCCACTGATTGGCTCGCGGCTGATCAGTTCACCATTGGATAATGCCTGCCATGCCGCAGGCACATTTAATGACAGACTGAATCTTGCTTTAAGGTCCGGCTGCTCGAACACCGGGAATGCGGTAGACGCACGATCCGGCACAAACAGCGCATACATGAATTCACTCTGTCGATTCAACGCGGAGTCGGTGCTGAGAAATTCAATCGTGACCGTGTGCTCTCCCACGCTAAGCGCATCAGCAGGAATGACAATATGATCCTGGGGGACCGAGAATTCCACTGCGCGGCCATCGAACAGGACCGCGAGGACATGGTCGGCAGGCGCACGGAAATCCAGGACCAGTGCTTCATTGACGGCCTGCAGTGCAAAGCGCGCCTCAATGCGGCCAGTCACCGCTGCATCAGCAGACGCCGGCAAATCGAAATGCAACTTGTAGTGAATATCTGACAAGGTAGCGGCACGCTGCTGCGCAAGTTCGAGCGCGACGCCGGGAACGGGAACGGGAGCTTGTACGGACTGGCCGTTACAGCTCACAAGCGCGCACAGCATCAGCAAAAAGAGGACGGGTTTGAACATGATAAGTAATCCAGGTTGCGGAAGAGAATATTGCAGGGCGACGGTAAAATTTTCTGTTCCATGGCAGATTCATGGGCGTCAGTATAAGCTATCGAGTCAAAATCGGCGCTGGATAAATTGCTGACAGCTCAACAGGGATTCGCGATATTGATAAACGCATCGAATACAGATCAGCACAGCTCTCATGTCTGACTGGCTGAAGAACTCCGGCCCCGGCGCGCTGGTGGCGGCCGCCTTCATCGGCCCTGGCACAGTAACGGTGTGCACCATTGCCGGCGTGCGCTTTGGCTATGACCTGTTATGGGCGATGGTGCTGTCTACCATCGCCACTATCGTGCTGCAGGAAATGTCCGCCCGCATTGGCATCATTACTCAGAAAGGGCTGGCTGACGTAATCCGCCAGGAGCTGACCCAGCCGCTGGTTAAAGGCATCGTACTGACCTTGATCATGGCGGCAATTGTTGTTGGTAATGCGGCTTATGAAGCGGGCAATATCAGTGGCGGCAGATTGGGCCTGGAAACGCTGCTGGCCGATTCCAATCCAGGAGCATCACGATTCCTCAGTCTGCTGATTGGAGCAGCAGCCTTCGTTCTGCTGTATATCGGCAACTATAAAATACTGGAACGCGCCCTGGTCTCGCTGGTGGTGCTGATGAGTCTGGCCTTCGTGACCACCGCCATGATGACCCGCCCCGATCTGTCTGCGATGTTCAAAGGCCTGTTTGTGCCCTCGCTCAGCGATGCCAGCCTGCTCACCGTGGTTGGCCTTATTGGCACCACCGTGGTTCCCTACAATCTGTTTCTGCATGCCTCTCTGGTCAAAGAAAAATGGCAAACCCAGGCTGATCTGCATCATGCTCGCAAAGACACCGTAATTGCAGTTGCGCTGGGAGGCCTGGTGTCGATTGCAATTATCATTTCAGCGGCCTCTGCCAATACGGAAACTATCGCCAGCGCAGCGGATCTGGCGCGCGGCCTGGAACCTTTATTCGGCAGTTTTGCCCGATATTTTCTGAGCATTGGTCTGTTTGCCGCTGGCATCACCTCGGCAATCACCGCACCGCTGGCGGCAGCGTATGTAGCCAATGGCTGTCTGGGCTGGGATGGCAATTTAAAAAGTCGGAATTTCAGAATAGTGTGGATGCTGGTGCTGGCGCTGGGTGTGGTCTTCTCTTCGCTCGGAATCAGTCCGATTGAAATCATTCAATTTGCACAGATCGCCAATGGGATTGCACTGCCGATTGTGGTCGGCATTATTCTTTGGATCATGAACCGAAAAGCCGTGCTCGGCGCTCATGTAAACAGTCATTTCCAGAATTTTTGTGGCCTGGTCATTTTTGCAGTCACCATCATGCTGGGGATCCGGGCGATCATTCTGGTGTTCGGACTTTAGGGAACCTGTGAGTAACTCTATGAGCGCTCTGAGGGTGACCGCGCAATACTGACCGCAGGGTTTACTATTCTGGTATTTTTTGTAATTGCTAATTGAAATTTATTGGCATACCTTTGCCATTCTTACTATTGCAGGAAGGTAGTGGCGATGGAACTGCAAAATATTTCCCGTCGGAATTTTCTAAAAACCTCAGTTCGTAATTCCTGTCTGGTCCTGTCCTTGCCGATAATTCTCAGCGCCTGTGAGCGCGGCAGTAGTGCTCGGCTGTCCCAGCTGGCACTGCAGCATTTGAATCCAGACGAAGCTGCCGAGTTTGAAGCGATTGCCGCCCGAATCATCCCCACCGACGACTCTCCCGGCGCCACTGAAGCCGGCGTCATTTACTTCATCGACAATGTGCTTGACGACAGCCGACAGCCGATACTTGCAGTTCTCCGAGCGGGTTTGCTGAAACTGCAGGCCAGCGCAGTCAGCGCCTACGGGAATGGAGTATTTCATCAGCTTGATGCAGCGCAGCAGGACGCTCTGCTCAGCCGCATTGAGGATTCTGAATTTTTTGGCACCCTGCGCTACCTGACCATTGCGGGCATGTTTGCGCTGCCCAGCTACGGCGGCAACCGCGATGCCATCGGCTGGGAGTTGATCGGTTTTGAAGACCGCCATGTGTGGAGCCCACCGTTTGGTTTCTATGATGCCGATTACGCGGAAAAAGGAGCATAAACATGGCTGCCTATCCAACCAGGGAAGCTGTTGATTTTGTGATTGTGGGTTCCGGTGCTGCCGGCGGCATTATTGCCCGTGAGCTGTCAATGGCGGGATTCTCAACCGTGGTTCTGGAACAGGGCCCGCATCTTCAGCCTGGGGACTTCCGTCACGATGAATGGTCTTATCGGCACAACGAAGCACTGACCTGGGGTGGCCGCCACGGTCATCCGCAGACCTTTCGCCGCACTGAGAATGAGACTGCCCAGGTTACCGAACGGGTTGCGCTCGGGTATGCCCATAATGTCGGCGGCAGCAGCGTGCATTTTTCCGGCAATTTCTGGCGCCTGCGTGAAGTCGATTTTATCGAGCGCAGCCTGCTCGGCCCGATTGCCGGCACTAACTTTGCCGACTGGCCCATCACCTATGCTGAGCTTGAACCCTATTACACCAAAGTAGATTGGGAGATTGGTGTATCGGGTCTGCAGGGTCCCTGGGATCCGCCCCGCTCGCGCGATTACCCGTGTCCGCCGATGCCCCCGAAATCCTCAGATGTGCTGCTGGAGCGTGCCGGGAAAATACTGGGTTACCAGCCTTATCCGTCACCGCTGGCAATTTTGTCCAAACCTTTCAATGGTCGTCCTGCCTGCGTCCATTGCGGCTTTTGCAATGGCTATGGCTGCGAGGTCTCAGCCAAATCCTCATCAGCGGTAACCATGATTCCGCAGGCGCTGGCCAGCGGCAATTGCGAATTGCGAACTGGCTGCACCGTAGCAAAGGTAAATACCGATGCCAGCGGGCGGGCCAATGAAGTGATCTACTGGGATGCCGAAGGCGTTGAACAAGCGCAATCTGCCAAGGCAGTGATACTGAGCGCCAACGGCGCCGAAACGCCGCGACTGCTGTTCCTTTCGGCCTCGAACCGTTATCCGGACGGGCTTAGCAACTCCAGCGGCATGGTCGGCAAAAATCTGATGTTCAATGGTTACTCATGGGCAGTTGGCGTGTTCGATGAACCGGTCAATGCTTACAAAAGTGTTCCAGCAACCCGCGTAATTCATGATTTCTACAGCCTCGACCCGGCGCTGGGTTTTTACGGTGGCGGTGGTATTGACGGTCGCTGCCCTTCCGATGGCACGCCGATGGCTTCCGCACTCGGCGGGTCTGCGCCCGATGCTCCCAGCTGGGGTGCTGCCTACAAAAAATCATTGCGCGAAAACTTCACGCACACGGCGGCTTTTGTCGGGCATACCACATCGCTGCCGCTCTCCACTAATAATGTGACACTGGACCCCACCTTACGTGATAAGTGGGGCCGACCGGCATTAAGAACCACCTACTCGGATCACCCGGACGATATTTCCACAATGAAATTCTTCCTGGCAAGATCCATGGAACTGCTGGAAGCCGCCGGTGCAACAAAGATGTGGGGCGCCTCACCGGAAAGTCAGAATGGATCTGTGCATCTGCTTGGCACCTGCCGGATGGGTAATGATCCGGCAACCTCCGTGGTCGATAAATTTCATCGCTCCCACGACGTGCCGAATCTGTTTATCTGTGATGGCAGCAGCCTGGTATCGTCCAGCCGGGGCCAGCCAACCATGACCATCATGGCGCTGGCCTTTCGAGCCGCTGAGCATATTGCTCAGGCCGCGAGGCAGGGAGAGGTCTGATTACTGTTTAAGTTGCTCTAATGCTTGCAGCCGTGCCGCCTCGAATTCATCGCCCTCATTCCATGCAGGCAGTCGCGCTTCATTGGCGATTATCAGACCTGCCAGGAAATTCATTCTGACATCCTCCACCATGCCATCAAAAACCCATGCCTCCGTCAGTTCATCGTCAGGCTGGTGATAATCGACTGCAGTGTAGCGATTGTTCTGCTCAACTCCCCAGCCCACTGCCTGACCGATGACATCGGTTCTGGCCTTAAGATAAATGGCCGGCGCGACACTCTGCGAATCGATGACAAGGGACTGCATCTCACAGTCAATGGCAAGCCGCGCTTGCTAACCTTGGACAATATCGTGATCTGCGCCAGACAGGCCCCCCCCTACAAGAATTAATGTCTGTCCTGGAGATGCCCTGTCAGTTAATCGGCGGTGCGAATGCCGCCGCCGAACTCGATGCAAAGCGTGCGATCAACGAGGCTACGCGTGCCGCCCTTACAATTTGACGGACGCCAGGATATCGAGTTCCGGGTTGTAAATTTTGGTATTGACGTTCAGCATCCCTAACACGGTATGAAAGTAATTATCGTGTGAGAGTTCCTGCTGCGCCCGCAGTGCCAGCTCTTGGCGTACCTCCTCCGTTAGATCATCCCCTAGCCACATCGCTGCCGCGACATGAGTCTGAGCCTCTGGCGCTATAGCGTAGGGCAGGCCATGCAGATAGAGACCGAGTTCACCTAATGACTCCCCATGGTCTGCCATGTAGAGCATTGCGGTTGAGAATTCATTCTGTAAGGGCTGCAGAAAGTCGATGACACTCGCGAGAAAGAAATCGCTGTAGGCCAAAGCATTATCATAGGCATTGTTGATCTGTTCACGGCTGCAGTTCTCGATTTGATTGGTCTCACACACTGGCGTATAGAACTCATACTCCTTCGGATAACGCTTGTAGTAGGCGGGCCCGTGGTTGCCCATTTGATGTAAAACGATCACGATATCGCCTTCGGGGTGGCTAGCAATATAGTTATCTAGACCACTGAGCATCCCCACATCTCGACATTCGACATCGCACACGGGATTGATAGCGGGACTTCGAAAATCTTCGAACGCGATCGCCTGGGCGACACCCTTCGAGTCGGAATTATTATCGCGCCATAGCACGTTTACCCCAGCCCTTTGCAGCACATCCAACACATTCTCATGGGCCTTCGCGTCGCTCAGGCGAAAGTCTTCGAAGGGGATCTCTGAGAACATACAGGGCAGTGAGAACGCCGTCGAAGTGGCACAGGAACTGACCTCGGGCAGGTTTACAATGTTATGCTCAGACAATGCACGATTAGTCTGGCGCTCGTAGCCGTTGAGCGACCAATGATCGGCGCGCGTGGCCTCGCCGACCACCAGCACGACGAGTTTGCGGGCCTCGCCATTATGGGTGATGTAGGCATCCTCTCCGATGGGCACGCGCGGCCCGGTGCTAGCAACACGCAAGAGACTATCTACATACTTACCGGAGGAGTAGATGAAGGTCAGTGGATTCATGTAGTAACGCAGCTCTTTCTGCTCGCGAATAAAACTGGCGTATTGCTCCGACATCAGCAACATATTGCCGACGATGAGGACGAGCATTACGCCAAGAAACTTCAACCGACTTAGAAGCGCTTTGGAAGGGGTCTTGCAGCTAACGGGAATTCGATAGACGAGATAAGCCGGCAGCAATCCTAGAAATTACTAAGTAGATCACGAGGCGCAGGCTGATAAGATCGTAGACCTCACGGGAGTCTGTCATGACAGAGTTTTCGATCATCGACGAGTCGATAACCACGTTATAGCTATTCATAAAATAACTTGCGAGTGCGGCTGCCGGGAACAGAAGCATTAGAATAGGTTTGAACGTAAACTTATTGAGCGCTAAACCAAGAAATAAGGCAATAGAGCTGACCAGAAGCACCGCGAGTGAAATAAAGAAAGCGAGATTTCCCGGCCCAGGGTAGCGCTCGAACACATTGTGAAAGAATGCGTAGTTATAGCCCAGCGTAAAAGTCAGGGCAGCCAGCAGAATAACCGTGGAGCTGCTCTTCGCCTTGAATAAAGCAGACGTTGTCCGTGATGTCAGGTCAGGCATATAACAGCTCTCATTACATACACCGGTAGGAGTTACGGTACTTAGTCTGCTCGCCAAGTCTTAAGACAGACTTAAGCCAGGCGCTTTATCCTCAATTCTCATTAATCAGCCTACCCGAACACGAGACAAGCCGGTATGACACGCGATTTTCGATCCTTCATTCTTTTCCCTACTGCCGCATTTGTCCTCGGCAATGTCTTGCTAATATCTGGCCGCGGCGATTTGCTGCTAGGCGACGTGCTCTATGGCTGGCAGGGCGGGACTTGGCGCTTACAGGACGCATGGCTGACGAGCGGCTTGATTCATGATCAAGGCCGCAACGTTGTGGGGGTGGCGTTGCTTACGCTGCTATTCGCCATAGCCCTAAGCCATCTTAGCCAAGCCGTGCGCTTATATCGCAAGGGCCTGTACTACGTATTGGTGTCTGCCTTGATAACTGTGGCGATTGTGAACTTGATGAAGGAGGTCAGCGCTTTGGACTGCCCTTGGGACTTGGCGCGCTATGGTGGTGAGAAAGCCTATCTCAGCTTGTTCGATGAGCGCCTTGCGGGGCAGAGCCCAGGGGCCTGCTTCCCCGCCGGTCATGCCAGCGGTGCTTACTGTTGGCTAGGCCTATTTTTTCTGGCACGCCACTTTTGGCCACGATGGCGCTTTGAAGTATTAGGGGGCGTGTTGGCGCTAGGGGTAGTATTCGGCATCGCGCAACAGCTGCGCGGCGCCCATTTCATCTCTCATGATTTATGGACGCTCTACATCAGTTGGATGTCGGCAACGCTGTGTTATTTCTATTTGTTCCGCATGGAGCGCTTTCGCCAGGGAGCCTGTGTGTTGATTTGTACTCAAATCTGACCCAGGGTTTGCGGCGATAGTTAACCCGGGCAGGTCTAGTAGATTCGCGGCTTCACAGCATTATGCATGGGTCAATATTCGATGCAAACATGCAGAGTCAATGGTTCAATTTTGGATGCAATTTAACAATCGTAACCTATTGATTGTTATGTGTTGCCGTTACTACCCTTCGTTCTTCTATATGGAGGTAAAAGTTAAGTGAAGTTAGTGAGCCGCCTATCTGGACAAAAGCTGATTAGGGAGACCAGGCGGAATACAACTTTGAACCCGTGCATGATGCTGCCACGCATTTCGAAGTTCTGTGCCTGGCTCAGTGAATGGTTTCGTGTGACCAATCAGCCATCACGGACGCTACTGTTATCGGAACTTCATTTTCATCATGCAACGCGTAGCTGCGTGTGACAATAGGCACGTCGAGATAATGACCCAGCTTCTCGACAAATTTTTCCATGTGCGCAGTCTGATAATGTTGTTGCAAGGTTTCCGGTGATTCCCACTCCTGCACCAACACGATCTGGCAGTTGTCATTAAGGCCAACAAAATACTCGTAGCTGAGGCAGCCGGGTTCCTTGCGTGACTCAGAAGTCATATCCTGCATCAACGCCAGCACATCGGACCGGGTGTGCTGCTTAAGCTGAAATGTGCTCTGTACCATTATCATAATGTGTCGTTACCTACGAATTTGTTGAGTATAGGAAGTATAAAAGAACTTGTTGTTGATAAATTTTCGGCGAGAAGGTGCTCATGCTTTGTCACCATAGGGTGGTGATGGTTCTTGAACAGACGACATTGCAGGTTCTGGCTGAGGACGGATGTGCTCGATCACGCCATCATGGCTGACCACGATGGCGGTGCATGTCTGTGCAGCCAACTCGCGGGCACGTTGTGCGGCGCGCCGCAGGGCCTGTGATGATAGACGTATATCGCTGTCATTTGCGGTTTCGATGGGCTGTTTGTTCATGGTTTTTCACTCCAGTCCAGTAGCGCTGGCTGTGAGCCAGAATTGTCATACAAGGCCCAGGCATCAACCAGCGGCGCATAAAGGGCAGTAAAATTTTTTCGCCCGCCGTTGAAGCGTCGGCGGATGGTGGCTTCAGGAATGTCGTGACCGCCTTGGCGAACACGTTGGGCGACACGGGCGATAGCCTCATCCACGTCGTTGAGTTGCAGGAAAATTAACTTCACCCGGTAACCGGCCGTCTGCCATTCGTGAATATGGCGCAGATACGCTCGACCGGAAAGAGTAGTTTCAAAGCCAAAGCTATGGCGCGCGGCAAAGTGGCGCCCCAACTCGCCCAACATCACCCGCCCGGCTGGTACCGCTGCTGATTCCGGCGCGAAGGGCGCCAGTCCAGCGGCGATCAAATCTGCATTGACAAAGATCGGGCAGCCCGCCTCGTTGGGCAGAAATTCGCGGGCAAATGTGGTTTTGCCCGCGCCATTGGGTCCGGCAATGATGATGACTTTCGATTCCTCCGACACCTTCACACCTCCAGCGCGTAAGGGGTTTGCTTGAAGGTGATGCCTTCGCGTGCGGCGCGGGCGCCCATGCGGTTGGCGGCGGCGTACATCACTTTGGGGCCGGCGAATCTGGGCAGCACATCGAACACCGGTCCGGTGAGCACGTTGCCACCGCTCACGGATTTATCCTTGAGGATGCCGTTGTAGAGCAGGTAGATGGCGCGGCCTTCATGCACGCCCAGCAGAGGGCTGTCGGCCTTGCCGCGTTTTGCTGGTGACAGGCCCGTACCTGTTTCGGCAAACCAGACGAATTCCGCCAGTTGCGCAAAGCCGACGTCGCGGCGAATCTGGCCTTCGGCATCAAACAGCGGTTCAGCGGAGAGGCGGCAGAACTGGAAGCCGCCGCCGAGGCCTTCGATGGCGTTACCTTTGGTGTTGGTATAGCCAGAGGCAATGCGCTTGACGCGCTCGGCGGTCACACTTCGCGCAATCTCATCATCCATCTCCACGAGTATGAATTGGCGAGAAGTCTCTCCATCCTCGGCGTTTTGCTTTAGCAGCGCATGGCCGGTAGTTCCGGAACCGGCAAAGCTATCAAGAATCAAATCCCCAGGGTTGGTTGAAATCTGTATGACACGCTGAATCAGTCGTGCCGGCTTTGGTGTGGTGTTAAACGGACTCGTTCCCCCGAATACCGACATTAAATCTTTGGTTGCTTCATCGGTGTTCCCGACTTCGTCGTGAGGCCACCAGGTCCAAGGCACCACTCCGTCTACTTCCGTTAAATAGCGGATTACATTTGGCTGGGAATTACCGTTCTTGCCGAAGTAAATACGCCCCTCAGCTCGAAGTCTCTCAAAAGTTGCTTGAGCCAACCCCCAACACCTACCTGCCGCAGGTTTGAACTTTTTCCCTGTTGGTGCTGTTATTTCATAAAACTGATCTGGAGTTGCGTGGCCGGCTTGTGCCGTCATCGGAATAGGGCGCCACCTTCCTTTCGGGTCATTATTGGGATTCCGGTAAACTTTCGCTTGTTTTTCGTCAATTGGGACCTTGTTGCGAGTTGCCTTGAATTTCGTTGGGCTCATCGCATAAACCAGCAAGTATTCGTGCACATCCCCAATTGCTTCGCGATTTTCTCGTGAGTAGCGTTTTTGCCAAACATTGCAGGCAATGAATCTTCCAGCCCCGAAAATTTCGTCCATCAGTAAGCGCATCAGACTGACTGCCGCGTCATCAATGGAAATCCAAATGACGTCGTCGTCTTCTCGCAAGAACTTTCTGAGTAACACCAGTCGTGGATACATCATGCAAAGCCAGCGATCATGCCGATCCAGCGTTTCGCCTTCCTTGCCGACCACCTCGCCGAGCCACTTGCGAATCTCCGGGCTGTTGACGTTGTCGTTGTAGACCCAACCCTCGTTACCGGTGTTGTACGGCGGGTCGATGTAAATGCACTTCACCTGGCCGGCGTAGCGAGGCAACAGTGCCTTGAGCGCATGCAGATTGTCACCCTGCACGATCAGATTGCCGCTGTCCGTATCGCCCCAGGATAGTTCCGGCACCGCCTCCAGTAGGCGGAACGGCACTTCTTTATGGTGTTTGACGACGGCTTCTTTGCCGATCCAGTTCAATGTAGGCATTCGCGTTCCCGAGTGTTTTCCTATTCTTGTGTTTGCGGTCGTTTACCCGGACCAACCCACTTGGCCCCACGCCCGCGTTCTATCGTGCCGAGGGTTCATCGCAAGCTATGTAAAGGGGGTAATCGTACTGGACAAGAGGGTATTGGCGCTACTGCATTACCCCAAATAGCCGCAGATTACCATTTAGCTGCACCTCACGCCGAGCTGGGCGGAGACCGACTACTGCGCGTTTGAATCCGGGGAGCTCCGCCAGCGATCCCTAAACTCCCGACATAGATGTCATCGTGTAAACCTCCCTTAATTATTGGCATGCATAAGTAGAGTTTCTGAAGGTTCATGTTTATCCAGATATTCCCAGGGTGTCAGATCTTCCAAGGAGACATGACAGTCTCAAGTACACTGCGCTCTACCGGACACTCACTACCTTCGATGCCGTGGGATCTGCATGTTGTTTTTATCTGGCATGCCACAATCGGTTTATCTGGCTGTAATAGCGGCGTGATAACGGAATATACAAGCTATAGCGGCTGTCTATACTGTAACGGCCACCGCTGCCTGCATTAATGCGTAATATACGGAATGTCCGCTAACCCAGTGCTACTTGCTGATATAGCGTGGCAATTCTTGCTGTTATGAGAGAAACTCACCAGCCCTGCGGCGAAATGCCTGTCGGAAAGTCATCAATTTATACAGAAAACCCCAATGGAAAAAACCATGTATCCCGTCAACCAATCCACAGGTTTTGCAAAATTTTCAGTGTTGGTGTTGCTGATGTTAATGGCTGCTCCCAGCGTCAGTCTTGAGAAAATATTAACCATAGAGGATGCCACTACAGGCGCATCCCAGCACCAGGGTTTCTTCGATTTCTATTACAAAGCGGACAGCGGCGCATTGCTGCTCAGAGTCGATAAATGGAATGAGGAATTTCTGTATGCCAATGCCTTATCCACCGGCATTGGCTCCAATGATATCGGTCTGGACCGAGGTCAGCTTGGCGAAGGCAGGGTCGTCATTTTCGAAAAACATGGCAACAAAGTTTTTCTGAAACATATCAATCTTGATTACCGCGCGTCCTCAGAGAACGCAGCGGAACGCCTGGCGGTTCAGGAAGCCTTTGCTGAATCGATTCTGGCTGGCTTCCCGGTGATCGCTGAAACAGATGGTGCCGCACTCATCGATATCACGGATTTTTTACTGTCCGATATCCATGGTATTGCCGATACATTGGCACGCAGCGAGCAGGGTAGCTATTCAATCGATAAACTGCGCTCTGCCATCTATATGGACAGAACCAGAAACTTTCCGCTCAACTCTGAGTTTGAAGCACAGATCACTTTCGCAGGATCCGCTGGATCTCAGCCTGGAAACCTGGTGCGCTCGGTGACACCATCACCAAAAAGTATCACGGTGAGATTGCATCACTCTTTCGTACAACTGCCTGATGCCGATTACCAGTCCAGAGTTTTCCATCCCGAATCCGGTTTCTGGTCACGCAGTTATGAAGATTTTGCCGCACCGATAAATGAAGATATGACCCAGCGCCGTATCGGCAGACATCGGCTTGAAAAAAAGAACCCGGACGCCGCAAGAAGCGAGGCGGTTAAGCCAATTATTTATTACCTCGATTCCGGTGTTCCAGAACCGGTACGCAGCGCACTTCTGGAAGGCGGCAGATGGTGGAATGATGCGTTCGAAGCGATTGGTTTCGATAATGCGTTTCAGGTTGAACTGCTGCCTGAAGATGTCGATCCGATGGACATCCGCTACAACATTATTCAATGGGTGCACCGATCAAGCCGCGGCTGGTCCTATGGATCGAGCATCACCGATCCGCGCACTGGCGAAATTATCAAGGGTAAAGTGACCCTGGGCTCTTTGCGCGTGCGCCAGAACTATCGTATCGGACAGGCGTTGTTCGGCCTTACTCGCGAGGGCGCCGATGAAGAAATCAGCGAACAGGCCCTGTCCCGTATCCGCCAGTTATCCGCACATGAAATTGGTCACACTCTGGGCATTGCACATAATTTTGCAGCCAGCATTAATCAGCGTGCCTCCGTGATGGATTACCCGCATCCCTTGATTGAATTCGATGATCGCGGACTGCTTGATGCACTCAATGCTTATGAT
>JBDNGQ010000262.1:0-2080 GCA_041689205.1 Pseudohongiellaceae bacterium | reverse complement strand
CGTAACGCGATTTACTTCCACTGCGGTGGTTTGAATCTTTATCCGAAAACACTGGATTTATAGGGTGACCCACTACAAGCGGTGAAGCCCCAAAAAATCTTCATTCATCTCAAGCTCTGGATCGTCAGCCGATTGAATGCGCAAGGTTTTATAATCAATGAATCCACCGCTGAAATTAGCTGACAAGGCAATTTTGTTGTCACTTAAATCCGTCGGTTCAAGCAGGACAACTTCCTGCCGATCAAGATTAAAAGCCTTCCGAAGAAATGTGAACAGCACCAACATTGTGCTTTCATACCAGCCGTAATGTTGCCATATATGTTCCAGTTCTATTAAGATGTCCATTAACGGCTGTATCTCCAATGATGTCTAAACTCTCAGTTAATCTATAACAAAGAGTCTTATAGTTACGTTGGGTTCGCCGCTTAGTGAAATTTATCTTTTTCCACTTGGCCGACTGCTCGTTTACTGCACGCAATCAACAATATGGTCTTCAAATACTGATCCGAGCAGCAGCCGGCCATCGGATTCAGCGGCGACGCTGGCTCCGGAGATCAGTCTGCCGTCATCGCTGAACACCATCCTCACCCTATAATCATCGTCAGCAAGCTGCACCTGTGCAGCCTGCGAAGGTGATGGCACAAGTGGGTCGGCGCTATGACGAACGAAGGTCAGCAGTTTGGCGTGACCACCGATCCACAGATGGCCAGTTGCTGCATCGACTTCAATATTATCAACACCAAAACCGACATCAAGAGTGCGTCGATGACTGAGATCGCCGCTCAGAGGATTGCGCTCATATTCCTGGATACGGCTCCGACTCACCTCTGCCACATAGAGACGAGTGCTATCCGGTGAAATATTGATGCCATTGGCATAGCTCAGACCATCTGCCACTTCACGCAGTGTCTCACCATCGAAGTAGACCACATTCGCCCAGGGCAGGCGCAGATAGTCTTCCAACTGGCGCATGAAACCAGGCTTCGCACCATGGTCATTGCTGACATAGAAGCGCTCATGATCGATACCCACGACGTCGTTGGGACTCAGAATCAGCGCGCCCGCAACGGTCCGGCGATGTTGCAGCACTGCTCCCTGCACATCAAATATCTCCACCGTGTGAGCAGGGCCTTCGTAGTCATCAGCCGGAGCGCCGAATAAAGACTCTCCAGGGTGGTTAACTACAAATAGAGTTTCACGCCCTGTATCATCAACAAAAAGCGATATGCCGTGAGGTCGGAAGTGGTTATCCGCATCCGGTGTCATGTTGACGGCTGCTGTCGGCGCATCAAGCGGGTAGCGAAAAATTTTGCCTGGTGAAGGAGTGCCAGCCATAACTGCACGTCTGTCATCGCTGGAGATATACGCAAAAGAACCGCCAGGATGAATAGTTATGTCCTCACTGCCCGGTAGACTTGGCACCTGTCGGCACTGACCGGGATAATAGTTATCGACAGTTCGGAATTCCCCGGCCTCATTAGCCAGATAAAGCACATAAGTGCCTGCAAGCAGGATAAACGTCAGTACGATGATCAGCAGTGTCCGCACGTCAAATACCTCGCGTTCAATTAAAATTGAAGTCCATCTTCGCACCGGCAGTCATAAAATGCGATGGCTTCATGGCGATTGACTGTGATAGTTTTCAACTTTCACGGGAGAGCGTTGATGTCAGGAAAATACCCATACAGAATTAAAGAGCTGCCGCTCTATGACGGCCGCTTTGATGCTTATAAGCTTGAGGCAAAAGACAGCGATGTATTGTTCGCTTCTTATCCGGCGGGAACTCAAATACCCGCGCACACACACGATACTGACAACCACGGCATCATCACCCGTGGTGAATTGATTCTTACCCTGGACGGTGTGGTGAGTCGCATCGGCATGGGTGAGTGGTACCACGTCCCAGCACAGGCCGTGCACTCGGCAGTTTTCGAAGTCGAAACAGATGAGATTGAGATCTGGTTTAGAATTGCAGCGGATTAATTAAATGCGAAAATATTTTTTAATGTGTGCTGGATGAGGCGAAAAATTTAACTATTTTCCCTCGGCGTTTATGTCATCGCGCGCTATTCCTTTCAGT
>JBDNGQ010000261.1:0-2303 GCA_041689205.1 Pseudohongiellaceae bacterium | reverse complement strand
GTCCCGGTCGTAGCGATCATCAATCAGCAACACACCGTCAGGCCCGGAGAACACGCCGATATTGCCATCAGCATCTGGCGCTTCCAGCATATGAACGTTGCCGGCAACATGAGTCGTCCTGAAAAAGTTCTCTGCATCCTGCGTAGAATTCTGTGCAGAAACTTGTCCCGAAACCATGGCGGCGAGTAACAGCAGGCCCCCTGTCATCAACGTTTTTATGCATATAGAGTTCATGGCGAAGCTCGACAAGGTTGTTGATTATTGTGCGCAAAATTATACTGCCGGATAATAACATGCAGAGCGATCAAGGCAAGCGCATCTGTACCCAACGCATCATTGAGCCACTCGGCCTTCATGCGACATGGCTAGATGTTGCCGAAGTACCAAAGGATCGCCTGGTGGCGAGTTATCACGTGCGCAGTGGGCGCTTTTCGCGTGAGCCGTCGATCGCATGGCCGGACTACGGCATCGTGCACGCAGGCATACAAGATATTAATGTCGAGAACATGGCTGAAGTGCTGCGCGTCAATACGATTGTGCCTGCACTCTGGTTCGCGGCTTTGATGCCGGTATTGAAAGGCAGCCGCCCCTGTCGATGCGCAATTTTCAGCGCCAGGGCGGGCAGCATCAGCGACAACCGCGCTGGCGGCTGGTACAGCTACCGCGTCTCCAAAGCTGCTTGAATATGATCATCAAAACCGCTGCGGTTGAATACGCCCGCAGCGCCCGCAATGTAAAGTTGCTGGCCTACCATCCTTGCACGGTCGATACCGAGCTGCCGCGACCCTTCCAGCGCAATGTGCCGCCGGAAAAAATGTTCACCGCCGATTTTACCGCCACGCAATTGCTGGAGCTGATGGAGGATATGCCGGTGGATGGAGAGGCAAGTTATCTGGACTGGGCAGGAGAGAAAATTCTTTGGTAGTGGATTGTCATTCTTTGTCTGTGGGTCATCATCCTTTGGAAATAAATCATCATCCAAATGGGCGCTTGGGAATACGACAGCGCGCTGTATTGCGCCGTTGGAAGACGGCGTGGGGCATGAGGTAGGGTTGTGGGGCGGTTTGGCCCCGTTTGATGCGTAGCCTGCCGCGACTGGCTGCGAAGTTCCCCAAGTCGAGATTGCAACAGACCTGGAACCAGCTGGGCATTTTTGTTCTGTACTACCCCTCGTCGCGAATATAGTCATGGGGCTTAGGTATGTTTTCTTCGTTAAAATGCGGCGGCCAGCCTCAGCGTGCCCCGATCGCGATCAACTCTTCAGATGGCCGGCGATAAACTCTCGCAATGCTTCGGGTGACTCGGTACGACCGCTGCGTCCAAGCACTTCGCCGAATGCATCAAACAAAACCAGCGACCCATCGCTGAGGCTATGATCGCGTGCGAACGCTTGGCCATCCGGATGCCCGGTGTGGACCACTAGAAACTCCATCACATGTGCAAATTCCGGGTGAATCTGCAGCATCTGCGCCAGCACCATGTCACCGCCCATCACATGTATTTCTCGCAGCATGACCAGCGTAGCTTGGCCCTGGCCCACGCGCGCCAGGTCGTTGGAGAACGAACCCTTGGGCAGCAATTGCCAAAATACAGCGCCCGTTAGGATCAGACAGGCCAGTGTCACCAGGGTACGATTCAGCCTGCGGCGGGTGGAAGGTTGCGTGGTGTTAATCATGAATTATCTCCGGAGTATGAAAACTGATGCTGAGTGCTCGGAGACGACCGGGCTAGAATTCCCTATATTGCAACTGCCACCAAGATGCTTACGACACAATCTGCCGATACCTGTTCTTTCATGGTTGCGCTTCTCTAAAGGCGTGATGGCAAGCCGATCACAATCCTGGAATTCGAACGATCGTCCCAGCGGCATCTTAGTACGCGCGAATGCTGCCGGGCAACACGCCGACTAGTGTCCTGGACGATCTGGTAGCAGCCACCGGCATCGCGCTCCCTCACCGGCGACCGCACCGAGTTCATCGGCCGCAACGGTTGCCTGGCCGCGCCGGCAGCGTCAGAGAGAAAAGCCTGTCCGGACGCCTCGGTGTCGGCCTGGATCCCTGCGGCGCTGGCGCAAGTGACAGCGTTCTGGAAGAGTCAACAGCCCTTAGATAGTTTGAGTTTTAATGAGTCAATGCGCCGGCCAAGTTAATTGTCGCTTAATAATATGCTGTCGTCATATATCCAAGAATCGACAAAATGAATAAAATTTTCATGATGTTGGCTTTTTATCAAGTTGAAGGTTTAGTTGTCATCGTCCCGGTGATTCTTTCTTTTGCACGTTGCTACCGCGGTTTATGTCAGGC
>JBDNGQ010000260.1:0-1999 GCA_041689205.1 Pseudohongiellaceae bacterium | reverse complement strand
TCAGCCGTGAACTGGGTGTGCCAGCTATTGTGGGCACTGGCAATGCGACTCATGTTTTGCATGAGGAGCAGGAGGTAACGGTATCCTGTGCGGAGGGTGATCAAGGCTTTGTCTATGAAGGATACGCCGACATCAAAATTGAAATGCTCGATCCCTCATCGTTGCCTGAAACTCGGACTAAAGTAATGCTCAATATGGCAAATCCAGCTGCAGCACTGCGCTGGTGGCGCCTGCCGGCCGATGGAGTTGGACTGGCTCGGATGGAGTTTGTGATCAGTAATCACATCAAAGTACATCCAATGGCGCTGCTGAACTATGACAGTCTTCAGAATGCAGATGCCAGACAGCAAATAGCGAAACTGACTGCCACTTACCAGAATAAGGCCGAATACTTCGTGGACCGTTTGTCACGTGGACTGTCGCGGATCGCCGCTGCACTGTATCCGAATCCAGTAATTATCCGCATGAGTGATTTTAAAACAAATGAATATGCCAATCTGATTGGTGGGGCAGCTTTTGAGCCACATGAAGAAAATCCAATGCTTGGTTTTCGCGGGGCATCGCGCTACTACTCGCCGCGTTACCGCGACGCTTTTGCGCTCGAATGTCAGGCGATAAAGCGTCTGCGGGAAGTTATGGGGTTCACCAATGTGGTCGTCATGATCCCTTTCTGTCGATCGGTATCAGAAGCCGATAAAGTGCTGGAAGTCATGGCTGGTAATGGATTGCGGCGGGGCGAAAACGGCCTGGAGGTCTATGTTATGTGTGAGATCCCCTCCAATGTGATTCTGGCTTCAGCATTCGCTGAGCGCTTTGATGGCTTTTCGATTGGTTCCAATGACCTCACTCAACTGACGCTTGGCGTGGATCGCGATTCCGAAGAGTTGGCAGAATTATTTGATGAGCAGGATGAGGCCGTTAAGTGGATGATCGCCAGTGTTATCAAGGCTGCCAGGGAGGCAGGTGCCAAAATTGGCTTATGTGGCCAAGGGCCCAGTGATCATCCCGATTTCGCAACGTTTCTCGTTGACTGTGGCATTAATTCGATCTCAGTTACTCCCGACAGCTTTATCCGTGTTAAGCACGAAATCGCCAAAGCAGAGAGGAGACGAGATGCACGCTGATGAGGTTTTGCCGACGATCCGCAAGCCTCACAGCTGAACGCGATGCGACGATAATGCCTGATCGCGGTGCACAAACGCCTTGGCGTAGGAAGCGTGGGATCGGTTCTCCGCAGATTGCCACGCCTCGCACGGCTGTCAACCAGCCTCAGAATGCGATAACTTAGACTTACTTCCAGAGACTGCGTGCTTTCAAATTAATGTCCATTTTGGCGCCAGTAGCCTGTTCAATATGGATAATAAAAGTGTCGGGTGCCGGGTTACTGTAGCCCAGTGATCGCATCCCTCCTTCAGTTACAGCCGCGAAACGAACACTCTTGTCTCCAATCTCGGCTAATTCCATTTTTTGAGCTGACTCAGTGCGTGGCATAAAGCCTGGATTCCATTGTTGTACGTGCAAGACCAGTGAACCCTCAACTTCCTCGATAGTAATCATTTCGAACATGCTGGTTGCATCATTGCCAGTCATTCTGACGATAGCGGCAATTGAGCTCCCCTCAGGGGCAGTCCAGTTTTCTTCAAGTTGATTAGGGCCCAGAGTACCAGCCCAGTTTCCCGTCATCCAACTCAAATTTTCGACACTGGCTGGTGGACCTGCATAGAGGGCAGTGCTGGCGGCACAAAGTAAAGCAAACGTGGTAGTAATTTTCCTGATTTTCATGTTTCGCTCCATTATCAAAAAAGTGTTTCCAACACTACCATAAATTTATCTTATTTACGGTTGTTCAGCCAAAAATGCACCCTCGCTTCATCGGGTCTGAATGGAAAATTTCGCATCAATACAAAAGTGACCAGATAGTTCTGATGCCTTAACCACCGCTATCAGCTTTTACTTTCTAGTTAAATATTAATAAAACCAGAAATTATTGGTCAGTCAG
>JBDNGQ010000259.1:0-11978 GCA_041689205.1 Pseudohongiellaceae bacterium | reverse complement strand
AGATGACGCCTGGTCAGATCAGCCAGCTTGGACGCTCCGGTGAGCTCGCATTCCGGGTTAAATTCAATGGCCAGACGCCCTCACACGATCAGCTGTACTGGCGGGGTCTGGTGCTTGATCAGTTCGATGGGCAGACTTGGACACGCAGTTCTGGTCCTTTGTTGCCGCGTATGCAAGAAATCAAAGCCGCCGAATTGCAACCTGTTCTGGAATACGATGTTATTCTTGAGGCAACTCAGCAACCCTGGCTATACGGCATCAAATTGGCGCAGGTCACTGCGCCTGAGGTAATTCTGGATCGCAATGACACACTGCTGACGGTGCGTCCAGTAAATCAGCGTTACCGTTATCTGGCTCGATCTTATCCAGAGACGGTAAGCGATCTGACATTGCATTCAAGTATTCAGCGCCGTGCTTTGCAATTACCCACCGGTGATAATCCTCGCAGCCGTGCCTATGCGAACGAATTGCGTGCTATTTATGCGGATGAGCGGGAATATGTGCAAGCTGTGCTGCGCAGTTACAACCAGCAACCCTTCTATTACACATTAACACCCCCTGCGCTAAACGGGGAAAGCATCGATGAGTTTATGTTTGATACCCGTGAAGGTTTTTGCGGGCATTATGCTGGCAGTTTCGTTTACCTGATGCGGGCAGCCGGGATACCGGCACGCGTTGTGGTCGGCTATCAGGGCGCAGAATACAACCCCTTTGAAGATTACCTGATGGTCTATCAATACAATGCTCATGCCTGGGCTGAAGTATGGTTGGAAGGGGAGGGCTGGATTCGTTTTGATCCAACTGCCTGGGTTGCGCCGGAGCGCATTAATCAGGGCATGGAGGCTGTTTTTGGCGCAAGTTCTGGATTTCTGGAAGGTTCGCGTTTCTCCATGATGCGCTTTACTGGCATGCCATGGCTTAACACCATGCGGCTGCGCCTGGATGCAGCAGAGTACAATTGGAACCGCTGGGTGATCAGTTATGACAGCGATTTACAAATGCAGTTGTTGAAGGACCTGTTTGGCGAAAACGAGCGCCAGCGTGCTTTGCTGGCACTGATCGGCCTGACAGCCTTGAGCATGGCCCTGGCTGCTGTCTTTATGGTCTGGCTCAGAAGACGCGCGACGCTTGATCCCCGGCTGGCGCTGTATCTGGAACTAACCGATGCGCTGGCTGCGAAAGGACTGAGCAGATTACCTGCGGAAGGTCCTCTGGCTTACTGTGAACGAGTCGCGCATTACCGGCCAGATTTAAAAGCAGAGATGAATAAGATTACGGAACAGTTCATTCACATTCTCTACAAAGAGCCAGAGCAGGAAATTGCAGCAGCGAGTAAGGCCTATGCAGCCGCGACTTCGAGGCTGCGCAGCCAGGTGCGCATGTTGATAGTAAAGCTGCTCGATTAAACGAAGCTGGAGAAGGGTAGGACTAAGCGCCAGCGAGTTTGGTTTTATAACCAGCCTGCTGCAAAAACTCCTGCACAGTGCCGCGATGATCGCCTTGAATTTCTATCATGCCCTCTTTCACGGTACCACCACTGCCGCATTTGTTTTTGAGCTGACGTGCCAGCAGTTCCATTTCGGCTGCTGGCAGCGATAAACCATCAACCAGAGTGACACCTTTGCCTTTACGGCCTTTGGTTTCCCGGCGAATCCGCAGCATTCCGTCCGCATAAGCCTGAGCTGGTTTCTGTTTGCTGCAGAGGCAAGCAGCAACTGGTTTTTCGCAAACCTCACAGGTTTTTCCTGTTGCCGTTGAGTAGACCAGCCTTGAACTTTTCATCACAGCTTTTTGATTACACCTTATAAAGCGGCGCTAAAGCATAATTATCGTGTTGGCGCTGGTGGGCATGGTTGCGCAGACGCTGCTTTCGAATTGCTGCTATCTGACTCAGCAACTGTGCCGTATCTTCTGCCAGAGTGGCTTCTGCGGCACTTTGTGTGCCGTCGTATTTACCATAAACAGCAGCCTGAATACGCGTACAGCTCTGCTCTAGCTCATTACTGCCAGTGCGTCTGACCAGGTCATCAAGAGTAATCAGGTTGGCATCCTGGAAAAACTGCCGACCCCACGCAATCAAGGCCAGTCGAATACGTGCTGGATCTTTTTCAATGCAGGTTTTCTCCAGACGCTTGAAGGCTTGAGCTTCCTGACTGGCCGCAATTTCATCAGCATATGCCATGGAGCTTTCAGCATTTTTTTGTTGCGGTTCACGGGGCTTACGAGCTGGTCTGCGTTGTAAAAAAAACCAGATCAGAATTACGAGAGCGCCTGCCAATGCCGCCAGAGCAGTGATCCATGGCGGGGTCCGGGCAGGGGAAATCAGATCATCCATCAACATATTATCGGGCAGCAGGTTATTGCGTGCAGCGTCAGTTTCGGTTGCATTTTCGGCAACCGCCGCGCTGTCAAGTGCAACATCAGCGGGCAGAGAAGCACCATTGGGGGCGGGTGCCACTACCAGCATGGTGGCTGGCAGAGTTGCTGAGTTCAGCTGTTCATTATTAATATCCCACCAGCGAACGTTGATCTCAGGAAGCACAACTGAACCACTTTCCAGTGCCACCATGGACCACGACTCAGTGCGTTTCCCGACAATCTTGCCATCGATGAAAGTACGCTCGACGCTGGGCGGATCTGGATAGAGGTTAAGTTTGTCTATCTGTGAATTTTGCAAAGGTGGCAATGCGGCGCCATCCAGTCCGGAAGCTGTGATACTGATGGTACGTGAGATCGAATCACCAACTCTGATACGGGTTGGATCGCTGCTCCACTCTTCTGTAATGACCACATTCTCTGCGGGCAACCAGGTGTCGCTGGTGAACGAGGCAGGTCGCTCTTTTACCTCAACCGTGTAGCCTTCCGAGAAGGCTGTGATAGTGCGGGTGTTCGTATTTCGGAACACAAAGTTGCTGGACCCGTCGGTGACTTCGCCACGAAACACGATATCGGGAATGATTAATTCGCCGCTGCGTTGTGGAAATATCACATACTGCTTTTCATAGACGCCATAGCGTTGCTCGTCAATGAGCTTCTCATATTGATTTGGAGAGCCAATCATCTGGATGACGGTATTATCCATTTCCAGTTCTGTGAACTGCGGGTTACGGATACCATTAATGGTGTAGTAAAGGCGAATCGTGAACAGCAATTGTTCCTGCACATAAACGATTTTCTTATTGATGATGGTTTCCATGTAGATGGTCTGACCTGGCGTCATCGCTGTCTGGGTTTGCGCCAGCACATTGACTTCAAGCGGTTCGGTCATAATGCCGGCAACCTGCAGTGACGGCACTTCGAGTACTCCAGTAGTGCGGGGAAACAGCGTCAAATGGTAATCGGTCCATGATTCAGTGCGATTATTCACGGTGCGTAACTGGCTGGAAGTGCGGGTCAGGATAATATCAAAATTCTCCTGCAGCGGGGCCATGTCCATCTGCACTCCGCCTTGTTGACCGTGGACGCGGATGGTCAACACGAAGGTTTCGCCGCGGGTGAGTTCATACCTGTCGAGTGAGGCTTCAACCAGATCGGTCTGAGCCAGCGCTGAATTATTCGCCGCGCTGACCAGCAACAGCAGCGTCAGCATCAGGAAATTTGCTGTAAATGCTTTTACCATATCTGTCGTTCCACGGGTGGGTTGCCGGCATTTCTGTTTTCCAGTTGACGACGTCGGTATTCAAACTGGAATTTACGTTGTAATAATTCACCTGGATCGTCATTTATGCGACGCAGCCATTGCTCCAGGGATTCCTGATCTTCAGTTTCTGCGGTGCTGGCATCTTCAGCCTCCTGCTGTTCCTGCTGCTGTTGTTGCTGCTCGCTGTCATCGGATTGCGGTTCCTGCTCATTTTCTTCGCCGTCCGGATCCTGAGGCTCCTGCTCCTGGGGATTACTGTCGTTTTCATCAGGTTCGCTTTGAGCGCTTTCCTGCTGCTCCTGTTCCTGCTCCTGTTGTTCCTGGTTCTGACGCTCTTCTTCTTCCTGTTGTTCCTGTTCTTCCAGCAACTGCTCAACAATTTCTTTATTGTGCAGCGCATCCACGTGATCAGCTTCCAGCGCCAGCGCAGCATCATAAGCCTGAATAGCTTCTTCAAATTTACGTGCCTGAGCATAGGCATTGCCCAGATTATAAAGAGATGTCACATCAGTCAATTGGTTGAATGACTGAATTGCGCCTTCATAATCTCCGGCCTTATAAGCGGCAGTGCCTTTCCAATCGGGGGCTTCAAACAACGCAGCGGCGCTCTCAGCGTCTTCATTGGCCAGTGCCTCTGCGGCCTGCTGGTTTTTAGTTTTCCACAGATCCTGCCACCCTGCTGCCTGCGCGGGCGCAGTTGGAATTACCATGCCGCTCAGTGCGCTGCCGGTAAGCACCAGGGTTAGAACCCAGCCGCGGCGAAAGATCAGTGCACTCAGTGGCAGAATCAACAGCAACAGCCAGGGGCCGGCATCCTGCCAGACATCGAAGGTTTCGCCACTTTCCCCAAGCATTTCGTCATTGCGGAAGCTGTAGTCTGCCAGCAGGTAATCCAGATCAGAGGAGGACAGCACCACATCAGAATAACGGCCATCGAGACTGCCTGCGAGATCTTCCAGAATTGAACTGTCAAATCCGGGTATCACGATATTGCCAGAGCTGTCACGCAGAAAGTCTCCATTGCTGGCAGGAACTGGTGCCCCGTCACGGGTGCCTATGCCGAGCACTGACAGGCTGTAGGGGCTTTGTTGCAATAGCTCTTGAATGCCCCTGGAATCGCTGTTGTTAATGCCATCGGTAATCAACAATAATCTGCCTGCGGGTGCCCCTGCCTCAATCAGCAGGCTGATGGCCCGCTCTACAGCAAGAATGGGATTGCTGCCAAAAGAAGGCATGATATTAGGGCTCAGTGAAGGAGCCAGTGCGGAAATGGTCACCGAATCATCAGTCAGAGGTGTCACCGTGTGAGCATCAGCGGCATAAACTACCAGACCAGTCTGGCCTTCACTGCGCACCGTAAGCACATCCAGTAATTTGCGGCGTGCAATGGTCAGACGATTCGGTTCGTAATCGGTTGCGTACATGGATAAGGACAGATCCAGAATTATGACCAGAGCATCCTGACTCTTCTGCACCGGTTGCGGAATTCTCTCCCAGACCGGCCCGGCCAAAGCGGATACCGATGCCAGCCAGACCAGTAACAGCAGCAGCAGTGGGGTGCGCTGGGAAGAATTCTTGCGCTTGTCCAGCAGATAAGGCAGCAGCGATTTATCGATGGCCTTATCCCAGGCGGTACTGGATTCGTTGATCCGCCATAAATAAAACACCAGCAGCACCACGGGCAGCATCAACAGCAGCCAGAGTGGACGCAAAAAGTGAAATTCGGTCAAGGCGCTGCCAGCAATCAGGAAATCCATCACAGATGTCCTCCTTCAGGCACATTTGCTGACACATCTGTTGCCTGGCTACGTCGTGCGGACAGCATGGATATCCATGGCAAAGAAAATACCGCCAGCAGCAGGCTCAGTATAAATGCAGCGCCAAGCGGCCAGTGAAACAGCAACTTGGTGGGTCGATAAGTTTGCGGATCCTGCTCAATCGGTTCGAGACGATCCAGTTCGGCATAAACAGCAATCAGATCGTTCAGGCTGCGGGCGCGGAAATATTGACCACCAGTCATCTCGGCAATCTCAGTCAGATTCTCTTCGTCAATTTCCGAAGAGGGATTGACGTTGCGGGCACCGAGGAAGGAGCGCTGCATCATGGAGTCGGCACCAAGGCCGATGGTATAGATGCGGATGCTTTCTGTCTCAGCCAGCTGACCCGCCTGCGTCGGTGTGATCAGACCGGCGTTATTTACGCCATCAGTCAGCATGATCATTACCCGGCTGTTCTCGGGGCGGTTGCGCAGATGCTTGATGCCAAGGCCAATAGCGTCGCCGATAGCTGTAGCCGATTCTTCAACCATACCGATTTCAAGCTCTTCAACCAGTTGACCAACGGTGCCACGATCAAAGGTCAGCGGTGTCTGTATATAGGCGTGCGCAGCAAACAGCACCAGACCCAGGCGGTCACCTTCACGGCGTTCAACGAAGTCGCTGACCACTGCTTTCATTACCTGAAAACGCGACAGCTGGGTGTTATTGATCACCATGTCGCGTGCTTCCATACTGCCTGAGACGTCCAGGACCAGCATCAGATCGCGACCGGTGGACGGCATTTCTATCGGCTCGCCAACCCACTGCGGGCGACTGGCTGCAATCACAATCAATAACCAGATTGCAATGCAGATCAGCAAAGTCAGCAGTTGCTTGCTGTAGATGCGCGAGGCGTCGCTTTGCAGCTGAGTCAGCTGGCTGTAAAAGGGGACATATAAGGCGGCGTCCTGACGCGGAGCGCGACTAGCGAACCAATAGATCAGCAAAGGGACGGGCAATGCAGCAAAGGCCCAGGGCCAGGTAAATTCAAGCATGCTCAGGCGCCGGTGTTGATGATGATTGGGTTGGTCCGATTTTAGCTAAGTACAGGCCCTTTATCCATTGCTGCGCCATCGCCTGCAACTTTTCAGTGTCTACATCACAGCGGCGGGCAAAACGTCCTTGCGCCAGCGCGGTAGCGATCTGCTCATCCAGTAACGCAGAAGAGCTGCTCTCACGAATGAATGTCACCCACTGCGCTCCGCTTAGACTGGCAACCTGAGCCTCAGGGAAATGCTTAAGAGCCACACGCCGTAACACGGCATTGACGCCATTAATAAGGTTCAATTTAGCGGCACTCTGCTGCTCATCGGTGGGCGCAGCGCTGCTATAGCTTTGGTAGCATTTATCCAACTCTGCCAGTGCAAAATTGCAGCGACGCTGACGCTGCCATTGTTTGAACAGGCGTATACCCAGCCAGACTAATGCCGCCACCAACAACGCAAGCAGCAGCCACCACCCGGGTGCGGGCGGCCAGAAGCCGACTTCTGCAGGCAGATGGATATCTGCCAGTTGACTTAACGGGTCTGTGCTGTCCATTGGCGTAGCTGCTCTACAACTAATTGGTCGGTACGAAGTTTGATCAGCGGAACCTGCATTCGGTTCAAATCAGCCTGCAGTGACTCAAGACGATTCTGAAAATTATGCTGGTAGCTGTCGCGAGCCTTACTGCTGTAAGTGTTAAGAGTACCTTTGTGCCGTCCATCGGTAATACTGTAGTAACCGGGAACCGGCAGATTCTCTTCCAGCGCATCATAGACAAAGCAGCACACCACATTATTATGTAATGAGAGCTGTGAAAGATACTGCATACCCTGATCATCAATACTGAGGAAGTCACTGACGACATACAGGGTACTGCCAGGCTTGGTAATCCGGCGGATCTGCCCGAGTGCCGTTGCAAGACCGCTCTGACGACGCATTTCAGGTGTTACCTGCTCACGGGAGGTCAGGCGGTGATTAAACTGATGGATCTGATTCAGCAAGTGCAAGGCCGAGCGTCGACTGCGTTTGGGACGCACCAGACTGTGATCGGTGTCTGAGTAAACCAGACCACCGGCGCGATCGCCATTATCGATGGCCAGCCAGCAGAATATTGCCGCAGCCTGCGCTGCAATCACTGATTTAAACGCCACCTGGCTGCCGAAAAACATGCTGCTTGATTGATCAACAGCAATAATCACCGGTCGCTCGCGTTCTTCACGGAAAACTTTGGTAAAGGGTTTGCCCGTGCGGGCGGTTACCCGCCAATCAATCGTGCGGATGTCATCGCCAGCCTGGTAAGGTCTGAATTCTTCAAAATCAATACCGCGACCGCGCAGTTTTGAGATATGCAGACCGGAGATGCCGGCGATGGAGCGGCTGCGGGCAACATACTCCAGCACTTTGGCAGCATAGCGCTGAACCAGCAGCTCCTGCAGAGAGATGACTGCACCTTTGGTCTGGTAGCGAGCCTGAAGCGGATCAATGTGCTGCTGGGTCAACATAAGACTTTTGCTTGGTATCTGCGTGGTCGGAAAGTGTTTGGATTATGCGGATGGAACCCGTTCCAGAATCGTAGTCAGCACTTTATCTGGCGTTATGCCGCTGGCTTCCGCCTCGAAGGTTAACAAAATTCGATGTCGAAGCACGTCGAACATAACATTCTGCACATCATCCGGGCTGACGAAGTCTTTACCGCGGATCCACGCATGGGCGCGGGCACAGCGATCCAAAGAGATAGTGCCGCGTGGGCTGGCGCCATACTCGAGCCAGGCAGCGAGGTCGGCTCCGTACACTTCCGGGTTCCGGGTCGCCATGATCAATTGAATAATGTATTCCTCGACAGCCGGTGCCATGTGCATGGCCAGAATTTCTTGGCGTGCTTCGAACAGATCTTCCTGCTTGATAATAGCTGGAGCGGCCGGGATAAGATTACGCGCTTCGTCACGAACCAGTTGAAGAATACGGCGTTCAGCATCAACAGTCGGATAGCCAATAGCCACATGCATCAGAAAACGGTCCAGTTGTGCCTCGGGTAGCGGATAGGTGCCTTCCTGCTCAATCGGGTTCTGGGTTGCCATTACCAGGAACAAGGGTGGCAACGTGAATGATTCTCTGCCGACACTCACCTGATGCTCGGCCATCGCTTCCAGCAAGGCTGATTGAACCTTGGCCGGGGCGCGGTTTATTTCATCTGCCAGCACCAGGTTATGGAATATGGGGCCAGGCTGAAATCGAAAAGAACCGTCTTCAGGACGGAATATCTCGGTACCAGTAATATCGCTGGGCAACAGGTCGGGGGTGAACTGAATGCGATGAAAATCACCTTCCACGGCCCGTGACAGATCTTTGATAGCTTTAGTTTTTGCCAGTCCCGGCGCACCTTCTACCAGCAGATGGCCGTCAGCCAGCAGGGCGATCAATAGACGATCAACAAGACGCTCCTGGCCGATGATCTGTTGTGATAACCAGTTCTTGAGTTCAGTTATTATTGCGTGATGACTCATAATTATTCTCTGCGCGGACTTGGTAACGGCGTTACCGCAGTACTGTGATTTGCTGTTAATAGTTCTTCGGAACCTTGTTATTCTGCTGAATAACGGCCGCACATTCTGGCCAAAGTCAGGGATTGTAACCGTTTTAATCACGATGTCCAGGGGGAGTTTGTCATTGTTTGTTGCGCAATTTATTACATTTTAGATGACCTGATCTTCCTCTTATATTGATGCAGCTCCAGAAACCTGGATTTGAACAGCACGAAACAATGGTTGGTGTGCTTAGCGATGTCTGCGCAACTGGCATATAATGCGCCCCGCTGTTGTGCGTGTTACGGCTGCCGACTCCCGGTTGGTGGACTTGGCACAGTTCGCTTCACAAACGAAATTTCGGACGAGAAAATTGTATAAATTGATGCGCAATATGTTGTTCTGTCTGCCGGCAGAGACTTCCCACACCGTCGCTTTGCGAGCTATGGATATGGCGTACGCCACTCGATTATCGGGATTGCTGGCCCCCTCAGTATCTTCTTTAAAGTGCCCGACCACAGTGATGGGAATTGAATTTCCAAATCCGGTGGGGCTGGCTGCCGGTCTGGATAAAAATGCTGATCATATAGATGCGCTGGCCGCGCTGGGTTTCGGCTTTATAGAAGTGGGTACGCTGACACCACTGGCACAGCCTGGTAATCCAAAGCCCCGTCTGTTTCGCCTGGCGGCACAACAGGCGATTATTAACCGCATGGGTTTCAATAACAAAGGGATCGACTATGCCCTCGAGCGCATTAGGAGCAGCCGTTTTCGCGGTGTGCTGGGTATAAATATCGGCAAAAATTTTTCGACGCCGGTAGAGCGTGCGGCTGACGATTATCTTATCTGCATGCGCAAAGCTTATCCCTGTGCCAGCTATATCGTGGTGAATCTGTCCTCGCCGAATACCCCTGGTCTGCGCAGTCTGCAGTTTGGGGAAGAGCTGCGGAGTCTGCTGCTAAGGCTCAAAGAGGAGCAGGGAATGCTTGCGGCTCAATATAGGAAACATGTACCACTGGTGGTAAAAATTGCGCCCGACCTGACGCCTGCGGAAATTGACTTGATCGCTGTGGCTTTGCTTGAAAACGGTATAGAAGGGGTGATTGCAACTAATACTACACTTGACCGCAGTGGCGTGCAGGACAGCCCGCTGAAAGATCAGGCCGGTGGTTTGAGTGGCGCCCCGCTTAGGGATAAGTCAACTGAAGTGATCCGGCACCTGTGTCAAACGCTGGCGGGCCGTATTCCAGTAATCGGTGTTGGAGGCGTCAGCAGCGGTGCCGATGCTGCTGAAAAACTGGCTGCGGGTGCGGTGCTGGTGCAGATCTACACCGGTTTTATCTACAGCGGACCGGATTTGATTGCGGACTCGGTCAAAGCCGCAATCGCGTATCGTGAGTCGCAGGCGTGAGTGGCACTGGGTCAGAGCCCGAGTTAATTCTGTACACTACGGCAGGATGTCATTTGTGCGAGCAGGCCGAAGCTGTTCTGCGCAACGAGCTTGGTGGGTTCAATTTGCAACTTGTTGATATCGCTGACTCCGAAGAGCTGGTGGCACGTTACGGCTTGCGTATTCCAGTGCTCAGGGTCGGTGGTTCAGACGCTGAACTGGGCTGGCCGTTTAATGCCTTCACAGTTGCGGACTTTCTTGATCAATATTGTGATTAGACAGACTTTGGCCCAGGTTCAGTCCAAACAGGCGATCCGCATTGGCGCGCGTTTCGGAAGCGACGATAGCAGCCGGTTTTTCCGCGCACAGGGCAATCATGTTGAGAACCTCTACCAGCCAGGCTGGTTCATTGCGCCGACTTGCCGGTTTTGGCTTCAGACTGCGAGGCAACAGATAAGGCGCATCTGTCTCCAGTAATAAGCGGTCAGCGGGAATATCCTTGATCAGTGGCAGCAGGTGTTTGCCGCGGCGTTCGTCGCAGATCCAGCCGGTGATGCCTATGTACATATCCATATCGAGATAGTCATAGAGCTCGTCCCGGCTACCAGTAAAACAGTGCACCACGCCGCCCGCGTGCAGCAGATCGCGATATTCCCTGAGCATGGGATGAAAGCGCTCATGCGCATCCCGTTGATGGAGGAACACCGGTTTGAGCAGCGTACAGGCCAGTTCAAGCTGTCGGGCGAATAACTTTTCCTGCAAGGGGCGCGGTGAAAAGTCGCGATTAAAATCCAATCCGGTTTCCCCGACTGCCTTCACGCGAGGATCGGCTGCCAGCTGTGCAATCTGTGCAAACTCTTCCGTCCCGCAATGTTGTGCTTCATGAGGGTGAACACCTGCCGTTGCTGATAATCCCGCAAACCTTTCAGTCAGCTCAAGCGCTTTAGACGTCGATACAAGGCTGGTGCCGGTCACGATGATATGTTCAATTCCAGCTTGCTGCGCGCGCTTCAGCACCTCGGGCAGGTCCTGATCGAACGAGTCATGGCCGAGATTAGCGCCTATATCCACCAAGGCAGAATGCATGGTTTTTCAAGTCTCTGGGTAACAGGGGCGTTATTGTAAGCCATCAGCTGTGAAATCAAAGCAGATCTGTGTTCACCGCTTATGAGTTCTTTTTCTGCCCCAGCGGGTCATGGCAGGGATGTGGAACTTCGCGAACTAATCAAGGATAATGCGGAGCGATCAAGCAGCCTCACAATCAACAGCGCGAAACAAGGCAGGGTTAAATTGGAACAGTCACGCACAAAGCAAGCCATCAATTGGGCCGAACTAGGATTTTCATATCACCAGACAGATTTCCGATTTCGTGCTGTTCACGTTGATGGTGTATGGTCGCAGGGCGAGTTGATCAAGTCTGCAATGATTTCAGTGCATGAAGGAGCGCCGGCTCTGCATTACGCTCAGCAGTGTTTTGAAGGTCTGAAAGCACAGACAGCCCCTGATGGACGGGTGTTGCTGTTCCGTCCTGACCTGAACAGTGAACGAATGAACCAGGCTGCTGGCCGATTGCTGATTCCGCAGGTACCCAAAGAGCTGTTTATGCGCGGTGTTGAAGAGGCGGT
>JBDNGQ010000258.1:0-5377 GCA_041689205.1 Pseudohongiellaceae bacterium | reverse complement strand
GAAAAGCGATCAACCCGATCACTGGCAGCAACTGGGAAGGCACTGGCATAACACCAGACCATCTGACTTCAGCAGAAAACGCAAGAATTGAAGCTGAAAAAAGATTATTGGAACTGGTGATTGCGCGTACTGATGATCCACAGGCAAAGCATGACCGACAGCAGGCTTTGGAGGCGCTTGAAGCTGAGCTTTAATTTTCGTCCTGGACGTATTGACGGAATTAACAAGGAATGGTTCGCCGCTAAGTTCAAAGCGGCTAGACGTTTAAGGCAAACTCGGACGGGAATACATGGGGGAAGTAATGGTCAGCGCTATGCGCACAATTCAAGACCAGACGAGCGTTAATACGGGAGTCAGGGCTTAGAGCCTAAGTAATCGCCCGCTGTCATGGCGATTCCGGGGAAAGTCTGGATGAGTTTCGTATCGCCAGTTATCAGTTTTAGGTTCAGCGATTTTGCAAGTGATACAAATTCACAGTCATATGCGGAGCAACCAGTCTCTCCGGCCAGTATTAAAACGTCCATAGAACTAACGCTATATTCGTTATCAGCGAGCTGTCTCTCTGCTTGCGCCTGCATAGCTATAGCCGTGTTCAGATCGATAATGTTTTTCCTGACATAAAGCGCCAGTACGTTTCGGAACTCGCTTCGCCACAGTAGAGGGGCAACCCAATGAGGGTCTTTGAGCAGCAATGAAACAGCGTCATCTGTCTGTTCAGTGGGCAGGTAGAGGTACGCGATAGTGTTGGTGTCCGCTACAATCATTCTCTACCTTGATTTCTGGCCGCATTGATTTCGTCGGTATCCAGCCGCTCGGTGGCTACACGCCCCCGCAGTACACGCGCTTTCTCGGCAAGCTCATCAGCAGATATTGGGGTTGGCTTAAACATTTTCTCCAGGCAATGAATCAGTTCGCTGTTTACGCTTCTTCGGTGCGCATTGGCAGATTGTTTTAGTTGCTCGTACAGATCGTCCGGAATATTTTTAAAGGTTACAGTGGCCATAGCTGAATCTCAAATTTGGTTTCATAACGATTCCATTATGGTTTCAGTGGCAATATCTGTCAATCCGCCCCTGGGAAGGGAGTCAGGTGATGAATCGCACTTCAGAATGGCGATTTAACTGACAAATTAGTCAAAACTAGTAATCACTGAGAAGGCGTTGATCTATTAACACTTTGATCTCGCTGTAATTTTTATACTGGCTCAAGATTTGCTTGTGAATTCTTTAATCTTGTTTATACATGTTACAGATCAGGGAAGGTTCACAGATGAAGACAGAAATCGAATATAAACAGCGTCCGTTTCATGCGTGGTCTGGCATCAGGAAACTGTTGGCGATCCTTGCAGCGCTGGTCATCGCGCTTGCGCTCGCAATCGCGGTATTGCTGAACTGGTCGCTGCCGGAGATGCCGCGTCCTGGCCTCACCGGTGATTTCCTGGTCAGAAATGTCTCCATAGTTGATGTGGTGAACGGCGGGGTCCTCCCCGGGCGTGATGTCGTTGTCCGCGACGGGCGCATTGACTCCATCGACACGGGCGCCCTGGAAAGCAGGCAAAACGCTCTCCTTGTTGTGGATGGCACCGGGAAGTTCCTGGTCCCGGGCCTGTGGGACATGCATGTCCATTCGCTCAAGATTTCACCGCAGTACACCCATCCGTTGTCCATTGCCAACGGCATTACCGGCGTGCGTGAAATGTGGGGATGCGCATCCCTTCCGGATAGTTTTGTTGCCTGTCGCCAGGATATTGAACGCTGGCGCGAGGGCTTGCTTGATCGCAGTCATCTCGCGCCTCGTTATATCCAGCGCAGCAGTTTTCACATCAATGGCGAAGGCGGGATTCCCGCTGCGGCACCGACATTCTTCAGAGCGCGAAACGCGGACGAAGCCCGGGAGCTGGTGGCGCATCATGCAGACGATGGTGTCGATGTGCTGAAGACTTATACCAATCTTTCCGTGGCAGCTTACGAGGCGCTCGCAATGGAAGCGCCAAAGCACGGACTCTTGCTGGCGGGACATCTGCCGGTGCGAGTATCGCTTGAAAAGGCACTTGCCGCCGGCCAGAACAGCATCGAGCACCCGCGGCTTTTCCTGCTCGAATGCTACCGGGATGTCGCTGAGTTCCGGGCATTGCCGAATCCCATGGCCGCCTACTCCACATCAGTCGCCATACAGGCCCGGCTCATTGACGAGCATGATCCCGAGCGCTGCACCGAACTTATGGCTACGATGGCAGCATCCGATACCTGGTGGACGCCGACCCTGCAGGTGCTTCGCATGAGCGCGCTCGCCGGCAACCTGGAGTTCCGCGAAGATCCGCGACGACGGTATATCCCGTTCATCCTCAGAGCAGGCCTCTGGGACCCGGATGCCGATAGCTCGGCGCAAAATGCTGTGGACGAATCCGGTCGCAACATGCAAGCGGAGTTGTATCAACTTGCGCTGGACAACGTGCGCCAGGCCCACGCGGCTGGCGTCCGAATAGTTGCGGGAACCGATGCTGGCGATACCTATGTCTTCCCCGGGTTTGCCATCCACGACGAACTTGCTGAGTTGGTGCGCGCCGGCCTGGCACCGATGGATGCCCTGCGAAGCGCAACCATCGACGCGGCTCTGTTCAGCGGCAAGGCCCCCGACTACGGCTCTATCGAGGCGGGCAAGGTTGCCGACATGATTCTACTGGACGCAAACCCACTCACCGATATCCGCAACACCGAAAAAATTGCAGGTTTGTTCTTCAACGGGCAATACCTTGATCGCGGTGCGTTGGATGAGCTGCTGGCGTTTGCAGAGCAACAGGCCGGCAGTGTTCGCACCAACCTCCAACTATTGTGGGGGGCGCTCAAAAGCCCGGTGGTACAGGCGCAGTTTGCAGATTAAATCGAAGGAAACCCGATGAACTTTTCCGCAGTACATTACCGAAAGTCCTTTTATCGTGCCGCTGGTTACGTCAGTCAAGGCGATACTACCCAGGCACTGGCTGAGGGTGTTGAGATGGGTGCTGTGCGCATGTCAAAGTGCCTCGGTGTTGCTAAGGATGTCCATTGAAAATGAAGATTCTGAGGACGCACGGCTGTAATCTCGAAGGAGGGGTAAACTTCTGCGTCCAGGCGATGTCACATCTGGTGGAACAAATGCAGGTATGTGCGACTGACCGGCAGCACCTCGTCACGACCCTTCAGGTGGATAGATGCAGTCTCATTCTCATTGCGGCTGACGTGGCTGACCGATCGCAGGTTGATCGCGGCTGAGCGGTGAACTCGTACAAATTGCTCGTGATCGAGTTGAGAGAGCAGCTCTTTCAGAGGCATGCGGATCAGAGTCTGGCGGGTTTGACCTTCATCGCTGCGCCAGCAGACCCGAGTGTACTTCTCATCAGAACGCAGAAAATCGATCGTCTCCACCGGGATCAATTGCAATGTCTTGCCGACGCTGGCTCGGATGAAACGCAATTGTGTCGGTCTGGTCTTTATCTGCAGACGCTCGGCCAGCTCGTTGATCAGCGCTTCGGTGTTTGCCGCCGATTGCGCGCTCTGCAAACGTTCCTTCAGACGCACCACAGTCTCGGCGAGACGAGCCAGCTCAACCGGCTTGACCAGGTAATCCAGCACTCCATGTTCGAAAGCTTCGACAGCATATACGTCGTAGGCGGTCACAAATACCAGATGAGTCTGGCGGCCGATGCGACGTGCCGCGTCTACGCCCGAGAGGCCGGGCATGTGAACGTCAAGAAAGCAGATATCGGGCCGGTGCTCTTGAAACCGTGCAACCGCCTCACGACCGTTGCGAGCCTGCGCGACGATCTCCAGCAGTGGGGGATTGAGAGTTATAAGTCGCGGCGGGCTGTGATGTATGACTTTGCAGAAGTAGAGTTTGCCAACACATGAAAGACGACGACTATACCGTCGCGGCTTCGCCTGCACGGAACTGCGTCATCTGTGCGCTAAGTGGGGGGGCATCCTTGATATTCAGGCGCTGCTGCTGACCTGCGCAGATCCAGAACCACCACCCAGCCCCTGACTTTCCCGAATCAGCCTCGTCAATTGGGCGCGATTTTTTACAAATGTCTTCTGGTAGATGCGCGAGGAATGGTCTTTCACAGTCTGCAGGGAAATAAAAAGCTGGTTGGCAATTTCCTGGTTGGTTTTGCCAGCGTAAATGCCACGCATGATATCGGCTTCGCGTTTGCTGATGCCATATCTGGTCAGAAAATCTTCAAGCGTCAATTGCGGTTGCATCAGATCATCGCTGGCCTGATAGGTATAGACAATTACCATGGCTGTATTGAAGAGATAGAAAAAGAACAGAAAAACGCTGTCGTAGTGAGGATAGGTGATGAGATCAGTGAATGTACTTAGATGAATCAGTCCTGCTGCAGCGGCCAGTGAGATCAGCAGGGGCTGGCCATGCTTGACAATCTTTTGCCTGCCGGTGCTAAGAACAACACAGACGACCAGTGAGGATGTGATGGCAATGATGGAGGCGGCTCGCCGCATACTGTCCTGCCCCGGCGTTTCCCACTGTACAAAAACAAGGATGGCTGCGAGGCTTACGCAGACTGTACTGATCAACAAAGGAGCGACGGGTCTTTTCTGAATGTGAGCCGCCCATAACAGCAACATTGCCAGGCTGACAGTAAAAAAGGGCGCTCCCAACTGGGCGACCAGGCTGATAACACGCTCAATATTCTCCATTTCGATGGAACTGGAGAGCAACACGCCGCTCCACAGACTGTAATAACCATAAACATAGAGCAGGATCAGGAAAATCTGCAGATAGTGGAAGTTGCTGTTGATGCGATTCTGCCGAAAGCGAAACAGAACCAGCAGGCCACCCGCAGTGATAGCCAGGCACAGAATGAAGCTTAGCCACAGTGGCAGTGTGTCGAAATTAATGTTGTCGTAAATAAGCATGCGGTCTGCTGAGCCGTTTATTGCCTGGTGATGATGGAAATATACCATTGCACTTGATTCTGGCATCCCTACCAAAGTAGTAAAAGCTCCGAAACTGCAAATCACTACCTTGGTAGGTTTGCAGAAGCATGGAAGGAGACTAGTTTCTCTCCTACGGGTGGCAAATTGCTGGCCCTGTCGACTTTCTGGGGAATGGATATGAATGACAACGCGCACAGCAGGCTAATTGAAAATCAGGATGATTCAGGCATCGGCAGTGCACTTGGCCGAGGTTGGGAGGCGATGAAAGGCAATTTTCTGGTGCTTTTTCTGGCCGTTCTGGTGCTAGGTGTCTTCATGGCTCCATTAAACATCGATGGAGATCATGAATCCTCTGCTCTGGTCGGATTGCTGGAGACAGCCTATCTGCTTCTGCTCTATCCGATCATCAACTACGGCGCTGACATGATTTTTTTGCGCGCTGT
>JBDNGQ010000257.1:0-15134 GCA_041689205.1 Pseudohongiellaceae bacterium | reverse complement strand
GGGGCGTTGCACCATGACGGCGGTGGTGAGCAGGCCGCCATTGCTGCCGCCGCGGATGCCGAGGTGGGCGGAGCTGGTGAGGCCGGAGGCGATCAGGTCTTCGGCGACGGCGATGAAGTCATCGAAGACGCGCTGGCGGTTCTCGAGAATCGCGGATTGATGCCATTGCGGGCCGTATTCGCCGCCGCCGCGAATGTTGGCGAGCACGAAGCTGCCGCCTGCAAAGGCAGAGAATCTATTTAACTGTCCGTAATTAGTTGACCACTACACTTGTCAGAGCTCTTGCTCTCGCCATTTTGGCGAGAGACTTGGCGAGACAGTAGGGCTGTGACAAATCGAGCTCATGGTCGGGTGATCCGGTATTTTGTCGCGTTTCCGGTCCCTTCCTTCTTCAGAAGGCCGAGGTCCCCGAAGTGTTTGAGGTGATTGAGAGCAGTGCGTCTCGGAATCTCCAGGGCTGTTTCATATTCGGCGGTAGTGACTACCACTCTGGCGGCCAACCATTCCCAGCCCTTGCGTTCCGATTTGCTGAGCATATTGAGCGTCACCGCAGGAAGGGCATCCGTGACCGCGCCAGCAGTGCGGTATATCGTCAAATCGATATAGGGCTCAGTGAAACTGTATTTCGGAAGGGGAAGGCCGACTTCCGTCGCCCTGCTGCGCATGGACTTGAGGCCGAGCCCGCGTTCCTCGGCAAGCTCAATGGTGGCAAAGAACGCATGCAGACGCGGGTTGCGGCTCACCATGGGGGCTGAAAAAGACTGGAGTTGCTCGATGGTGATCGGGGCGACAGGGGCGTCGGGGCTGCGGATGGTGACGGTGTTACCTTCGACTACCAGTTGAATTTTGCTGCCCGTGATATCGTAGTCGCGGTGGACCAGGGCATTGGCGATTCCTTCACGAATGAGTTCGTAGAAGGCATCATTGACTCCTTTCCGTTGGGCTTCCGAGCGGTCAATGGCATCGGGTAGTTTTCCGCGTAACCAGGAAATCACCTGATCGGATCCCATCACCATAGGGCCATCAAAATCTTTAAGGTCTTCTCCCTCTTGTCCATGAATTGTCGCCAGGATGCCTGCTTGGGCGAGGATGTCCCGGGGGTGTTTCCCGAAAAGGAGGTGAGCAAAGCGGGTCGGTACGAGCGTGCCATCTTCGGTTTTCACCAGCAGGCCCTGATGAAAAAGCTGGCGATGAAACTCCACATCGCCATCAGTCCCCTTCTTGAAAAGAAACCGGCGGTAGTGGGCAAGCGCTTTGGTGTCGAGGTCGTCGAGCGAAGTCTGGGGCGGATTCTGATCGTAGGTTAAAGGCGTAAGGATGGGATGTTCGTCAACTTCCTCGGCTTTTCGGCGTGCCTGGTCGAAGAACTCTGCGTTCTCGTGTTCAATGGCTTCCTGCAAGTCCCGGTCGAACGGGATGACCAGAATGCGCACCGGGTGTCCGGGCTGGATGTATTCGATCCTGATGCCTTTGGCCAGCGCCCATTGCCTGAGAACTTCGCTGATGTACTCTGGCCCGTAGTGCCGTCTAAAGAACTTTAAATGTCAGCCATTTCGAGTTTTCATAGTTAGCACGTAAACTAAGAGGGTCGGGATATGGCTAATGGAATTAATAGCGACAATATGCAAGTTGTAGTGGCAGCGCCAGGGGTAAACTGCAAAAATGCTGGCGCTTAAAAAATCCGCAATTCTGGTGCGCGCATCCGTCAAAGTTATCATTGGTTAACTATCTGAATGTGGTTGAAGCAGCACTGTCTTATCTCGACAATAACGAAGTCCGGGCCGCGACGACATATGCCAGCAGACCTTTTTGGGATCATCGCTGGCACGATGTGGCGCTCGACAAATAATTTGGCAAAAAAGGCAACTTCTGTCTTATCAGGGGGTAACGGCCTAGAGCAGTGCCATACCACTGATCGTCCAGTATGCACCCAAAGTGCCCACGGCATAAACGGGCAATTTTTTGATACTAGCTGGGCATTGAATCTGCGTCAGCCGAAACAATCTGGCCAGCATCAGGACAGAGACTACAAAAGCTATCTGGCCAAATTCGACTCCAATATTAAAGAACAAGAGTCCGGTTACAAGATTATGTTGAGGCAAACCAACACTGGCGATCGCGGCGGCAAACCCAAGGCCGTGAAGTAATCCGAAAGCACTGGATATAACAAAAGGGTAGCGCCAGGTTAAGGTATCCCTTTTTCCGCGCGCAACTTCGACAGACAGAAACAGGATGCTGAGCGCTATCAATACTTCCACAGGCGCAACCGGTATCCGCACAAGATCGAAGGCTGACAGGATAAGGGTTAATGAGTGGGCTAACGTAAACCCGGTAATTGTAAGTAGAAGCTGCCGCAGTCCCACGGAGATCCACAGCAGACAAATCACAAACAGCAGGTGATCGTAGCCCTGCAGGATATGGGTTACACCCAGATACGTATAGTCCTTGGCTACCGTTTGCCAATCGAATCTGTTCGGAATCTGCCACCGTGCCTCGCTCGGGGGTAGAAAGGTTGAAAACGAATCCCCCGACTCAAATCTGATCCTCAACGCCACCGGAACGGGCAATCTAACTCCGGCAACGCCAATATCGATGGTCTTGCCACGTATGCCGTCCGTGCACCTGTATATGACGCTGCCTCCGGGACTTTCTGAACCTGCCTCATTAAGTGGTATACGCTGGCAATCTTCCGGCATTCGGATATCGGGCACATACGAGTTGGGTATGCCAATAGGCATGGTGGCCCTGACACTGAAAGTCCTTGGTTGGAATTCCCGGATATCAACCAGCATTGGCATCAAATTATCAGCATTAACCGTGAGACTCGTTAAGCTCAGAAATAGCGTGGCAATCAGCGAGAACCACCGATGCAAAGAATTGCGCGACCGAGCTGAACAACGACTCAATCGGTATCCCTCCCACCTTTGTCCAGCGTATCGAGATCTAACTTTACTTTATAGGCAGAAACTATGTCCCGGATGGTCTGATTATATTGACGTTCCTGAAGCTCACGCCTGGCGTCTAATTCGACCCTGGCGTGAATCTCAGTCAATGGTGGTAGGTAACTTTCTTCTTTGTGAGTAAGCATGACAACGTGATAGCCGTACAAAGAGTCAAACGGACCGTACCAACGACTGTTGCTGGGCGACAGTGTGTTTATCTGCTGCCACATAGCCTCGCCAAAATGACTCACGATCACGTCAGGCTCCACTTTTGCGTAATTGACAGAAAAGTAGAAACGGTCACCCAGACTCGGTGCCTGGTCAAAGCGGATGCGTTCCCCATTCAATCGTTCCAGTGTGCTTACCGCTGCTCGCCTGGCTTCCTCTTTTCCGCGGTTATCCAGACTGAAGAAAACGTGAGTGAATGTGACGCGGGGGGCAACGCGATAAGTTTCATTATGTTCGTTGTAGTAGCTTGTTATCGCTTCATCCGAAATATCACCACTTGTGGCGTCCATAAATCCACGCGCAATGAATTCCAACTGCTGGATCAATCGCAGCCTGGTTACATAATCAGCCTGGTCCAATTGCAGATATTTGGCCTCGCGATACAGCGCCTCCTCCTGCACATACTCACTGACGATTACATTCAGTTGATCTTGGGTTATTTCAGACAGGTAGCGGTCAATCTGGTCCGTATCGAACACATTAGATCGGTGCTGCAGATACGCGTATAGCTTGTCCCGTCCAACCACAATAGTATGCGGGTCTGCAATGACCTCATCCCCATTCAGAAAACCATCAACCGCGAATACACAAGCCCCCAGCAGCAAGAATTGCAGCAGTGGCTCTTTGATAATGCGTTTCACTAAATATGCTCGAGTGCGATTCCTGGCGGAAATTTTACAGAATTCCCTCTTTCCAATAGCCATACTAGGGTGTGTACCAGATAGGGCTGCTGTATGCGCGCTCCTGAATAACCATGGGAACCTCTTCAGGAACATTTTTCAGATTTTGGAACTTAGCATCGTATGCGGTCCAGCGCGGAGTCGGGATTTCAATGACGCGGACATAATAGAAAGCACGCTCTTGTGCGCTAAAATCTGGGTCCTCCCAGACAACAGCTAGTTCCGGATCTCCAATCTGGTTGGTGTACGAAGCCTCTTCAAGATCAACCGTGGAACCAACTGAGGCTACTTTTACGTCTGCCAATATGTCACGCCCATCAGACACCGCAACATCGTAAACCTTCTCATGCAGCTTCCCGTCTCCCGAATGCCAACCCTTAACGACTTGAACTCTGTCAAGATTCGCTCCATCCGGATCCTTAACTGCACGAATAAGAAAGACAGGCGATTTCCCCGCAGGCGCATTCGTCAGGTCGCCACCCATCGGTACACCTCCGTTGTAACCGATAGTCGCCAAGTCAGGCCTGAACGCGTCGTCTCGCTGGTAGTCCCATCCCCCGAAAAAACGCAGGGTAATTCGAGGGCCGGTTGTGGCGTATGCTTCTTTGCGTTTCATTGCGGCAAAAAGCGCTTCTCGTGTGTTTTGTTCCGCCCAGACCCCTGCATATCCTGCAGCACTGTTAAATGAACGATCTATCCGTTCCGGGTTATAACGTTCATCAGGTATCGTGTTCCTACCGCCATAATTGTTTTCATCTACCATAGAAAGAGAGGTATGAGCATCTGAACTCCCAATCATGCCGAATTTGAATGGGTTAACTCCCAGCTTAGATTCCTGCTGTAAGCCGAGCTTAAGTGCCGAACGTGCATACTCGTAGACTTTTTTGCTCTTTTCCTCGTCACTCCACGCATCCTGGGGCTTGTCTAGCCCCCTTCGTTCAATATCGTTCTCCCAGCTATTCCAAGTTTCATAGTCTGCAAATTCATCCGTCGCTGAGAGCAACGGGTGGGTCTCACCGTCTCCTTTAACCTGAGTCACCTCAAAGAGCGGCTCAAATGCGCTGCGTGTCTCAGCATAGGATCGACTGAGAGGATTGCCGAAGTAATCAGTCAACGCGAACATTTTACCATCGCTGACGTTTCCGCCATGTGGAATTGCTAGAACGTCGCCACCTGTCTTTTCCTGGTAGTCAGACATGTACTGCCACAACTCCTGCGGAGACTTGCCATCGTTGCGCGTAAAAGGCAGCACTTGGCCCACCTTATCTTTACCGTCTTTGAATATCAGCACCCGATGATAGTTACTTTTAAGCCCATCTGACTCGGGGGGTCTTTCTGACGTCCATTCGTAACCGATCAATGCGGTAAACTTGCCAGGATCATTGAATTCCTCCGCACTGTCAATCACAGAGTCCCATATGGAACGCCGGAATACCGGTTCTCTAACGTCCTGCTCACCAAACCAAATATCCCACACCAAGTCAGGATCAGTGGGGTTGGACCAGGAAAGGGTCTCCTTGATTGCCTGGTACCTGGCGTGCAACGCTTTACCGGTCTCCGTCTGCAACAACAAAGGGTCGGATAGATCGAGTTTCAGTAAAACCCCCATGGCAAATGCGTGATCCGCGACCACAAGAAAATCCAGCGGTCGACGCAGCTTGGCTGCAGCGCCATTGTGTAATGTGATGGTTTCTCCCCGGGCAAACCGATACGCCTCTTCAGCGCCCAACAGGCGGTTACCCGTCAGAAAGGCATCAATCGACAAGTTGGTATGCACATGGGTATCCCCCCAATACACCTGATCAGGAAAAGCCCGATCCACAGCATTGGATGCTGGCGTTTGACCATTCGCGTAGGAGCCAAAAGCCGTAAACAGAAATATTGCGGTAAGTGGAAAAGGGCTGAATGAAGAGCTCATGCGTATTTACTCCGGAAGACGAAACGCAACATAGGCATTACCTTGCGGCCCATTGCGGTTTCTGGCGTTGTTGGTGGCGATTACCAGGTACTGATGCCCATTTGCCAGGTAGGTCACAGGCGTTGCCGTTCCAGCAAAAGGCAATTTAGCCTGCCAGAGAAGTTCACCGGTAGCGCTGTGATAGGCCCGAATTTTCTGGTCATAAATGGTGGCTGCTATAAACACCAGACCACCGGCGGTGAGTATCGGCCCGCCATAGTTTTCCGTGCCGGTGTCGGTCAGCCCCTGAGCTGCCAGTTCTGGATATTCTCCCAGAGGAACTGTCCAGATAAAATCACCGGAATTAAGATCGATTGCATTCAGTGTGCCCCAGGGCGGCTCTATGGCTGGATACCCATCAGGGTCCAAAAACTTCTTATATCCAGTAAACCTGTATGCAGGGCGTTGGCTTTCTTGTGAAACAGACGCCGCTTCCTGTTTTATGCCAGCCTCCGCTGCTGCGGAGGATTGCGCAGGATCACTTAAAAAAGACATCAGCTGATCAACTTCTTCCACAGTAAGATTGGCAAAAGGCTGCATACGTCCCTTCCCTTCGTAGACCACGGTCTTGATCTCTGCAACGCTAAGTCGCTCTGTGATATCTACCAGCGGCGGAAATGCCGGTGGCGAGCCTTTAAGATCCGCGCCGTGACAGACTGAACAATGTGACATGTAAACGTCTGCGCCAACATCTTTTATGACTGTTTCTGCTTCCAGGCTGCCGGTCCACGCCACATCGTTGGCATTAATGTAGATGATTGCAGAAGCTGGATCAAGGGCCGCCCCACCCCACTCAGCACCACCGTCAAAACCAGGAAACATCACGGTAGGTTGCCCCACGCTGAAGGGAACATACTGCCCTTCACTACGCATGCTGCTGAATGCTTCCAGCGCCCATGCATTTGCCGCTAGCGTTCTTGTGGTCAGCATGTCCTTCGTAAGATGCTGTCTCGAGAACGGTCGGGGCTGCAGTGGAAACGGTTGGGTCTCGGCCGTAACTTCTCCGGGCACATCACTCGTTGGTACTGGTCGCTCTTCAATTGGAAACAGTGGCTCTCCAGTAACCCGGTCGAAGACAAACAGAAATCCCTGTTTGGTCGCCTGTGCCACGGCATCCACCTGTTCTCCTTCCCGGTTGATGCTGACCAGGACAGGTCGTGAAGGGAGATCTCTGTCCCATATGTCATGATGTGTGGTTTGAAAATGCCAGAGGCGTTCACCCGTGGCGGCATTCAGGGCTAGCAGGCTGTTGGCATAGAGATTATCTCCTGGCCTCTTGCCACCATAAAAATCCGGTACGGCGGAACCCGTCGGAACATAAACAATGCCACGTTCTTCATCCAGCGCCATGCCTGCCCAGTTGTTGGCCCCTCCGGAAACTTCCAATGCATTTTCAGGCCAGCTATCCACGCCGGGTTCACCAGGACGTGGGATGGTGTGGAAAACCCATCGCAGTTCACCGGTACGGACATCATATGCTCGGATGTCACCGGCAGGCGCAGGTGGATTTTCCGACGTCCTAAAGCCAACAATCAATAGGTCTTTATAAATAAGACCAGGCGTAGTCAGTGCAACATAATTTTTCGTGTAGTCGCCACTTAGACCCTTGCGCAGATCAATTGAACCATCATCGCCAAACTCGGCTACTGGCTTACCGGTTTCGGGATCAAGCGCATAAAGGCGATCCATCACACCCGCAAACAAACGATTTTTGTTCCCCTCGGACCAATACACCAGCCCTCTTGCCGGGCCAGTAAATGTCTTGCCACTGCCGATTAATGCACCAGTCGCACCAGCATCGAACTGCCAGCGTAACGTACCCTCGGCGGCATCCAGGGCAAATACTCTAAGGGCTGGGGTAAAGCCATACAACGTACCGTCGATCACCAACGGAGTAGTTTGCGAGTCACCCACCTCTTCCGCACTGAAACGCCAGGCTTCCTTAAGCTGGGTGACGTTTTCTCTGTTGATAAGATCAAGGTAGGAAAATTGTGTGTTGTGGGTATCGCCACCGTAGTGACGCCAATCACCCAAGAGGGTCTCACCTTCGTTGTCGGTGGCACCCGAAAGTTGATTAGTATTGCAGCCAGAACTTGTGGCAATGGCGATAACGTACAACATCCAGCATGCCAGCAAGGTCTTTTTACTGCGCATTAACTTTCCAGCCCCAGCATTTGTCGCAGAAGCCCTGGGTCCTTCTCCGTGGAGGCAGAAGTCTTTATCTGTAGTCCGAATCAGTTGGTGATTGATAAACGCTGCTCCTTCATAAGCCCCAACCGGGTTCCTAGGCTGCTCACAAACAATACTTCTGAATGCAGTTTTGGGTCCTATCCACAGGCAGCCATACTTTTTGCAGCAGCTAGACCATTATGGATTGTAGATTGAGGATTGGTTGTATTGTCATGCTCTATAAAGCTATATCTGAGGCCAGCCAGTTCTGTCGCGGCAAAAATACGCCGAAAGTCGATCACGCCAGCACCTACATCTGCGATGCTGCCATCTGTAGCCATGTCCTTGACGTGCCACAAAGGAAATCGTCCTGGAAACTCTGCAAACATCTTCACCGGGTCCTTTCCAGCCTTGGTCGCCCAGTACAGATCCAATTGCAGCAGAACCGCGCTGGGATCTGTGCGGTTGAGAAGAATATCATAGGGCACTTCCCTATCTAGTAAGCGGAACTCATAATCATGATTGTGATAGGCAAACTGAAGGCCTGACTTCTGACAGGCCTCTGCCCAAAGGTTCATCTTATCCGCCAGTCGCTTGTAATCGTCAATGCTGGTGCGCTGATGCTCCCGCAGGTTGGGTAAAACCACGTACCTGTTACCCAACTCGATGGCATCTGCCAGCACCCTGTCAAACGACTCATTAAGGTTATCCAGGGGGATATGGGTGGAAGGTGCACTGAGCCCTTCTCTGTCCAGCATGCGCCTCAGTTCAGCCGCAGGCTTATCATAATGGCCTGCCAGTTCCACTTGGGTATACCCTGCTGTGGACACCAGGTGAAGGGTTTTCTCCACACCCTCCGCCATCAAATTACGCACCGTATAGAGTTGCAGGCCAATAGGTATCTGACTGCTCCTGCAAGCCGCCGCTACAGGTGTAACCGTATTAGCCAACACGGCGCCTGTACCGGCTGCCATCATGTGTAGCATTCTGCGTCTAGTTATTAATTGCATAGCTACACCTGCAAGCCTGAAGAGGGCTGGTTCTGTGCACGATCAGAAGTTTACACGCGCTGAAATGCCAATCCGTCTTGTGTATTCATAGGCGAGCTGTTGGTCCGCTGTAACGCCTCCCGTGGAAATACGCCGTCGATTCACGACATAAAACTCATCGAATAGATTCTTGGCAAAAATCTTAAAGCTATACTTATTGTCATTCGAATCAAGACCTATAAACAGATCTGCAACGCCGTACGAATCAATGCCAGCCAGGGGATTTGGATCATTGTTCGCCCCTCTGGTCTCATCACGCCAGACCCATGAGCCCAAAACAGAAAGAGAATAGGGAATCAAGTTCAGCGGTTTCGTATAATGTCCCGTCAGCGCATAAACCCAACGATTAGCGCCAGTCAGATCGCTACCTGCGAGATCCTGAAAACGTCCCACACAGCCTTGTGCCGCAGTCTGCCCAAGGTAACACGCCGCTCCCGGGTAGCTGTCGTATATCGCCCTCTGATAAGTAGCAGAACCTGTAGCCCTGAATGCGCTGTTGATTCGGGCATCAATACTAACCTCGACTCCCTCAGTGGTGAGTTCCCCGGCATTCGCCAGAAAAAACTGAGCGGGAACACTGTTGACATCAGTTGCTGCTGCTTGAAAATCTTCAAACTTGGTGTGGAACAGCGAACCGTTGAGACGCACCCGACGGTCCCATAATTCTGACTTGATACCGGCCTCATAACTTGTGGGAATTTCCGGATCAAGAATCGGATCAGGATCAATCGTAATTGTTGGCAGGTTGTTAACAACCTGGCCTTTGTAACCTCGCACAACGCTGGCATAGGCCATTACATTTTCAGTCCAATCATACTCCCCCACCAGTCGCCAGGAAGTCGCAGTATCATCGTCCGATAATTTAACATACCCCACGTTCGGCAGAAGCACCGTTTGAAAAGCGGTGGGATCTGAACTGATCAGGTGCTCAGTCCCCGTCTCATCAGTCTGCCAGCGGGCGCCAGCCGAAAGACGTGCACGATCAGATAGATTCCAGGTCAGGTTTCCGAAAACTGCTGCACTTTTAAAATCAGTGGTGAAATCCATGAGCGTGCTGCGTCCAATTTCACCTGGCGCACGTCCGCGTAGGAAATTGAAATCAACATTCTGCGTGAACTCGCGCTCTATTTCTTTTTCGAAGTAGTACAAACCAACAACATATTCAAACTGATCTCCCGCCGGAGATGTCAATCGAAATTCCTGCGTCCATTGCTTTGCGCGGTCTACGCCCAGGTTTGGCACCAGGTAAGGGACAGAACCGGTGTTGGCAGCATTCACATTGTCAACACTCTCTGCGTCTTGATATCCGGTAATCGAAGAGAAGCTGTTGCCTCCTGGCAACTGGTAATTCAGATCCAGAATGAAAGTATCAAGGTCGGTAGTACCGCTGGTGATCGCTTCGGAGTTCATTTTGTCATTCTCCGACCCGAACGGCGTACCCTGCAGACCAGCCACCGTACCAGGCGTGACTTCAACAGCCGTATTCACACAACAATGCCAATCACGCTCGCTATGGGCGACCGTCAGCAACGCGTTGAAGTTATCAGTGGGTGTCCACTGCAGCTTAGCGCGGTACCCCGAATCATCTCGATCGTTGTGATCCGTACCACCCGGGAAGACATTTTTGATATATCCATCACGTGTATTGCTGTAGAACGAAATTCTTCCTGCAAGTGTGTTCTCAATCAGTGATCCTGAAGCATACCCATCAATCTTGAATTCATTTTCTTCACCGTAGCTGACACCGAACCCGTACTCCGGCGCTTCGGTTGGATTAGCGGTAACAATATTCAGCAATCCCGCGGAAGCGTTTTTGCCAAACAGCATGCCCTGCGGACCATGTAGCACCTCAATTCTCTCCACGTCGTTAAGATCCACGAGTGCTGCAGGCAGGTTGCTCGCCACAACCCCATCAACAAAGACCGCAATGGATTGCTCCGCGCCCCGACTGAAGGTCTGCGTTCCTACACCACGAATTCGAACCGTCCGACCCGCATCCTGGCTGCCTTCGGCAAAACGAAAAGAGGGATCAAATTTTTCAAGGGCGGAAATCTCATTTTCATTGCGCGCTCGCAAATCATCGCCTGTAACGACCGCAACGGAAACCGACACATCCTGAAGATTCTGCTCGCGCCTCTGTGCAGTAACGATCACCTCTTCTATAACCGACCTGACTTCACTGGCCGGTTCTTGCGCTACGTCATCCCCTTGGGCCGTCTGACCGACAGCCATTGTTGGAACACCAAAAAGCCCCATTAACACTGCAAAAATTCCCTTATTATATGTATTCATTGCCGCCCTCTCCGGTTCAGAGTCAGGAGCTTTGGCGCCACTAGGAACTATTACTATGACACCTCGCCCGGTTACGCGACCAGAGAGATTCGATCCTTCCAGCAATCTATTCAAGGCTTGCTGCACACTGAAGTCTCCCACAAGTGCTGGGGATTTCAGTAGCTCAACCAACTCAACAGAAAACAGTAATTGATGCCCGGTCTTTTGTGCTACTTGGTTTAACGCATCCTCAACTTTTTGAGATGGTATCTCGAAAACATAGAGATGCTCTTGCTCTTTTTCTGTTGCGGCTGAAACACATACCGTAACTGCAAGCGAGAGTAAAACCGCGATCAACCTGGCAAGAATACTGGTCTTATGAATTGGAGTTTGCACGCTGTCGGGCGAAACTCTCACGGGTCGCTTTCCCTATAATCGGTCATGGCAGGAAATCCACAGTAATCTTTTATTGTTTTTATCCCAACTACATTAATTACAGATTTCTTTCTGAAATAAGATACACAAGATCATCCGATATATAATGGACATGAATACCGAATCCCTCGCGAAGCGCTTCGAACATGGATTCAGTGTCACCCACTTTAAAAATACCACCCACTTTAAGCTCACGAGACCTCCGCTCCGGGATAATAATATCCAGATCGGTGTAACGGCTGACTTCATCCACGATCTGCTGTAGCGACTCATCTTTGAACACCAGCAGTCCCTGGCGCCATGAAAGCTTATCTTCGATCTGCTTTTGAACCAGCAACTTAACCTGCTCGATCTGCTCACCATCAAAAGTTACCATGCTGCCCGCTTTTACCTGCAACTTATCCTTCGCAACGATACGCTTGGCATCCTCCGCGCTCACCGTCATCGGCGTTACGCCATGAGAAATTGCTTGACCATCCTGCTCCAACATTGCAGGCAGCGTCTCGATTTCAACAATACCCTCAGTGACCAGAATCTCAATATTAATCGAGCGAATCTGGACACTGAATGCGGTGCCTATCGCCCTTACCAATCCGCTACCAGTTGTGACCTCAAAGGGTTTTGATGGCAGATGGAACACGTCAAAATGCGCTTCACCGCGGACTAACGTAACACCTCGCCGCTGATTGCCGTAGTTCACTTCAAGCTTGCTATTGGTATTCAAAAATACCGTCGTATAATCGGGAAGCTGAATAGTTTTCTGCTCGCCCACTTTGGTGATATAAACAAGTGAGTCGCTAGTTTCAAACCGGGGCACCAACCACAGCGCGACCGCTACTACCAACATAGCAGCAAGGGCAGAACTCCAGCGTAAAAGAGACGGCGCTTTTACTGTGCGATTACACTGTTTCTCGCGGAGTAAGACGATCTGGGTCAGCACATTCATATCACCCCAGAATTCAATCATCTCTTCCATCGCCTGCCGATGTGCAGAATTCGCATTAAGCCAAACACGGAATTCACTCAACTCTGTCGGTGTGGGTTCACCACCATCCAGCTTGGCCATCCATTCGGACGCCTGTGCCTGTACACTTTTTATCTCAGTAAACGCCACAACCGGGCTTTGATCACCTGAGCCAGACGAGTGCTTTTTCATTCACTCCCCCTTCCTGAATTGCTTAACGGACTTGCCGGCCGGCCCGGGCGCTCGTATTTGCTCTCTGGATTCTATCAAACGCTTGCAACGGTCTGCACCAATGGCGACCTGTTTTTCCACCGCACTGACGCTGATACCGAGCTCATTGGCAATATTCTTGTAAGACATCGCTTGGACTTTCCTCATTAGAAAAATGCGTCGACACTGGGACGGCAGCTGAGCAATAGCTTCGCAATAGATCTGAATCTTTTGCTGTGCGACCATTTCCTCCTCCAGTTGTACAACACCAGCCGGGTCACCCTTCAGTGAGTCTTCCAGGTAATCGGTCAACCGCCGCGAGCTTCTGGAAAGTTCCTTATATGCCATGGTGCGCGCCACCTTGAACAGGTAGGCTTTGGGGGAATCTATTTCATGGCCGTCGGTAGCGCTATAGGCTCGCAAAAACGTTTCCTGCGCCATATCATCAACGTCTTCGGGCCTGTAAAGAAATCTCCCCAGAAATCGTTTCAAGGCGCTCTCGTTTTCCACAAACGCGGCGTAGACTCCATGATACTTCGACTTTTTTTCCTTGTTCATCAATCTCTTCATGACTGTTCATACCTGTAGCCCGGCTTTGTCTTTGGCCGAATATAGACTCTCACCACGTGCCTACAATCTTATTGAGTCGAAAATCCTCAGTATTTTTGTGAAATTTTATAGTAAATAACCTTTTACCCTTAAACTAGCAAGGGGTTTGGTGCGAGCAGTAATGGCCTCGATATGGGTGACCAGTTGCTCAATGCTTCCTTCCTCCACCGCATTGAGCATGAAGCCGCTGGCTGAGCGACCCTCGGCCACAATCTCGGCGACCAGCTTGTCTAGTCCGGCCTTGTCGGTGCGGCGCGCGAGTCAGCCGTGAACCCCCTCGCGGTCAAAGCGATGGGGTCAGTCAGCTCTTTACGTATCATTTTTATTGTTTCCGGTGCCGCTACACCTACAGCAGCTCTTCTCTGTTGCAGGTTGAAGAGCACTATCTCAACTGTGCCGTCTGATGTTTCTAGGTGTTATGAGGCACTAGAGGCATCAATATTTAGAAACCCGGCCATCCATTCTCTTACGTCCTCGCCCGGGTTATATTTGTACCCCTTATCAAATTGCTCCCAGTATCGCGGAGCACTAATTAGATCGTAAAAGATAAACTCGCTGCTGACGTACAACAACCAAATTAAGAGTCTCAAATACCCGAAATTCGCGCTAACCGCCTCATCCCTTTCCGTATACTTGCTTAGCGGATTGAATTTTCTGTGCAACTCGTGAACATGATTGACAGTATCACTTAGGTACCCATACAGCTCTCCGAGCGGAGGAAGAATCTTTTTAGCGAACGAGATGCACTTTGTGGATTTCAGTTGTCCGGCTTGAAACGACTTCATTGCCTCTGGATTCGACTTTAGATGCAGAGTAACGGCAATGGATTCTACGAGCATCCGCATGAGCATTAACGACTCCAACCTATGCCCGGACCGAAACAAATTCACAGCGCCGAAATACGTATTAAGAGCGTTCAGAAGCACAATAGGACACTCCTGCTGGGTGTCACTTCCTTTTTTCAACCCATGCAATAGAATACCAGCTACTTCACCGTAGATTCCACCAAGTGCATTCATGTCGTCAGTGAAAAGATTATCGAATGATTCGGCTATTCCTGGGGCATCCCTTTTTAACTGATTCCAAAGCATGTCATTCGTAGTAAATACGATTTGCTTTTCATCGCCATGAACAGTTAACGAAGCAATGCGCTTGAAGAGCTCTTTATCAGACGACACATTGCTCTCCAATTGCCTCATAACAGCTGCTTAAAGAGGCACGCGGCCTTTTATTAAATCTTAACGGGAAGTTTCTTAATTTTTCTGATCGCATTCTTTAGAGTACTCTTAAATTTTCCACACATTTTTTAACCACCGATGCACTTTAGCATTCGATATATTCTCGACTCATCTTCATTGACGAATCTCGTTGCTTAAGCTTCTCTTCATCAGAGACGTTATCCATCAATTTCCGCAGCGCACTCAGCGATAGCTGGTATTGACCATTCTTTGGGCGAGGTTTATGAGCCACAAGTTCCCAAGGTGTTCGCGCTGGGTTTAAATTGACCATCTGTGCTGGTTTAAAATTGACCAGGCGTTATAGCAGTGTAACGTACTACACAGCTGTGGATAAGTCGACCAGACTGCAGTTGGTTTTGAACTCCTGTTCAGGTTAAGTGAT
>JBDNGQ010000256.1:0-1811 GCA_041689205.1 Pseudohongiellaceae bacterium | reverse complement strand
GCAGATGCGCTAATATAAGTATCAATACGCTTATTCCAGCCTTGCGTCCAACGCGCTTCATTGCGTTCAGCAGGAGAATTGGCAACCCTTCTGGCCAGCACGAATTTTGCGCTGTCGGCGAATTGATGCAGCGGAGGTCTGCGGTCGGCATTGTCATGCATATGCTCTAGTACCTGCAATAAGCCCCAGCCCTGTCCCTGATAACGTTCGCTGGCAGCAGTTCCTTCACCTTTGAAATTGACATAATCAATCAAGGCGTACATGCCTGCTGGGGTTTCACTGTGGGCGATAGCGTAAAAGAGTTGTTCGATCTGCTCGGGGAAAGCGCTGGCCTCGCGCAAGCCAGGCAGACTGGCATAAAGCCTGTTAATAATAAATTCCACCTGCACGGGCATGGTTTCCGCGAGAAACTCTCTTAGTTCAAGCATTCTTGCGCTGTCGAAATCGGCTTCAAACTCTGTGCGACTCTGCCAGGGCGAAGCGGTGTCGTCCAAAGTGCTGAGCCATTGCGGAATGGGTGCGCGGCGTTGCTGATAATATGAGAGCAATGCCGGAAAGCTCTCAACAAAGACTTCCTGTTGATTTTTGCGATACCAGATGAAATGACCTATACCCAGAGAAGGGAAATCTTCGCCAGCGTTCCAACTGGTTAAACAGGATAATTTCAGGTTACACTCATTGGCAAAAATGCGCTCCCCGATCCAGTCAGTTTCTGCGTTGCTAAGTTGAGGAAGCTGCACCGAAGCGGCTTGGGATGAGTGAGGGCTGGAAATTATCAGACCAGAGAGAACCGCTGCAAAAACTATTAAGCTAACGAGAGTAAACAGTGTTCCTGAACGAATTGCCTGCACGATAAGCGGTTCCGAATATTGATAGATAAAAACAAAGGATAACAGATAAATGTCGGAAGCTGCAGTTGTTGACAGACAAGGAAAGGAGTCTCAGGACGAGTTCATGCGCAGGCTCACGCAGATTTACCAGAGCCTGAAGAAGAGTAAACATTTAAAGAAAGCAATGGAAGAAGCAGAACCTGCCTTGCTGGAATTGCTTGATGTCCGTCTGTTTACCATCTACCAGTGTGTGCATAACGGCAAAGAAATACTTGCCAGTTTCAAAGGCGGCGATCCCGATGATAACAGCAGCAATGAAATCCGAGTGCCTTTCAGTCCAACTTCGCTGGCTGGTTATGTTGCGCTGAGCCAGCGTTCGATTCTGGTTAAGAATGTCCTCGATAAACAAGAGTTGATGGATATCCATCCCCGCCTGCGCTTTGATGGCAGATTCACCGAAGCCAAAGGATGGGCGGTGCGATCAATGATTGCGATTCCCATCAAGGATGAAATTCTGCTGGGCGTTCTGCAGTTAATTAATTTTGAGGGCGACCGCGAGTTCAGTGCAACCGACATGCGTCGCGCGATGATTTTTGCCCAGGTGCTGGCCAAACAGTTTCGCTCGGAGTTGCAGAGCACTCAGGGTCCTTATGACCATCTGGTGCAAATCAATAAAATTTCCAGCACTGACCTTGCGGAAATTCAAAACAAAGTTGCGTTGTATGGCGGTAGCATCAGCAAGGTTCTGATGGAGGATTACGCCATTGAGGCGGATCTGATTGGGAAGTCGCTCGAGTACTATTATCGCGTTCCCTATATGAAATATCAGCCGGCCCATACGCTGCCGTTTGAACTGGTAGAGAATATCGGCGCCAGTTACCTGCGCAAGAATCTTTGGCTGCCAATAGCTGGTAATAAAGAGGAGGCGGTGATACTGATTGATGATCCCAGTGATTATCAACGCATCATGGAAATACAGGG
>JBDNGQ010000255.1:0-2152 GCA_041689205.1 Pseudohongiellaceae bacterium | reverse complement strand
TGTGGCAGTCATGGAGGGGGGTAAGGCACGGGTTATTGAGAATGCTGAGGGCGATCGCACAACCCCTTCAATCATCGCCTACACAAAAGATGGAGAAACTCTGGTTGGTCAGCCTGCAAAGCGGCAGTCAGTGACCAACCCCAAAAATACCTTGTTCGCCATCAAGCGACTGATCGGCCGCCAGTTCGGTGATGATGTGGTGCAGAAAGACATCAAAATGGTGCCTTACGAAATCGTAAAAGCTGACAATGGCGACGCCTGGGTTAAGGTCAACGGCGAGAAAATGTCTCCCCCGCAGATCTCCGCGCAGGTACTGAAGAAAATGAAGAAGACGGCTGAGGATTATCTCGGCGAAACAGTGACTGAAGCGGTGGTAACGGTGCCTGCCTACTTCAACGATTCACAGCGCCAGGCCACTAAGGATGCGGGCAGAATTGCCGGTCTGGAAATCAAACGTATTATCAATGAGCCGACCGCCGCCGCACTGGCTTACGGCATGGACAAGAAAGCCGGCGATTCAACGATTGCGGTGTATGACCTGGGTGGCGGTACTTTCGATATATCGATTATCGAAATTGCTGAAACCGACGGCGAACATACCTTTGAAGTTCTCGCAACCAATGGCGATACCTTCCTGGGCGGTGAGGATTTCGACCTGCGTCTGATCGATTATCTGGCGGATGAATTCAAGAAAGAAACCGGTATGGATCTGCATAACGATCCGCTGGCGCTGCAGCGTCTGAAGGAAGCAGCCGAGAAAGCCAAAATTGAGCTTTCTTCTGCACAGCAGACTGAAATCAATCTGCCCTACATCACTGCTGATGCGTCCGGTCCCAAGCACATGGTCCAAAAACTGACCCGTGCGAAGATCGAATCGCTGGTGGAAGACCTGGTTGAGCGTACTATCGGACCACTAAAAATTGCCTTGAAAGATGCCAATCTCGATGTATCGAAAATCAATGACGTGATTCTGGTCGGTGGTCAGACCCGTATGCCTCTGGTGCAGAGAAAAGTTGCAGAGTTCTTCGGTAAAGAGGCGCGTCGCGATGTTAACCCGGATGAAGCCGTCGCTGTGGGCGCTGCAATTCAGGCGGCGGTCCTCTCTGGTGAAGTTACTGACGTACTGCTGCTGGATGTAACGCCATTGTCGCTGGGTATTGAAACCATGGGCGGCGTGGCCAGTGTTCTGATTGAGAAGAACACCACCATTCCTACTAAGAAAACTCAGGTGTTCTCGACGGCTGATGACAATCAGACGGCGGTAACGATTCATGTGGTGCAGGGTGAACGTAAACAGGCTACCCAGAACAAATCTCTGGGTCGTTTCGATCTGAGTGACATACCGCCATCACCACGCGGCATGCCACAGATTGAGGTGGCGTTTGACCTGGATGCTAATGGTATCCTGAATGTTTCTGCTAAAGATAAAGCGACAGGCAAGGAGCAGTCGATTATTATCAAGGCTTCCAGCGGTCTGTCCGATGAAGAAATCGAGAAGATGGTTAAGGATGCTGAGGCGCATGCTGCGGATGACAAGAAATTTGAGCAACTGGTTACCGCGCGCAATACCGCCGATGGCCTCATCCACGCGACTCGCAAGACGCTGGGAGAAGCTGGCGACAAAGTGAGTGCTGATGAGAAGACCAGTATTGAGTCAGCAATAAGCGCACTGGATGCCGCTATGAAGTCTGGTGAGTTGTCAGAAATCGAAGCGAAAACCAGGGAGCTTACAGATGCCTCATCAGGTCTGGCGCAAAAAATGTACGCAGAGTCGCAAGCGGGCGCTGGCTCAGCAGGTGCCGGCAGCGAAGATACCGGAGCTTCTTCTTCAGATGATGCAGTTGATGCGGAATTTGAAGAAGTAAAAGACGACAAGTAAGGTCATCTGCATGCGAAAACAGCCAGGCTTAATCTGCCTGGCTTTTTGCGTTTCAGAAACTGATCATTTACCAGGTTTGGTCAGCAAAACCAGAGCGCGGATTGTAGTGCCCATCCGGCAGTAGAAGAGTCAACAAACACATGTCCAAACGAGATTATTACGAAATACTGGGAGTGTCACGCGACGCCTCGGAAGCAGACCTGAAGAAGGCTTATCGCCGCGTTGCGATGAAACACCACCCGGACAGAAACCCAGGTGATGACACGGCAGAGG
>JBDNGQ010000254.1:0-7623 GCA_041689205.1 Pseudohongiellaceae bacterium | reverse complement strand
TTTACCGTAGGTGGTGTTGGTAAAGATGGTCCTGAGGATCGTGGTTTATCTGAACGCTGTCTGCTCGGCTTCAATTCCGTGCCACCCTTCCTGCCCAGCATGTACAACAACAACGTGCAGCTGTTTCAAAATAAGGATCATGTCGTCATATTCAATGAAATGATCCATGAAGCCCGCATTGTTCCAGTGGATGGGCGTCCCTATCTGCCTGGCGAAGTGCCACAGTGGACAGGCGATTCACGAGGCTACTATGATGGAGAAACTCTGGTAGTGGAAACTAAGAACTTCACCGATAAAACCCAGACATTCCGTGGGCTTGGTGTGGGTGCAGATATGCATTTGACCGAGCGTTTTACACGCGTGGCAGATGATCGTGTTGATTATCAGTTTACCGTCGCTGATCCTAAATCCTATGAAGCTCCTTTTACTGGTATTGTGCCGATGTTCCGTTCAGACGGTGAAATGTACGAATATGCCTGCCACGAAGGCAACTACGGCATGATCAATATTCTGCGCGGTGCCAGAGTTGAAGAAGGAAACTGGGATTTTGATACTAACCGCGCGAAACAGCAGTAATCCCTGATGACACAGGTCCTCAGGCTGCAATAGCACGGAGGACCTGCAGTTCTTATAAAATCCGGCTCAGTCCGGGTAACAGCTAACAGGATTCTATAGGTTGTTCATGAAAACAAAATTGACGAAGATAGTATTAAGTGCGGCTACTGCTGTGATGATCGGCGTAGTTTCAGCAAACAGCATGGCACAGACAATCCCCCGCACACCTGATGGCAAGCCTGATCTGAATGGAATCTGGCAAACCATGGGCAGTGCGAACTGGAATCTGGAGCCGCATGCAGCCAGCGCCAGTCCTGTCGTGGAAGCAGGAGCAATACTGGCCATACCAGGTGGTTTAGGCGTTGTGGAAGGCGGTCGCATTCCCTATAAGCCGGAAGCCTTGATCAAGAAGCTGGAAAATCAGGCAAATTGGCTTGAACTTGATCCGGTGGTGAAGTGTTATCTGCCAGGCGTTCCCCGCGCTACTTATCTCCCCCACCCGTTTCAGATAGTTCAGGCACCGGACGCGACGCTGATTACCTATGAGTTCGCAGGTGCTGACCGTATTGTATACATGAATCGCCCTGACTCTGAGGCCCAGGTTGACAGCTGGATGGGTCACAACGTCGGCCGCTGGGAAGGCGACACCATGGTGATCGACGTTACTGGTCAAATGCCTGATACCTGGTTTGATCATGCCGGTAATCACCACAGTGGCTGGTCCATGCATGTAGAAGAGCGTTACACAATGGTGGATTCAAATACTATTCAGTATCAAGCGACCATCACTGATCCGGAAACATTTACTGAGCCGTGGAAAATCGCGATGCCTTTGTATCGTCGCCAGGACCAGAATATGCAGTTGATTGAATTCAAATGCGTCGAGTTTGTAGAAGAGCTGTTATACGGTCCGCTGCGCAAACCAGGTACTAATTAAGCTAGGCAGCTATGCAGCTATGCAGCTATGCCGACAGGTCGGGGCTTCTTTGAAGCGTCGGCCTGTTTTTGTGTCTGAAACAGTATTGTCTATCCCGTCCCAATACTCTCCCCCGGGTTATCTGATTTTCTGCCATTCTCTGTTTTAACCGCATCTGGCCTCATCCAGACGGTTCATCTTGTAATTTGACTTTTCAGCACGGCAATACTACTGTTTATATATACAGTATTTAGATGTGGTTGAAAATGAATGTTCCTGCTTATGCTGAGCTGCATTGTCTCAGCAATTTCAGCTTCCTACGTGGCGCCTCCTTTCCCGAGGAACTGGTGAAACGTGCAGCCGAGCTGGGCTATACAGCCTTGGCTATTACTGATGAATGTTCATTAGCGGGAGTAGTACGTGCTCACATCGCGGCGCGCGACCTGGCAGCTGCTGCAGGCGTTGGTAGAGATCAGCCCTTGAAACTGATAATCGGCAGCGAGTTCATCTGTGCTGATGGTTTGCATTTTGTGCTGCTGGCTACCAGCCGCCGTGGCTATGCTCAGCTGGCCCATCTGATTACCCAGGCTCGACGTCAGGCGGCAAAAGGGAACTATCATCTGAACCGGGCAATGCTGCAGGAGAATGATTGTAGTCAATGCCTCGCGCTCTGGGTGCCGCCATCGACGACAGCGAGACAGGAGCAGGAGATATGCTTTCTGCGTTCATTGTTTCCGCAACGGCTTTGGATTGCGGTGGAACTGCTGCGCCAGGGTAAAGATCAGCAGCAATTAACACACCTGCAGCAGCTTGGAGATAAGTTTCAGTTGCCCTTGTGTGCCAGTGGCGGCGTGATGATGCATCGAGGGGAACGACGCCTGCTGCGCGATACACTCAGGGCAATCCAATTGGGCAGACCGCTGGCTGAGCTGGGTTTCGCCATTCCCGCAAATGGGCAGCAGCATTTACGTAAACGGGAGCAGCTAAAAAATCTCTACCCCCGGGCTTTGCTGCAGGAAACCCTCCGTATTGCCGAACTTTGTAATTTCTCACTGAATGAGCTGCGTTATGAATACCCACATGAGCTGGTGCCTGATGATTATACGGCCGCCGCCTGGCTGCGCCATCTCACCGAACAGGGCATGCATGAACGCTGGCCACAGGGTGTTCCAGAAAAAGTATTGATTCTGCTGGAGAAGGAACTGCAGATGATTGCAGAACTGCAATATGAGCAGTTCTTTCTGACCGTGCATGACATCGTAAAATTTGCCCGCAGCCGTGACATACTTTGTCAGGGGCGTGGATCGGCGGCCAATTCAGCGGTCTGCTATTGTCTGGGGATTACTGCTGTAGATCCGGCCAGGATGCAATTGTTGTTTGAACGTTTTCTTTCCAAAGAGCGGAACGAACCGCCGGATATAGATGTGGATTTCGAGCACGAGCGGCGTGAAGAAGTGATTCAATACATCTACCAGAAATATGGCAGACATCGTGCTGCATTGGCCGCAACTGTAATCTGTTATCGACAGCGCAGTGCCGTCCGGGATGTTGGAAAAGCTCTGGGTTTGACTCTGGGGATGATTGAAAAAATGTTGAAGTTGATCAGTTTTTCCAGTGAAAATATCTCGCAGCAATTGCAGGAAAACGATATCAATCTCGCCCCTGAAATAGTTGAACGACTGATATATCTGGTTGCAGGGCTGATAGGATTCCCTCGCCATCTCTCTCAGCATGTCGGTGGTTTTATCATCAGTCAGGGGCCGCTTTCTGAGCTGGTTCCGGTCGAGAATGCCGCGATGCCAGAGCGTACGGTTATTCAATGGGAGAAGGATGATCTGGAAGCGCTGGGTCTGCTGAAGGTAGATGTGCTGGCGCTGGGCATGTTGACCGCGATACGAAAAGCTTTGCAGCTGGTGAGCTCAAGTACTGGAAAGAAGCTTAATCTGCATGAAATTCCTGCTGAAGATCCGCGCGTATATGAGATGCTGAGTGCGGCGGATACTGTCGGTGTGTTTCAAATTGAATCGCGCGCCCAGATGACTATATTGCCGCGGTTGAAGCCGCGCTGTTACTACGATCTGGTTATTCAGATTGCTATTGTGCGACCAGGCCCTATTCAGGGAGATATGGTGCATCCTTACCTTGCCAGACGCAGTGGTAAAGAGCCGGTTACTTATCCCAGTGAAGGGGTAAGAGCAGTGCTTGAGCGAACTTTGGGCATTCCCATTTTCCAGGAACAGGTGATGCAGATTGCGGTTGTAGCCGCTGGATTTACCGGTGGTGAAGCGGATCAGTTACGGCGTGCAATGGCAGCATGGAAACGTAAAGGCGGACTCGAGCCTTTCAAGGAAAAATTACTGGCGGGCATGCTTGCGCGAGGCTACGACGAATGCTTTGCTTTGCGGATTTATAATCAGATAAAGGGTTTCAGCGACTATGGTTTTCCTGAATCGCACTCAGCCAGTTTTGCATTGCTGGCCTATGTTTCTTCCTGGCTTAAATGTCATTATCCTGCAGCGTTTACCTGTGCTTTATTGAACAGTCAGCCGATGGGTTTTTATGCGCCGGCACAACTCATTCAGGATCTCCAGCGTCACGGCGTCGCTGTTCTGCCGGTGGATGTGAATCGTAGCGATGTTGATTGCTCACTGGAATTTACAGGTAATGAGCCAGCCTTAAGACTCGGTCTGCGTCTGGTGAAAGGCTTATCGCGAAGCGCGGCTGAGTCGATTTCGGCAGCGAGAAATACAGGACTTTTTAGCAGCATCGATAATTTACTTAGCCGCACGCGCATCAACAGGAAAGACAGCGAGTCTCTTGCAGCCGCAGACGCTCTGCAACAGTTGGGTGGTGATCGCTACAGGGCGTTCTGGCAGGTTGGCGCCTGGGAGCCGCCTTTGCCTGTGATCAGCAGCAGTGGTGTCCCTGCTACTGTTGATATTGGCACGACCCTGGATCTACTGTTACCTAAACCGGATGAAGCGCAAAATATTATTGCGGATTATCTGAGCACCGGCCTTACTTTGCGCCGACATCCTCTGGCCTTATTAAGGCAGCATCTGAGCAGATACCATGTTGCCAGCGCGCAGACGTTGCCTGCAATCAGGCGCAGCAACCGGGTAAAGGTGGCTGGTATTGTGACCTGCAGACAAAGACCTCAAACAGCTAAAGGTGTCACTTTTTTAACGCTGGAAGATGAAAGCGGATTTATTAATGTCGTGGTGTGGCCGTCATTGGCCGAGAAATATCGGCTTGCGGTCAATCATGGCAGTCTGCTTGGAGTATCAGGAACTCTGCAACACAGTGAGGAAGGAGTTATCCATGTCATTGCCAGAGACCTTGTTGATTTGAGTGAATGGCTGCAGGCAATGGAATTAAAATCACGCGACTTCTGCTGAAGGCCAGAGTGACCATAGAGTTATTCAGAGGCTCCCTGGCTCTCTAGAAAATACCATGCAGGTACCATCCTCTGGTGTGGCTGAGTGAATAGAAAACCCAGAAGGTTCGGCCATTATTATCTGTGGCCACATAATAGTCTCTGCGCACATCGGAGCCTGCCCACCAGCGTGTCTCAATTTGTTCAGCTTCGCTGATAATGTTGAGCATGGTGCTGGTATGGGAAGTCTGCAGATAAATCTGTCCGCTTTTTTCCAATAAGGACTCTGGTTCATCAAGCAGCCAACAGGGTCGTGGTCGCAGGCTGCCAATCACTTCCAGCAAGTGGTCAGCATCCTTGTGAAATTTTTTGTGCAGATTATCCCCATGTATTATTTGTGCTGAGGCATGCTCTGGACAATACTCCGCAAAAACCTGCAGTACTTGAACGGCGGAGTTGCCAAGCCGGGCCTGCAACAGTTCAAGCAGATCCAATAATGAACTGCGTGTCGCATTGATGGGACTGTCACCCTGGCCGGCAAGCAGATTTTCACTGTGTGCTATGAATGCTTCGAAATATTTTGCTTCCAGAGTCACTGCGGTAACTGGGGCATCCAACATCAATGAATTGATTCGATTCTCCAATAACATCAGCAGATGTGACTCGCAGCGCTCTGGTCGGCGCATATTCATTTCAATCAGGCTGGAGGCCTGCGCTTCATGTTCAAGGTGCAATAAAAAATGGGTAGTGCAAAGTTCACGCTCACGCAGATAATCGCCAAACCGGGTCAGTAACTCCTGAACAAGCGGCAACAGCCGGTCAGCATATTCAACCGGATATTCAAGTTCATGGCGAATACTGAAAATCGGAAGTGGTTCATGGACACGGAGAGGCTCAACTTTTTTGCCAAGGCATCTGTCCAGATAATCAACTAGTTGTTCACCAAAGCGCTGTCGTAAACTGGCGCCAGGCAGACGCCAGACATCCCGCAGATATAACAGACCAGTCTGGCGCAGTTGTCTTTTTTCTTTTGCGGATATTGGCAGTAAGTCCAGTGGCAGTCGCCCAAGTGCAGAGCGCAGACTGGCAGGCTGATAAACCAGAAGGTTGGCTCCGCTTCTGGCCAGCAACAAGCTGCTGGTGGCAGTAGGAGCGGCGGACTGAAAGAAATGGGGATCCAGTCCCCAGCTTTGCAGCTGTTGTTCCAGCAGCAACTGCAATCGGGAGCGGATATTACGGATGCCACCAAAATAACGCAGGCTGCTGCGCACTTCAAAGACAATACCATCAGGGGGGGCAAGACTGATTCTGGCGCTCAGCTCAGCAATTAACTCCGCCAGCTGCTGCAGGCGCATTGTATTCTCAAGCAGTTTACCGGACTCAGTAAGCTGGGGAAAATAAACGGCATACCATAAGGAAACCGGCTTACGCGGATAAGGAGCAGGTAATTGCGGATGATTGCCTGAATGAGAGCCAGGGTGGGTGTCAGAGTGATTATTAATGGATTTGTGTGCAGGGTTCAGCCAGGCAGTCATGATTGATCACCTGCCATCGAGATGACTGTTGAAAGCTGACAATGACTGCCGCGCGCTCTGAGAACCCGTACTTCCAGGCTACCATGCGATCCCGGCAGTTTGCCGGGCTGAACAGCCAGTTGTAATGCCGATGGCGAGTTGCTGATATGGCGCTGATGAAACAGAACCCCTAGAGTCTGCCCGCTCTGAGCGGCAAGCTGCAGTCGTCGTAGCACAGGAATATTAAGCTGTCCCAGCCATGCCAGTACCAGAGGGCAACCAGCAGTTTGCAGGGCTTTCTCAAGGCTCCACAGAGTTTGCCGCCAGGAGATGTCGGACTGCACGATAAAGACATGTTCCAGTGCAATGCCAGCCTGCAGTAATGCTGGCGCATAGGGTATATGGGGAGGCGCAATCCAGACGCTGGGCAGTTGCTGCTGGCTGAGCGAACGGAGCACCGGCATCAGTAAATGCAGTTCACCAATATCCCGCGCACTGATAATTTCAACAAGACCCTGCCCGGGCCAGCCTTTCCACGGAAGAATAGCATCCAAAGTGGGGTAGCCACTGCGGATCCCATCAGGCCCTGCATTGATCGTTTGTTTCGCTCCTTTCCAGAGCGCAGGATTTTTCTGCAGCAGAGCTTCCAGGCTTTGTTCTTTAAAGCTAAGATCATGATTCTTATCACTAAATAATTTATCTTCTCGCATAATACTGTATATATTAACAGTATTTTATCAGGCCGCAAGAAGCTTATTGTAAATGATTCTTTGCTCTGGAGATGATCTGGGGAAAGTGCTCCATAAAAATTATCAATAAAATCAGTAGGATCTAAGTTTTAATAATTGTCACAAAGAATTTATTGTATTATTCTTCAATGCGTTAGGGTAACTAGCTAGCTACATTTCTTAGATAATAAGCATAATTAACTGGAATGGTGAAGAATAATGAAGCGTACACCCGATATGCTCACAGTAGTTATCGTGCTTTTTGCATTAGGCGTTTTGATTAGCGGCGTTGTGCAAAGTGGTCTGCTCTAGGGAGCCTCTGAATAACTCTATGACCACTCTGCGGGTGATTGCGCCCGCTGCTGCAAGGCGTCGTGCGCTGGCAATGGCCGCAGCCCTTGGCAAGCACGGCAACGCGGCAGAAGCGGCGCAGACGCCCGCCCGAAGGGGCCTTCAGCCGATCCCGCTGGCTGCGTTGCCCTTGCTTGACAGGCGGACGCATGCCGGCGCAAGTGCGCCTTGCCAGCGAAATCG
>JBDNGQ010000253.1:0-16179 GCA_041689205.1 Pseudohongiellaceae bacterium | reverse complement strand
GGTGGCGAGCAGTTTCATTGTTCTATTCATAGCAATTATCCTGGTTTGTTGAAAAAGGTTGAAAGCAGATATAAGCAGCGCTCAGCTTACCTGCCTAACGTATTAATGTAACTGACCACATCGATAATGGCCTGTTCGTCAGGCAGCATCGCACTCATCGCGCGCATCTGCATGCCATAACTGTCCTCGGGGTGTGCCCCTCGATATCCGGCTTTAAAGTTCTTCAGTTGAGTGACCAGGTACCAGTCATTCTGGCCTTGCAGAGCTGGTGCATTCATAGCCTGATTGCCCTGAGCCTGATCGCCATGACATGAAACACAAGTCTGATAGAGGCTGCGGCCTTTGTTGATATCACCGGTCAGTGTTGGCTCAGCCGGCTGGTAGTCCCAGCTGCCGACCCATTCAACAATATCGGTAATGCTGCTGTCGGTAAGGATTGCTGCCATAGGCTGCATTTCCATGCCTTCCAGGTCTTCAGGATGTGTACCACGGATTCCGTCGCGGAAATGTTCCAGTTGTCTTTTCAGATACCACGGCTCCATTCCTGCCAGGCGTGGGGCCTGAATGCCTTCATTGCCAATTCCATCAACACCGTGACAGGTCATGCAGAATCGATCATCCATCTCGGTTTTTTCCACGGCAGCATAAGCTCCGTGTCCAACTGCAGCTGCTAAAACAACCATGGTTAACATGGTCTTGAGTTGCTTCATTTAAATTGCTCTCCTGACTAAACGCAGGGAGCCGCGTGTGCGGCCCCCTGTGCTGGTTCGGTTTATCAAGCCGGTTAAGGCTTAAATATCCATTCTGAATCGGGCATACACGAATGCACCGTTCGGGCTGAATGCACCGCTGGTCACGTACTTGTTGCTGGTGCCGGAGTTAATATTAACAGGCCTGATTTTCTCAGGCAATTCGTTGAAAATATTGTCAGCACCAACTATGAACGTGTAGCGATCACGGTAGGTATAAGCGGCTTCGCCACCGAAAATCACTGTTGAGTCAACCCAGTAATCACGGCTCTGGTCGGCATTGCTGGGCACTACGAAGTATTCATCGTAGTAATTTGCCTGCAGCGTGAAGCGCCACTGGTTGTAGGTATGGTTGGCGCGGAAGTTACCACGGTTAGCGGGAATCCCATCTTCCAGATCAGCGATAGTGGAGCGGGTCAACAAACCTGGAGAAAACTTATCCAGTGACTGACTTGACCAGGCCCATGATGCCTGGAAGTCTGTGCGACCATAGTCTTCCCAATCCATCGCCCATGATCCAACAACCTCTACACCCTCGTTAGTTGTTTCCATGTCGTTGGTGTAGTAGTTGAAGGACACAATGCTTCTGGCACCGGAAATGCCGGAATCTTCCAGTTGCTGTGCAATTGCGGGTGTAATATCGAAGGTGGCAGAGTTCAGAATGCGATCTTTGAGCTCGATTCGATAATAGTCGATTGACAGGTCGAGTCCGCCAATTTCGGTGGTCAGACCAATACTGAAGTTACGAGCCTTCTCAGGAGTCAGCTCTTCGCCACCAAACAATTGTGAAATTGGGTTGGTGGGCGGGATCTGACCCTGGGTCACAGGGATACTGTTCACAGTACCCGTGCTGATGTTGGAGATATTTGCCTGGCCTGGTGAAGGGGCGCGGAAGCCGGTGCTGACCGTACTGCGAAGGTTCATGCTGTCAGTGATCTTATAACGTGCAGTCAGCTTGCCATTGGTGGTGTCGCCGAAGGTGTTGTAGAAATCCTCATAGCGCAGCGCGGCACCAAGCAGCAGTCGTTCAGTAACATCAGCTTCCAGGTCGACATAGAGGCCGTAGTTCTTTCTATCCCAGGTACCCTGCTGATCCGGGCCGAAGCCCTGGAAGCCATCAGATCCCACGCCATAACCCTGATCGGCATAAGGACCAATGCGGTAGGAATTCTGGTCTTCAGAGTTAACCTTGAATACTTCACGACGCCACTCAAGACCATAGGCAAGGTTCAACTGAGAATACAGGCCTACATCGAATCCTTTGGACAGATCGATATTGAAGTTGTTTTCGATTGTCGTGTAGATGCCCGGTTCAAAGCTGGTGGGAGAATCCGGACCCATTGAAGGATTCGTGGTGTTCCACAGCAGGTAAGTAATTTCAGAGAAGCCATTGCCGACGCTGACATCATAGAAGGTGCCATCAGACAGCTCACCTTTGATACCAGTGACATTCGAAAAATCTGTTACTTCACCGCCGAACATTGGCGTGTAGCCGCCCGGGAACCGTTCGGCGAACGAGAAGCAATTTGGGTTGGCCGCGCTGGCATCGCGTGCCGCCAATGAACTGGTAACACCAGTCACCGGGTTACGGCCTCGTGCAATAGTTGGGCAATTGCCGCTGCCATTACTGGTCAGGTCTGCGAACAGCTGGTTGGACCCGCGGGTAAATACGCCGTTCCGGTTTTCCGCATTACGGAAGAAAAAGCCCAGTTCCACCTCTTTTTCACTGTAGCCGCCGAAGGAGTAAACAGACTGACTGGCGCCCAGATCGATACCGGCATTAAGGAACAGGTTAACCATTTCCGTATCAGCCAGGCCCTGATGCTGTGCGTTGACGCGAACGGCATTATTTCCTCTGTCGATCAAGCCCTGTGCGTCGGCACGCTGTATGCTGCGGTCGCTGCGTTTCTGATTGGTGGAGTCGAAGCTGATGCTGGCAAATCCTGAATCACCCAGCGGCAGGCCTATGTTACCGGCCATATAGTTAAGCTGGCCGTCACCGGTTTCAGTCAAGTAGCCGGTTTTGGTTTCAAAGGAGATGCCTTCACGGCTGTCTTTAAGAATAAAGTTGATTACGCCGGCGATTGCATCCGAGCCGTATTGAGCCGATGCGCCATCGCGCAGTACTTCAACCTGGCGCAGAGCGATTGGTGGTACCTGAGCGATATCAGGGAAATGTGTCCCTTGACGACCGAACTGCACAGCAGCAGAGCGATGACGACGCTTTCCATTTACCAGTACCAGCGTGTCATCAGCCGGCAGGCCGCGCAGGGTGGCTGGTCGCACCAGGCTGTTAGAGTCGTTGATGTCTTGTACGTCCACGTTGAACGAAGGGATCAGGTTTCGCAGCAGGTCATTCATGTCTGCAGTGCCCTGGTCCTGGAAATCGCTTGCGGAGAAAACATCAACCGGCGCTGCTGAATCAAGCGCTGTGCGTGGCGCGCGGCGTGAACCGGTGACCACTACTTCTTCGATCTCGGCTGCTGGCTGAGCGAACACCAGTGGGGCAGCTGGGATCACAGCTACTGCGCCCAGTAAGGCGACCAGCGATGATCGAGTCAATAGAGTGTGTTTTGTATTCATATCGGGTGTCCCTTGGTTTTCGTCATTTCGTTGTGAAAGTGGGCTTTTGTAGTCGGGCGTACAGCAGATTCGTAAGAATGAAGCCACGTGCCGGAATACCGCTCAGATTATCGTGCGCAAGTTCCCGGAAAGTCCTCCTAAAAACATTCTGATTTCCTTCTTAAACTCTCGTGCCTGATGAATGTCGCGGATTGCGGAGAGGTTCCCGTATCACGACAAGATTGCAAAGAAGGTTATGAAGGGGCGAAGTTGTGCTCAAATGGCCTGCTCAAGAGTCGTGAACGCGATGCCGGACGGTATCATTGAGCAGGGATTTTTAATCGTTTTTGTGCTATGGCCGCCCATTCATCTTCTGACCACAGGTTGTTGCGAGTCATAAATGTTTGATTCTCATAAGCCTCCCGAGCCTGATCGCTGAGTTTGACATCCAGTACTGCCTCCATGTCGATAACACCTTCCATAAGCCGACGCTGCCAGCTTATGCCTGCACCCAGTTGTTCCAGGGCAGCGTGGTAGCGAGGGTCTTCGAGCACATTACTGGCAAAGTATTTCTCCGAGGAATGCGCAACATTGAATAATCGGCGTAATTGCACAGCTCTCAGTTTGCTCCAGTAATGCACGCCTTTATCAACGTCACCAAGCATGAAACTCAGCACGCCATTATTATAGTAGTAGTCTTCGCCACTGCGATAAAACGCCTGCAAATCCGGGCTGTCGGGGCGCAGGCTACCGTTCAGGAAAGCAATAGTCAGATCCGACAGATGCACCAGTATCTCATCCTGATCAATCAGACGCTGTCTTTCCAGGTAGATGCTGGCCTGTTCAAAGTCTCCAAGCCACGCCAGGTGGGTAGCTACTGTGCCCAGAAACGCGACGTGATAGGGACGTTGCAGCAACTGCAGCTTCCGGCTGACCACAATCCGCTCTGGTGGTTCTATTGAGTTTAGATAGCTCCAAACTTCATCGGGAGATATCTGGAAGGGCCCAACTTCGGCAGCACGTTCAAGCAACTGTGCGGCCTCATCGTAAAGCCGTGCTCCGATCAGGAACAGCGCATAGTGGGCGATAGCAAAATCTGGTGGAGTTCCGGACATGATCTGTGCCCGCAGCATCTTTTCCTGCTCAAGCTGGTTGTCTCCGCTCATGCGCAGACGTATTTCCCGCAGCGAGCTGAGCAGCTCACTCTCAGGTTCGACCAGGCGGGACACCTGGTCGTGGATCGAGGTTATCAGGGTGCTCAGCTCTTGGATTCGCTCGGCACTGCTGTACACCGCAAGATTATTTGCAGCTGTTGCGGCACCGTGCCAGGCATTCAGGAAGGTCGGGTCCAGGTCAACGGCAGCCAGGTGATAATCAATAGCGCGTTGCCAGTCCCTGGGGCTGAACTGGTTATTGTAAAATTCGCCGCGTATAAAACTTTCATAGGCGATAGCGTTGGTCGTTCCCCAATCCAGCATCTGTGAACGTTCACGTTCGTCCAGATGAATACTAAGCGCTCTGACTACGTTGGAGACGATTTCATCCTGAACTCCAAAGAGGTTATTCAAGGGCAGATCGAACTGGTCAGAATACTGGTGTGACCCATCCTGAACCCGCACCAGTTGCACGGTTACGCGCAAGCGTCCGTCTGCCGTCTGCACGCTGCCTTGTAGTACGTGATCCGCGTCGCTCTGGACGACACCACTGGTCTTTCGGTTGCGGGGATAGTTCACGGAGTCTTCAGGCGACAACACCTGCAGATTGCTCAGTTTGGACAGCCCGTGAATTAACGATTCTCTGAGCCCATCCGCCAGAAACTGGTTGTCGGTGTCCAGCTCTCTATTGATAAAGGGCAGTACCGCCAACTGAGCGACCTGAGGGGTTTGCGTGGTCGCAGGTGTACGGGCGAATATCACCAGCAGTGCTGCAATAACAGCAGCAAACACTGCAAAGCTGGTACGCAGGTCGCGCATGCGTCGGGAAGGCAGAATCGAGGCATAAGGCTTAAGGTCGGCCGCATTGAGGGTGCCGATTTGCGCGATTAATGCGTAGCCACGCTTAGGGAAGGTTTTAATATAAGTGGCGTTGTGGGCGTCATCACCAAGTGCGCTGCGTAATTCTGCAACGGCTTTATGAACAGCATGGTCGGAAGTAACAGAGCCCTGCCAGAAATGACCCAGCAGCTCATCCGGGCTGATCACCATGCCGCCATTTTCAGCCAGATAATTCAGCACGTCCATGCTGCGTGGCGTGATTTTTACCTCAACCTCACCTTTGTGCAGGGTGCAGGTTGCGCGGGAAACTTCCCAGTCGCCAATTTTAATCTTGCTTGCCCGGTCATTGCTCACAGCGTATACCACAAAAATAGGTTCGTTCTGGTTCACAGCCAGCCGTGCCTGACAGGTGACGATGGCGTCAAGTAGAGCCTGGATTTGCCCCGGGGTCAAGTTTACGGTCAGTGTCGAGAAGTCACTGTTTGCGCGGGAGCCTGGATAATTAGTAGGTTTTCGGAATGATTTTGGGAGGACTTTCCAGCTCGCTCGGTTTAGCCTTCAAATAAAGTTTTAACAAGTAGCCAAGGAGTCCCGCAAGTGTCCAAACCAGTAACACGCAGAGAGTTTCTGAATCTAATAGCCGCCAGCAGTGGCACGGCTGCAGTCCTTAGAGTCGGCGCTGCCTTGGGTATCATGCCCGCCGTCGCAATGGCCGGCACACCGAACCTGTTACATTTGAATGCGGATAAACGCAAAGTGGTCATCCTTGGCGCTGGTCTGTCAGGCCTGGCGGTCGCCTACGAACTTACCAAAGCCGGTTACGACTGCACTGTCCTGGAAGCATCGCATCGGCCTGGAGGTCGGATTTTCACGGTGCGCGCCGGTACGCTGATTGACGAAATCGGTAATCCCCAGCGTTGTGAGTTCGATGACGAGCCACATATGTACTTCAATGCCGGTGCTGCCCGAATCCCGAGTACGCACAGCAATACTTTGCATTACTGCAAAGAGCTCGGTGTCGAGTTGCAGATATTTATCAATGAGAATAAGACTGCCTATGTGCAGGACGATAATATGTTCGATGGTAAGCCCATCCGCAACGGCCAGCTGACCACCAGCACCCGTGGTTTCATGGCGGAATTGATGGCAAAGGGTTTTGATGCTGCACAGATAGATCAGCGGTTCACTGATGAGGAAGCGGAACAGATGATAGCGCTGATTCGCTCTTATGGTGATCTCGACGTTAACAACCGCTTCAGCGGCAGTGGCCGGGTTGATTATGCCGGCAACGTTGAGATCGATTATCTGGGTCTGCACTCTCCGCAGCGGGAAATGCTTAACATCAGGGATCTGCTCAAAACCAATGCCATGCGCCAGGTGCTAAGGGATAATGAGGGCGAAACCGGGCCGCTTCTGATGACCCCGGTCGGCGGCATGGATAAAATCCCTTATGCTTTCGCCAGAGAGCTGGGCAACAAAGTGAAACTCCGTGCCCTGGTGCGTTCAGTGACTGTCAAAGACAGTGGCGTCGATGTGGTGTATTCACAGGATGGCCAGGAGCATCTGATCGAGGCTGATTACTGCTTTAATTGTATTCCGACGCATTTAATGACGGGCATTAAGAATAATTTTCCAGCCGAATATATCCAATCCATGAAACTCATCCGTCGTGGCGTTGCCTTCAAGGGCGCCTTTCAGGCAAAGGAACGCTTCTGGGAGGAAGAAAATATTTATGGTGGCATCAGTTGGACTAACCAGCCTATACGGCAGATCTGGTATCCCAGCCATGGTATTCATAAGGCCAAAGGTGTGGTGCTGGCGGCATATGACTATGGCACCGGCATGCACTTCACCCGCATGACCCAGGCGGAGCGCATTGAGGCAATGCTGGCGCAGGGAGAGAAGGTCCATCCGCACTATCGCAATCTGGTAGAGAAAGGGATTACTATTGCCTGGCATCGCATGGACCATATGCTCGGATGCTCGGCACGCTGGGGGCAGATGACTCCAGAGTCCGAGGCTGCTTACAGTATGCTGCAGAATTCATTGCAGGGCCGACACTTCTATATCGGGGATCAGATTAGCCGGCATTCGGCCTGGATGGAAAGCGCGCTGCAGTCAGCTCACTTTTCAATGGCAGAGATGGATCGACAGGTGCGTGCGGAAGTGGCCAGCGCCTGAGCACCGGGGGCCTGGCAAGCGCCGATCGAGGGTGTTAAAAAAACATGCTTTACACCCTGACAGCGCACAGAGCACTGCATGAAGACATGGTAAAAGAGGGGGGCCTGCAAAGGTTTCCCTTTTATTTTGTTAAGCTGTTGTTAAGGGCGGTAGCCAGATAATCTCAACACATCCGCTGGAACCAGGCGCAGCAGGTTAACCAGGTTCCTTACGGCAACAGGAATGTGTGTACACTAGTCAACTTTTTCTTTAAATGCTGCGTATAACTGTTAACACCGCTCTCTGATCAGGTTTGACCATTGATGAAGACGCTGTACCTACTCCGACATGCAAAATCCAGCTGGGACAGCCCGCAGCTGAGAGATTTCGACCGACCTCTGAATGCCAGCGGCTTCCGCGATGCTGGGCTAATGGCGAACCGACTGCAGACTTTGCTGCAGAAAAAGAGCGAAGTGCTCGGTACCATACTCAGCAGTCCGGCCCTGCGGACCTGCACTACGGCAGAAATTGTTGCGGCAGCGCTGAATCTGGAGCCTGAAAAGGTCAAGATGGAGCCGCAGATCTACCTGGCCAGCAGCGGGCGCCTCATGCAACTGATCCGTCGTTTTGACGATTCGATATCAACGGCATTGGTGGTTGCTCATAATCCGGCGTTGACAGATTTCGCTAACGAAATGAGTAATTCCTCAATCGAGAATATCCCCACCTGCGGTCTGGTGGCGCTGCAATTGCCAATAGACCATTGGGCGGAGGCGGAATATGGCTATGCGCACCTGCTCAGTGAGGATTTTCCGAACGACAGCGAAGCACTTGTCGAGCGCCTGCAGCAATCGTGAAATACCGTTCTATCCCAGGCTTGTTATTGTTGTTGTCGCTGACTCAGTGCGTCGGTTCACAATCAGTATCCGGTGTACAGTCAGTCTCTGGTTTGCAGTCAATCTCCTCCGAATGGCAGTCCCCGCGGTTGCAGGCACATCCTCTTGCTGGCCAGATCTGGCGAGCCCGTGACCAGAGTTTTATCGATGCCGCCACCTTGCAGCAAGAAGTCGGCCACGCAGATTATCTGTTGCTGGGTGAGAAACATGACAATCCTGATCATCACCGCTTGAGACAGCAATTTCTGGCGCAGTTACAGCCGGATATCGCACTGGTCAGCTTTGAGATGCTTGATCATACCCACCAGGCACAGCTAAACCTTCTGTCGGGTGTCAACCCAGAAAGTACCGATATAAGAAAAGCACTTGACTGGGATGATGAGGGCTGGAACTGGGATTTCTATGGACCACTGCTGAGTACATTACTGCAGGCCGGTGTGGCGGTTCGCGCAGCAAACATCAGCCAGTCTGATGTGATGGAAGCCTATTCTGGCGCACTGAATCAGTCTGCGGCGACGGTGCTCACGCCAGCGCAGTTGCAGGTGCTGGAGCAGGAGATTGATGCCAGTCATTGCGGCATGCTGCCGGCCAGTCAGTTTGCTGCCATGGTTCGCGTCCAGCAGGCGCGTGACTACCAGATGACGCGCAGTCTGCTCAGTGACGAACTGGGTAACGCACAGGTTCCGCAAGCGGGTGTGCGGGTGCTGGTGGCCGGCAACTACCATGTCCGCAAAGATCTGGGTGTGCCTAAATATCTGCAGGCCTTGAGTGATAATGCTGATGTCTTGCTGACGGTAGCATTTCTTGAAGTTGCTGAGGCGATGATGGATCCGCAGATGTACCTGGAAATGAATTATGCCGCAGAAGCTTTCGATTATGTCTGGTTTACGCCCGCTGCTGCCGAGCAGGATTATTGTGCGGCTTTTCAATGAGGCGTGATCTTTGTAAAGCAGTTCTTTAAGCACTTGTTTAAGAACTGGATCGGCTGTGGCTTAATGGGTCATTGAGTAGATCAGATAATTAATACCCAGTTGATAAGCAAGATTCGCATGGCGGGTCGGATAAGCCGGATCATAGGTATGTTCCCAGCCATCGCCCATATCTGAGTTCCAGTTAATCAGCACCATTACCCTGCCAAAATCATCAAAAATCGCATGATTCGTAGCATGATCAACATCCTGCTCAGGAATGTTATCCGGGTTGCCAATCACGGGGATCATCTGCGGGCCATCGATATCATAGTAGCTGCGAAAGATTTCGTGATCCGCCTGCAGTTGAACGATTTCCCGGTCCGGGAACACCTGCGAAAATGAGCTGTAAAAGGCATTCCATTGCTGGGTCCCCCAGAAATCATCAATCAGCATGAAGCCCCCACGCAACAGGTATTCGCGCAGATTTGCCATCTCATCGGGGTTGAAGGAAGGTCCGCCATTGCGGCCCATTTCCAGAGCATACAAAAAGGGATAATCAAATATCTGCTGATCATCAAGACGCAGGATTATGGGTTCTGCCATCACCCGAACATTGGTCAGCCGGGCAACACCACGCAGAAAATTACTGTCTGCATCAGGGAAGTCGGTTTGCCAGGTGCCACCACCAAAGCCCCCGCCAAAACCGCCTCTGAAGCCGCCGCTGAAATAGTTATCATACTGGACTCGCGCGAACGCAAACTCGCCGTTCAGATCCTGCAGATCAGGGTCGGCGTAAACCGTGGACACACTTTGACCGGCGGTTAACAATGTCAGGAACAGAATGCTGCGCAGTGTGTGTCGGTTCATGGAAGTGGCGCCTGATATCCGCTAAAACTTCAGTTTGTGGCATGCCAGAATTTAATTCAACTGTTGTTAGCCCGGATAGCTGCGCTACTTACACGGATAGCTGCGCTGACTTGCGCCTGGCAGCAAAATCGCGCTACATTCTTTGACAGGCCCAGCGCAGTTCTTAAATCAAATAATCGTAAATCAAATGGTCGCTGCATAATGCTGCAAACCAACAATAAGAGAGTATCCATGAGCAGGTATACCCAGGTATGTTTCTCCCTGATAGTCATCGTTGCTCTCGCTGGTTGCCGACCGCCCGAGCCGACCCACCTGAGTATGGAAGTCCTTTCAGGCCAGCCCCATCTGGTTACCGGAGGCAACGCCCTGGTGCAGGTAACCACTTCTGTGCCTGCTTCACAATCGCTGATCCTGAGCATCAATGGTGCGGTGGTGCCAACAGTATTTACCGACACCGGCAGTATAGATACCGAACTTTTCCCTGAGCTTTACGGCTACCGCACTTTGCTGAAGGGCTTGAATGAGGGCAGCAACATAGTGCAGATAAGTGAAGGCAGCCATTCCGCACAGCTGACTCTGGTTAACTATCCGATCACCGGACCAGTTATTTCCGGACCTCATCAACAGCCCTACTTCTGTCTTAATCAGCTGAGCCCGTCCCGCAATGGCGATAAAAGAAGATTTGCGATTGGCAATGGTGAATTCCTGGACGATACGCCGCTGGATGAATTCTGCACGCTTCCCACCCGTACCGACTATGTCTATCGCAGCACTGAAGTGGAACAAAACTTTCAGCCATTGGCTGATATAACAGCCAGACCCTCAGACCTGGCGACTACAGTCAACAGCGAAGGCATCGAGCTGCCCTTTATCGTCCGGATTGAAACCGGCACCATTAACAGGGCGATTTATCAGATTGCGGTATTGCACGATCCGCTTAAACCAACAAGCAGTTTCGAAGGCTGGAACGAGCGTCTGCTGTACAGCTTTGGGGGTGGTTGCGAGCCTGGTTATTTTCAGGGTGCTGGCACCGCTGGCGTGCTGCGCGAAAGTGCGCTGGGGCTTGGTTATGCGATCGCCTCTTCGAGTTTGAACGTTGGCGCCCAGGGCGGTTGCAACGATGTCATCTCCGCAGAGACCGCGATGATGGTGAAAGAGCATTTTATCGAGAATTACGGCGAGCCGCGCTACACCATAGGCAATGGCGGTTCGGGTGGTGCGATGCAGCAGCTGCTGATCGCCGGTGCCTACCCCGGCATTCTGGACGGCATTATTCCTGGCATGACCTTTTCCGATGCGATCACCTATATGACCGATTCCCAGGAGTGCAGCCTGCTGCTCAGGAACTTTGTTAATGACCCCGCACGGCAGCTCAGTGATGACGTAAAAGCCAGCATCGGAGGCTGGCCCAACTGGTATCTGTGTAATGAATCGCTCGGCTCACGGCCTGACCGGGTCTCCCCTTATGGCTGTTCAGCGGAGATCCCGGTGGCAGCTCGATATGATGCCCTCAATAATCCTGATGGCGTCAGGTGCTCTATTTACGATGGTATGAAAAATGTCTTTGGCGAAAAGCTATTTGATGAAATCAACAGCGAGCGTGCTTTTGCAATCAGTCCGCATGACAATGTCGGCGTGCAATATGGTCTGCAGGCGCTCAATGCCGGTCTGATCGACGCCACTTTATTTCTTGATTTGAACCAGCAGATCGGTGGCTGGGATATTGACTTCAAGCCGATAACGCAGCGGGTGGAAGGTCATGATGATGCAATCCGAATCGCTTACGAAACTGGGCGGGTTACTAATGGTCTGGCAGGCCTGTCACGGGTCCCGGTGATTGATGACCGGCCGTATCTGGATCACGAGGGAAATTTCCACGCCAGTGTTTATTCGTTTACCACGCGGGCCAGATTGGAGCGCGACAATGGTCATGCCGATAACTATGTCATCCGGCGCCACAGTGCATCGCTGTCTCTGGCCGATGAAAATCTGGCCTTGATGGATCAGTGGCTGGCGGCGATCCGTGCTGACCGATCGAACACTGATATGCTGCAAAAAATTGTGCAGGCCAGACCTGAAAACCTGCAGGATGATTGTTTCACGGAAACCGGGGAGAGGATTGTTGAAAAAGCCGTTTATGACAGAGCTTCACTCTTTAAGCCCGAGGGTAACAACAGTCAGGGCAGCCAGTGCAACTCTTTGTATCCACCGCACGCAGGGTTGCGCCTGGTGGCAGGCGGGCCGCTCAGTAATGACGTGCTGAAATGCGAACTTAAGCCGATCGATCCGGATGACTACACCGTTGAGTTCAGTGCGGCAGAAAAAAGCCGACTCGCCGACATATTTCCAATGGGTGTGTGTGACTGGGAAAAACCGGGGCTGTATCAATCAAGTAATCAGACCTGGTTGTCTTTCGGGCCATCACCGGTTAATCAATATCAAAGCGGGACGCGCTGAAAACCATGGTGCACTCTCCTAAACGCAAACTCTTTCTCGATCTGGTTTTATCAGTATTCAGATTGAGCGGCTTACTGCAGGCTGCTGGCGATAAAATGGCTGAAGGTGTCGGCTTGACCAGTGCGCGCTGGAAAGTGATCGGCGTAATTGCACTCGCCAATGGCGGAGTAACCGTACCTGCTATCGGTCGGGCACTGGGTCAATCCCGGCAGGCCGTACAACGAATCACCAATGTAATGAAAGAAGACGGATTGCTGTGCTACCAGATTAATCCACGTCATCAACGTTCCCCACTGGTAATCCTTACTGATCAGGGTCAGCAGGTCTACAACGCGCTGAGAACCGTTCAGGATCCCTGGGCGCTGGAGCATACCAGTGAGCTCGCTATTCAGGACCTGGAAACTTCCCTGCGCCTTGTGCGTCGGCTGATTCATCAAATGGAATAAGAGGTTTTTATGACATTGCCGACAGAGCTTTATACCGCAGCGCAGGTGCGCGAGCTCGACCGCCGTGCAGTTGCGTCTGGTATATCCGGATTTGAATTGATGAGTCTTGCTGGCAGGGTGGCGTTCAACGCCATTCTGCAACACTGGCAGGCTTGTCGAACCCTGTTGATTCTGGCGGGGACCGGAAATAATGGCGGTGATGGTTTCGTGTTGGCTGCGCTGGCCAGCGCTGCTGGTATCCGCGTAAGCGTGCTGCAATGCGGCGACGAACACGCGATCAAGGGTGATGCGCTGCAGGCAAGAGAGCAGGCGCTGGCCAAAGGGATTCACATTACAGACTTTTCGGCAGCGGCGTTTACCGAGGCAACACTCAGTTGCAAACCTGAGGCGGTGCTGGTGGATGCATTACTGGGCACCGGATTCAGTGGGCCGCTGCGCAGTGTTTACGCTGAGGCGGTTGCGGCTATCAATCACTGCAGTCTGCCGGTGGTTGCACTCGATGTTCCTTCCGGTTTATGCAGCAGTACTGGCAGTATTCATCAGGATGCTGTGCGCGCGACCATGACCGTGACTTTCGTAGCGCTCAAGCAGGGTCTGTTTACCGGGAAGGGACCTGCCTGCTGCGGTGAAATCGTATTTCATAATCTTGATATTGATCATGTGTCGGCGTTAACGCCTTCCTCAACACGTATCGATATACAAAGCGTCGTGGCACTTTTTAAACCCAGAGCTGCAGATACCCATAAAGGCGATTGCGGGCATGTGCTGGTAGTCGGTGGTGAACTGGGATTTGGCGGAGCCGCATTGATGGCTGCCGAGTCCGCTGCCCGCAGTGGTGCCGGCACCATCAGTCTGGCTACGCGCTCTGCTCATGTCAGCTCAGCACTGGCAAGACGTCCGGAGTTGATGGTGCATGGAATCGACAATATTGAGCCTGAACATGCGGAAATGAGGCGCTTCGAGGGCCTGCTGAATCGAGCAGATGTGATCCTTGCCGGTCCAGGGTTAGGGCGCTCAAAATGGTCAAGACAGCTCCTGCAAAGAGTACTGCAACAGGGTCTGCGGCACGATGTCCGGCGCACTGCGCTGGTGCTTGATGCCGATGCGCTTAATCTGCTCAGTGAAGACGCTGGCAGCATTAAACGCCGGGATAACTGGATTTTTACTCCTCATCCTGGTGAGGCAGCGCGCTTGCTTGGCTGCGAAACAGCGCAAATTGAGGCTGATCGTTTTACTGCAGTGCGACAGTTGCAGGCGATGTGGGGTGGAGCCTGCCTGCTGAAGGGAGCTGGCAGCCTGCTGTGCTACGAAACCGGCGGGCAGCAGCACGTTGATGTCTGTACGGAGGGAAATCCGGGGATGGCCAGCGGTGGCATGGGCGACGTACTAAGCGGTATCATAGCGGCGATTGCGGCGCAGGGTCTCAGCCTTGCCGACAGTCTTCGTGCCGGAGTCTGTGTTCATGGAGAGAGCGCCGATCTGGCCGCGTCAGCCGCAGGGCAGCGTGGGCTGCTGGCAACTGATCTGCTGACTCAATTGAGTGGATTGATAAACAGCCCGCGTATAAATTAAATACGAACGCAAAGGCAGCATAGAAATTTACTCTGATATCAGCCAGCAAAAGCAGCGACCGATGAGCTCCAGCCCTTATAGCAGCCCCAACGACAATACCGGTGCCAGCGCTGATCAGCACACATCAGCAAATCTGAGCGGATCGATTTATCTGGCCAATGAGCAGGCAACCGAAGCCTTTGGACGCTTGCTGGCATTGGCAACGCAGCCTGAGCATGATGCGGATGCGAAGGAGAACGACCCCGATACCAGCGGTGGCAGAATCTTTTTGTCCGGCGATCTGGGCGCTGGGAAAACCACCCTGGTACGCGGGTTGATGCGTGGCTACAAACATAATGGCCCGGTCAAAAGCCCGACTTATACCCTGGTTGAGCCTTATGAGAGCCCCGGGCGCAATATTTATCATTTTGATCTCTATCGCCTTGCCGATCCTGAAGAGCTTGAGTTTCTTGGTGTCTGGGATTATTTTGAGGCCGGAAACCTGTGTCTGATTGAATGGCCTGAGAAAGGCAAAGGTTTTTTGCCTGTGGCAGACCTGCAGATCGAATTGCAGGCGGAAAACAGCGGACGCCGACTTTTATGGCGGTCAAATACGGGGCCCGGTAGGAAAATAGGCCAAAGACTTATAGAATTGCCCGCACATCTGCATGGAATTTGAGAAGCGATATGCCGCAAGTCAGGAAAATAATATCAACATGGAGCATTCAGATCCTGCTGGTCGCATTGGCAGCCATCAGTATCCTGTTCAGTGTCGATGTCTCTGCCGCTGATATTAAAGATGTCCGGCTGTGGCGTTCGCCAGACTATACCCGCATTGTGTTTGACGTTGACAGTAAAGTTGAATACAGCATCTTCACGCTGGAAAACCCTGATCGCATCGTTATTGATATCAGCAATGCCCGGATCAGCAGCAATCTTTCGCAGCTGGATTTCAAAGACAGTCCGGTCACCGCAGTGCGCAGCGCCGTTCGCAACGATACCGATATCCGCTTTGTGCTTGATATCGCCAATCCGGTAAATCCTGGCAGTTTTACTCTGCCGCCCAATGGTGAATTTGGCAACCGCCTGGTTGTTGACCTTTATGATATTGGCAGCAGTGCCGTTCTGGTTGACGCGATACAGTCGTCACCGCGGCCGCAGATTGAGCAGCAGCGCGATATTATTGTCGCCATTGATGCCGGTCATGGTGGTGAGGATCCGGGTGCTATTGGTTACGATGGCAAAATCAGAGAAAAAGACGTGGCTCTGGCGATTTCGCGCGCCATTTATGATCGCCTGAGCGCAATTCCCGGCTACCATCCAGTGATGGTTCGTCAGGGCGATTACTATGTGCAATTGCAGCGGCGGCCTGAGATCGCCAGGCAAAACCGCGCCGATATCTTTCTCTCTATTCATGCCGATTCCTTCAGTACCAACCGCGCTGAGGGAGTAACCATCTATGCTCTGTCTCAGCGTATTGCAGAAGATGAAAACATTCGCCGGGTTCAACAAAAAGAAAATGGTGCTGACCTGCTAGGTGGTGTGGCAGGTGATACTAATCTGCGTAATTTTGAAGATGACCTGGC
>JBDNGQ010000252.1:0-2873 GCA_041689205.1 Pseudohongiellaceae bacterium | reverse complement strand
GTAGTTTTTATCGCGGAACTGGGTGACAAGACTCAGCTGGCAACAATGCTTTTTGCTTCTGATAAGGAGGTCAGTAAATGGCTGGTGTTTTTTGCGGCGTCTGCGGCTTTGGTAACTGCAGCGGGTATTGGCGTACTGGCAGGCAGTTTTTTGTCGGCTTACATCAGTGAGAAGCAGCTGTCTTATATTGCCGGTATCGGGTTCATTCTGATCGGTGCATTTACGTTATATCGAGCTTAAAGCGACGAATCTGGCCTCTGACGAAATTAATTGTCAGAAGCCAGTGTTTTGCCCTTGTTACTTATACGATTCTGTAACAGCACCGTAAACCAGTCGCTTACTTAATCCTTGCAGTTGTCGAGCATAACCCAGATTACGATTCTGGATCATGCCGATGAAAACCAGATCTTCTACCGGATCAATCCAGAACCAGGTACCAGCAATTCCCCACCACCAGAAGCTGCCCGGCGACATCCCATCATTACGCTCGGAATCAACAACCACAGCAAAGTCCAAACCAAATTGATTGCCCGGATAGCCACCAATTTCTGCCATTCCGGCCGGCAATTGATTCTGACTCATCAGCGCAACACTTTCAGGTTTCAGGATTCTGACGCCATTCAGTTCGCCGCCATTGGCAACCATCTGCGCAAAGCGAATGTAGTCATCCATAGTGGAAGTCAGCCCGCCACCGCCGCCATGGAAAGCGGGCGGTTGCAGAAATTCAGCATTTACCGGGCTGCTTAAACCATTCGGGCCAGAAGTGTATTCGCGCGAGAAACGATGATGTTTATCGGCAGCAACATGGAAGCCGGTGTCCTTCATGTTCAGTGGTGTAAAAATACGCTCCTGCAGAAATTGGTCAAAAGTCTGGCCGGACAGCACTTCAACCAGATAACCCTGCACATCCACCGACAGGCTGTAATGCCAGGCGCTTCCAGGCTGCTGACGCAATGGAATTTTGGCGAGTTTGTCGATCATCTGCTTCAGCGTAGAATTGCTGTCCAGCACATTTGCCTGCACATACAGCGTGTCTACCTGTGAGCGGGAGAACAATCCATAAGTTAAACCGCCGGTATGACTCATCAGTTCACGCACAGTCATTTTGTGATTCTGTGGCTCTGTAATCGGCATGCCATCCGGACCGTCTTCTTTAGCGACCTGCAGATCAGCGAATTCGGGAATATGATTTTCAACCGCATCATCCAGACTGAATTTGCCTTCTTCATGCAGCATCATCAGCGCAACACCAGTAACCGGCTTGGTCATGGAGAAAATGCGAAAGATGGTGTCTTTTTGCATCGGAACCTGATTTTCAAGATCCTGGTAGCCATAGGATTCGTAATGAGCGATCTGACCTTTGCGTGCCACCATCGTGACAATGCCGGCAAGATTTCCATCATCAACAGCCTTGTTCATTGCTTCAGTTAATTTGCCAAGGCCTTCAGTGCTGAGCCCCACCTGTTCTGGCGTAACGGTTGCCAGGTCCCGCTCAGCCGCCTGCACAGAGAACATTGCAGACAAGGCTAAAATCAGCGCGAATCCCCAAATTTTCCTGGATGAATTTATTATTCTCATGTCATGCCTCAAATAGAGTAAGTAAGGAAAAAATCGGGCTTGAGTGTATATCAGCGGGTTAACTCAAGCCATACGGCACTCGCTCAGAGCAGTAAATCACGCGGTCAAATGCTCAAATCGACCGTTGCTTAATGAAACTTAGGTGTTTCCCCTCAGTTATTTTATATGGGGATCAGGCAACATAAGGGCAGACAAAAGGATCTCGGTTTAGGAATAAAAAATCTTTTACTGTCAAAAGGCAACAATTTTCTCAATCTTATAGTAATACTCCGTTACGAACCGCTGGCATTATGTGCAATATCGAACTTAGGCCGGAGCAATTGCTGAACAGGAAGGAAGGTAATTATGTACGTTCGTCAGAGTCCAAGCAGTCCACGCGAAAACCTGCTACTTGACATGCTCCCGTCCGATGCATGGCAGCGATTAGTCCCTCATCTGGAGTTGGTAAGACTACGATTAGGCGATGTTGTCTATGAATGTGGTGGCAAACTCTCGTACGCCTATTTCCCAACATCCTCAATAGTATCGTTGTTGTATGTTCTGGAAGATGGTGCTTCAGCGGAAATAGCTGTGGTCGGAAATGATGGCATGCTCGGTGTCGCACTGTTCATGGGTGGCGAGACCATGCCCAACCGGGCAGTCGTGCAAAGTGAAGGCTATGCCTACCGATTGCGTTCACAGTTACTCAAAAATGAATTTAATCGTTTTGGTTCCATGGAACGATTGCTATTACGATATACACAATCGTTACTGACGCAAATGGCACAAACTGCAGTTTGCAATCGGCATCACACCGTGCAACAACAGTTGTGTCGCTGGCTGTTGGTTAGCCTCGATCGTCTTCCCGGCAATGAATTATTAATGACCCAGGAGCTTATCGCTAACATGCTTGGTGTACGGCGTGAAGGTGTTACTGAAGCAGCAGGAAAATTACAGCGCAGTGGCATGATTAAATACAGCCGTGGTCATATCACCGTGGTGGATCGACCGCGATTGGAAGCAGCCGCCTGCGAATGTTATCGGGTTGTTAGACGCGAGTACGACCGCCTGTTGCCTGCCAAGCATCCGGAATTAACTGAGGAATTTCCACTCTACCAGACTATCGCACCTAAAATGACAGCTCGGGGTGAGCATCAACCGCTGCGTAACAACTGACTGTTAGTAGCAAGTAGAACTGTCCGGTTTAGTAGCACGTGAATTGTCCGCTTTTCGGGTTGATGTCTACCACCTTGTCGATGGTCGGCATCCAGATGCTGTGTGCGGAATTACGCAGCATCTCCCACTTCTTGTCGACT
>JBDNGQ010000251.1:0-7135 GCA_041689205.1 Pseudohongiellaceae bacterium | reverse complement strand
GGTATCTTCTTCTATTCAAAGATTTTGGCACTGGATTCTTGATTTTATGAATACCACCGACTTTTATGAAAGCCTCACCGTAGTACCCTCTTTTCGGGACGTGGGCAACCCAGCTCTGTACACACCGCTTCCGGACGACTGGTATATAGCCGTTGCGGATGTCCGTGGTTCCACGGATGCTATACGACTGGGGAAATACAATGAGGTAAATATGGCAGACGCCTGCATTATTGCCGCTTTAAATAATTTCTATAAGAATGAGAACTTATTGCCTTATCTGTTTGGGGGAGACGGTTCCTTTATTGTACTTCCAGATAAATCGATGGATCAGGTTGAAGGGATACTGGCATTTTGCAAAAAAGCAGTCAAAGATGCTTTTGGCCTTGAGATGGCTATTGGTCTCGTGTCAGTCAAAGAATTACGCAGTCTCGGTCATGACGTGAAGGCAGCACGCTTAAGTCTTTCTGAATTCATGGATCAGACTGTATTCTGGGGAAGTGGAGTTACCGCGGCAGAGGATCTGGTAAAACGGGAAAACCGTATTGAAAATATCGAGCCGATTGAGGCTGATTTTTCCGGACTGGAATGTCGTTGGAGTCAGGTACCGAGTGATAAAGATGAAATAGCTACATACCTCATCCAGGCATCTGCTTTTACCGACAAAGAGAACACAGATATCTACGAGCAGTGTTTTAAAAAAATTCTGGATATTTATGGTAATGAACAGGATTTCCATCCCATCCGGGAAAACGCTTTGAAAATGACCGCCAATCCGTTTTTACTGGGAGTCGAATGGAAGTTGCGTACCCAGCCTCCAACCCTTGGAAAACGCCTGAAGTACGCTGGAATGATGGTTTCCCAATGGATTACCGGTTTATATCTGATGAGATTCAAGAAGCAAACCAAGGATACCGATTGGGGAGAATATAAAAAGGATTTAGTTCGACATGCAGATTATAAGAAATTTGGCGACGGCCTGCGTTTTGTCGCCTCAGGAACCATTCAGCAGCGTATGGATTTGACGCGCTATCTGGAGGATCAGTTCAGCCGCGGGATACTCGCCTATGGCGTACATTGTTCTTTTGCTGCGATGGTCACTTGTTATGTTAAAAGCTATCAACGTGATCATATCCATTTCGTAGATGGTATGGACGGCGGCTATTCAAAAGCTTCGCAGGAACTGAAAAACCGCAGAACAAGGCTTAACAATTCACGATAATTCTGAATCCATTGATCCATAAATTTCTGAACACCGTAAACCTTCGTTAACTGGGCTTTTCCGTGTAGCTAAAAGACAAGCTGATATATAAGCTCTCCAGCTCTAAAAAAATTCATCTCGGAGCTATTCAGGGGTAGTGTTAATTGAAGAAAATCATTCTGCCTGTTGCCATTCTGGCTTGTTCATTGTTGGTCTTTTATGTCCTGATCAGAAACCCACAACGCCTTGAACCTGTTGAGCCTGAACAGGCATTGACCACTGTTAGAGTTGTTGCTGTTGAAACCCAACAGGTTAATCTGGAGGTCAGCTCGCAGGGCAGAGTACAGGCAAGCCGGCGGGTCAGTCTTTCTGCTGCCGCAACGGGGCCGGTAGCATGGATTTCGCCCTCACTTGTGGCTGGCGGATACTTTGAGAGTGGCCAGGTTATCTTGCGTCTGGACAGCAGCGACTATCAGAATACACTTGAGCGTAGTCGCTCATCTGTTGATCAGGCTGAAGCAGATGCACTACATGCAATGAATGAACTGCAACGAAATCGCGAATTGGCAGCACGCCGGTTGATCAGTGAATCACAGATCCAGGATCTACAGCGACAATCCGATAATACTGCAGGGCGCGTGCGTGATGCCAAAGCATCTCTGGCACAGGCAGAACTTGATTTTGCACGCAGCGAAATTCGAGCACCTTTTGCCACCATCGTAGAAAGCAGCAGCATTGAGCTTGGTCAGCACGTAAATCGTGGACAGGTACTCGCCTCATTGTTGAGCGCAGATGAGGTGGAAGTCAGATTGCCGCTAGCTATATCGCAGTTAGGCTATCTGGATATACCTCTTGGATTCAGGGGAGAATTGCCTCCGGAGATTTCGCCGGATGTTGCCTTAAGCGGTATGTTTGGCGGACAGATGTTGAGCTGGAAAGGTCGGCTGGTCCGCACCGAGGCTGGTATTGATGCGAGCAACAACACTGTTCAGGCTGTCGTACGGGTATTACAACCGGTCCTGGGAGTAGAACCAATGGCACGCTCTGGTGAGGATTTGACGGCGGTGCCTCTACCTGTGGGTTTGTATGTTAATGCAGCTATTAAGGGTAGATCTGTTGACAATATTGTTATTCTCCCAAGAAGTGTTATCAGAGGAAGTAACCGCGTAGTTATCGTTGATGCCGAGAGCCGACTGCGCTTTCGTGAGCTTGATATTCTCCGTCTTGAGAATGAACGCGTACTAATACAGGGTGGCTTACGCACGGGGGAGCGAGTTCTGCTCTCACCCCTGCAGGCAATAGTTGAGGGCATGTCAGTACAGGTAATCGAGTGATGAAAACAGTTATTACCTGGTTTGTTCATAATCCTATTGCTTCGAATCTGCTGATGTTTGTATTTATTGTCGCAGGCATAGCGTCATACGCTGATATTCGCCAGGAAGAATTCCCCAGTATCGAAACCGGTACTATTCAAATCAACGTACCCTACCCTGGAGCGTCTCCGGAAGAGGTAGAGCAGGCTGTGTGTCTGCGACTGGAAGAAGCGTTGCAGAATGTGGAAAATATCGAAACCATGACGACCCTGGCTCGTGAAGGTGCCTGTGCGGCTACTTTGCAGATGGAACAGGGTGCTGATCTGAATCGAGTCTTGAATGAAGTGAAGGGCAATGTTGATGGCATAGTGACTTTTCCGGCGGATACCGAGAAAGCGATTATCGCATCCTTCTCTCCTGTAGCAACGGTGATGTCTCTATCATTGTCGGCGGATACAGATGATGCCAGTCTGAAGGAAATAGCCGAAGAGATACGACTTGATCTTATTGATCTTGCGGGCATCTCTCGTGTTGAAGTTAATTACATTCGCCCTTATGAAATTGCCATAGAGATCAGCGAACTCAATTTACGGCAATATAATCTCACGCTTAGCCAGGTCGCTACTGCAATAAATCGGGCCGCGATGGATATGCCGGCGGGAACGATCCGCACAGGTGGCGGTGATATTCTGTTACGAAGTACTGGACGCTTATTTGTCGGCAGCGAGTATGAAGACATTATCATCCGTTCATATCCGGACGGCTCCCAATTGCGTCTCGGGGACATCGCCGAAGTAAAAGATGGCTTTGAAGAAGGTTATCTCACTGCACGTGTCAATGGAAAAAATGCGGCAATCATCGAAGTTTATCGAGTCGGCAATGAAGACATTATTGCCTCTGCGGCTGCTACCTCCGCCTATGTGGAGTCTAAACGTCCACGACTTCCATCAAATGTTGAGCTAACGGTATTAACTGATGATGCAAAAGGGTTGCAGGAACGTATCGCAACTGTTGCAGGTAATGCGTATTCCGGATTTTTTCTGGTACTGGTGGTCCTGGCGCTGTTCCTGCGCTTTAAACTGGCGATCTGGGTGGCCGCGGGCATTCCAATTGCGATACTAGGGGCCTTGAGTTTTTTCCCCACACTAGGAATTTCAATCAGCTCTATAACCATCATGGCATTTATTCTGGTGTTAGGCATTATTGTCGATGATGCTATTGTGGTTGGAGAGCGTATTTTTGTTTATGAACAAACCGGAATGCCGATGCGTCAGGCTGCCGCAGACGGAACCTATGATGTCTCTGTTCCAGTTATTTTTGGTGTGCTTACAACAATAGCTGCCTTTTTGCCGCTGTTGCTGCTGGATGGCCCGCTCGGTTCATTCTTTAATGTGATCGGCGCAGTGGTCGTAATGTGCCTGCTAGCCAGCGTGGTTGAGTCACAGTTAATTCTTCCCGGCCATCTGGCGCACAGAAAATTGAGAGGGTATCTCTTTGAGCACAGCTTTGTCGTCCGGCACTGGCAAAAGTTGCAACAGAGATTTGCTTATGGCCTTGAGCATTTTGCAAATCACAGTTATAAAAAAGCGCTACATACCTCTTTGCATTATCGCTATGCAACCTGGGCTTTAGCGACAGCGGTTATAGTTATAACGATTGGTCTGCTGGCCAGTGGCAGAGTTATTTTTCAGTTTTTCCCGGCAGTCGAAGGTGATCGGATCTATGCGTCGGTGCAGATGCCCGAAGGCGTTGCAGTGGCAATAACCGAACAGGCATTGCAGCGTATAGAACTTGCTGCCGAAGAACTCATTCGTGAACTGGATGAAGAGCTGGCAGTTCTGATAGCCGATGGTCAGGCAGCGGCACTGCCGGGGCATGTGGTCGACAAAACCTTAACAACTCTTGGCGCGCGAATTAACCGCGGTGGTCCACCTGGCCGTGCCAGTGCAGGGGGCAGCCATATTGCTGAAGTAGTCATGATTCTGAACTCTTATGACGATCGAGGGAAAATGAGCGCGAACGAAATCCGCGATCGCTGGCGCAACAAAGTCGGGTTGATTCCCGATGCACTGGAACTTGGCTTTATTTCTGATTCTTTTTCTGCAGGACAGGCATTGAGCTTTCGACTTGAAGGCAGGAATGAGGAGAACCTGAAGATGGCGACCAGTGAGTTGCGCGAAGCGCTTGGTCGCTATCCGGGTGTTTTTGATATTACCGATTCATTTCGTGCGGGTAAGCAAGAAATTCAGATAAAGATATTGAATGAAGGTTTATTGCTGGGCTTCACCCTGGATGATATCTCACGGCAGGTCCGTCAGGCTTTTTATGGTGCGGAATCGCAGCGTATTCAGCGTGGCTCCGATCAGATTAAGGTCATGGTGCGTTATCCTGAAAACGAACGTCAATCTCTGGGCAGCCTCGAAGATATGTTGCTGCGCACACCAGAAGGGGCAGAGATCCCTCTATCGAGCGTCGCTGAACTGAGCCTTGGGAATGGTTATTCGAGTATCAACCGCCAGGATGGCAGACGTATCATCACTGTTAATGCCGACATCAACAGGCTGGTCAGTACGCCGGAAGAAGTGACACGTGAAATCAACGCTGAATTCGCGGATAAATGGCGTGATCAGTATCAGGTGAATCTGGCATTGGGAGGAGAGGGCGAACAACGAACACGTTCTTTAAATGGTCTGATTGCCAGTTATCCGCTGGCCTTGTTGCTGATCTTTGCGCTGCTGGCCATTCCGCTGAAATCGTACTCACAGCCACTGATTATAATGAGTGTCATTCCATTCGGCGCGATTGGCGCGATAGTAGGACATTTTATTATGGGTCAGGAGCTGGTGTTCTTTTCTCTGATCGGCATTGTTGCGCTCGGGGGAATTGTTGTGAACGCGAGTCTGGTTCTGGTGGTGTATATAAATAAGGAAATAGCTACCGGCGTATCCCTGCAAAATGCCATCGCCAGCGCAGGGATAGCCCGGTTCCGACCGATATTTTTAACCTCAGTGACGACATTTATCGGACTGGTGCCGCTGATGGTGACGCCAAGCCCCGCTACGTTCTTTATTGTACCGATGGCCATCTCCCTGGCCTTCGGCGTGTTATTTTCGACAGTGATCACGCTGTTCCTGGTGCCGAGCCTTTACCTGATTCTCTATGATTTTACGACTCATCATTACCACGAGGATGCGGAACTTCAGGATGACAGCCAGGCAGTTGTTGCCTCACTATAGCCAGCGCCTGATTTACGACGTTCTCCAGAGATGTTGAAGTGTCGATAAATTGAACGTCCGATTCGTTCACTGGCCTCTCCAGTGAACGGAACTGACTTTTCAAAAGTTCCGCTCTCATGAAATGCCCTCTGCGATTTTCAAGACGCTGTCGAATTAAATCCCTATCGCCTTCCAGATATAAAAAGGTAACGTCGAAACCTGCTTTGCGCAGTGGTTCGCGATGACTCTTTTTCAGACCTGGATATGCCAACACACAATTCTCGCCAGCAATAGCCAGTTGTCGAAGATGCCTGCAGATGGATTGGATCCAGGGAATCCGCATTTCGTCGTCGAGTGCCGTCCCCCGGGCCATCAAAGCTCGAGCCGCACTGCTATGATAATCATCGGCGTCCAGATACCGCAAAGCGCATAGCCTGGACAATTCGCGTGCCACCGAAGACTTACCGCTACCGGATACCCCCGATATTATTATCAACACAGGACGCTTCATTTTTTCAAAAGCCCAAGCCGTTCATGCCAGCCGAATAATGACTCATCAGGATAGTGCCTAAAATGTCGTACTGCTTTACCCATGTGCACTTGATCACGCCGCCTTTTGTGGTGCGGTAAGCGGGCAAACCCGCAAAACCTGTCAGACCTGCAACCGGTGCCATATTGACAATAGAAACCGACTTTCGTGCTTCCTTTATCTTCAACTGTACCTGCATACGCAGAAATGCTCGTTCCAGGCAGCCCTCCTTGGCATACACTAACCCGATGGCTTTTTCGATTCCGGTTGCTGCGCCGGTGACCAGTGCGACTGTTCTTATATTGCTGTCCTTCAGCAACACATCGGACCGTCTGGTGGTATTGTAAAAGTGAACAGCCAGCGGATCATGACCACGGTCAGGATAAGCCTAAATAGCAAGTGTTAGGCTGGCCGTTAGTACCTGATTTAAGTACCAGGGGGGGGCTGCATGAGCACTAAAACAACAGAAGTAATTCTCTTCGACGATCTGGGGCGCGGAGATGTTGCACGGGTTGGCGGCAAGAATGCGTCACTTGGGGAGATGGTTGTTAAGCTCTCAGAGCGAGGTGTTGCAGTGCCGCCCGGCTTCGCTACCACGGCAGAGGCTTACTGGCGATTTGTTGATGCTAATGGCCTGCTGGAACCAATGCAGAAAGCGTTCAATGATCTGCAAGCTGGTCGTGCATATTCTGCCCCATTCCGATCACTGATTCTGTTTTAATCCGATCACCTATTCTGAAAGTATTCGATCACCTATTCTGGTTTTATCCGATCACTTTTCCCGGATTTCCAGAATAGGTGATCGGATATTTCCAGAATCCTGTCTAACGCATTGTTTTAACTAAATAACTGCTATCCTTTTGCCCTTTTTTGACAGGGG
>JBDNGQ010000250.1:0-7638 GCA_041689205.1 Pseudohongiellaceae bacterium | reverse complement strand
TCAAGTTTGTTCAATTTGGAGCGTCACCATCCTTCCGCCAAGAACTATCGAGATTTCAGACAGCGTGCCTTTACGTCTTGGGCAAAGGCGATGGCGATATAGACGCCTTGAGTTGGTGGATTTTACGGAGGTAAATAGTTATCTTGTCAGTATCGTATTTTACTCTGACCCCAATTGTACAACCCCACTTGTACACCCCAATGGTACATCTCAATTGTACCAGGAGACTTTACTCATGATGCCAACAAAAACCAGCACGAAACGAATCCACCTGGCCATGCTGGCCGCGCTGTTCCTCCCGTTATCGGCTATCGCCCAGGACTTCGACGCTATTCAAATCACCACCATCCCGGTGCGAGACGGTATTTATATGTTGCAGGGCAGTGGGGGAAATATCGGTGTGTCCATCGGTGAAGACGGTACCTTTATTGTAGATGACCAGTTCGCGCCGTTAACGGACAAGATAGCGGCAGCCATTGCTGTGCTCACCGATAAACCGGTGGCCTTCGTGGTTAATTCCCACTTCCATTTCGACCACACCGGTGGCAACGAAAACTTTGGCCGCGCGGGTGCCTATATCGTCGCGCAGGACAACAGCCGACGACGCATGGAAGCTACACAAGTGTTAGCGGGAAGTGGACGTGTGCAGGAGGCTTATGATGACGTCGGCCTGCCCAAGATTACTTTCTTCGACGCCATGCGTTTCTATTTCAATGGCAATACCGTTGAGCTCGTCAACACCGGTGACGGTCACACCGACGGCGACGCTCAGGTTTACTTTCGCGAAGCAAATGTTATTCACACCGGTGACATGTTTGTGCGCTATGGCCTGCCGTTTATCGATCAGAACAATGGCGGCAGCACGGAAGGCATGATTGCAGCGCTGTCAAAAATCGCCGCGCTGATTAATAACGATACCATTATCATTCCCGGGCATGGTCAGCTTTCTACCCGAGATGATCTAATAACCTATCGCAATATGTTGGTAGTCATCCGGGGCAAACTGCTGCAGGCAAGAGCGCAAGGTCTCACGCCAGAGCAGATGCTCGCCTCCACACCAGCCGACGGCTACGCGCCGGTGAATCAAAATACCAATGACTGGTTGCTGCGAGCCTATCAAGAGTAGCAGCGGATAGGCAAAAAGATCAAAGGGGTCGATCAAAGGGGTCGATCAAAGGAGTCACACATTAACCGACTCCGGTCAACACGGCGGATTGATACCTGAGCATCAACGCCCCACGCAGTTAATTGAGTTAACGTCAGCTTCGTATTCGCGTCCGAATTTTCAATCAACGTGCTGCTTCATTAAGAGGCGCCCCAACGCAAACGCCCGGAAAAGAGCACAGTAATCAGGAAAAACCACGCCATGCAGATAAGCACATTAAAGGATAAACCTCATTACCTGGTGCCTCTGGCGCAGTGGCACCACGCCGAATGGTCCTACCTGAACCCGGCTCGCTCGCTGAGCGAACGGATTGAAGAGATGCGCGAAGACTTGCTGGGCAAGGTGATTCCGACCACCTTCGTTGCCGAAGACGATGGCGAGCTGCTGGGCTCAGCCTGCATTCTGGCCAGGGATATGAGCAGCCACCCCGAACTCAGTCCCTGGTTAGCGAGCGTTTACGTCGATGAACAACACCGCAAAAAGGGCATCGGCTCGGTGCTGGTCAAACAGGTCATGCAGCACGCAAAGGAGAATGGCATTAAGCATTTGTATCTGTATACCCCGGATCAGGCGCAGCTATACGCCCGATTGGGTTGGCAGGTGTTCAGCGAGGAGCCCTACAACGGCACCCCGGTCACCATCATGTCGATAAATTTTGACTGATCCAGCCCTCAGGACAGGAGCCCTAAGTACCTCAAGCTCCTAGCGTGCCCCCGTATAGCCTGGCCCGTAGATAACTCTACCAGGTCTGCGTCCAGTGTGCTGCCCGTCTGCGACTACCAGTTCACCGTTGACCAACACATACTTCATGCCCACGGCATACTGGTGCGGATTTTCAAATGTCGCCATGTCACTTATTTCCTGAGCATCGAATATGGCGATGTCTGCGTAATACCCCTGAACGAGCAAACCCCTGTCGCGAATACTTAAGCGTTGTGCGGTCTGACTACTCATTTTGCGCACCGCTTCTTCCAATGTCAGCACGCCGCGCTCACGCACGTAATGTCCGAGCACCCGGGCGAAGGTGCCATATTGACGTGGATGGGGTGCGCCTGCTCCGAATAGTCCAAGCGGACCATCGGAACCAATGGCTGTAGTTGGGTGTTGCATGATGCGATCAATGTCAGCGCTGTCTATAGCGTGATACACCGCAGTGGCGCCACCCCCTTTGATGATGTCAAATACGACTTCTGCCGCATTCTCAGGGCTGGGTTCCATGCCGTTTTCAATCGCGAGTTCCGCCAGGTTCTTGCCTTCCAGACTTCGATTCCATGTGCTGAGTGAGATGAAGACGTTTTTCGGATCGCCGCCGCCGCGATCAAACAGAATGTTTTCCACTACGGCGGCTTTCAATGCGGGGCGGGTTTCCTGGCTGTCGATGCGGGCAATCAATTGATCGTTACCGCCTTCCTGCGCCCACTGGGGGATGAGTGCTGTGATACTGGTTTGCGAAGCGGTGTAGGGATACTGATCAATGGTGACGTCCACACCACGAGCGCGCGCCTCGTCCACCATGCGCAGGCTGTCGACGGATGCACCCCAGTTGCCTGCACCGATTACCTTGTGATGAGTTATCTGCACGGGAATCTGCGCCTGCTCACCAATCTGGATAGTCTCGGCAACTGAATCGAGTAACTGCGCAGCCTCCTCACGCATGTGTGAGATGTAGATGCCGTTGTACTGCGCCGCAATGCGCGACAGCTCTACTACTTCTTCCGTCGGGGTAAAACTGCCTGGAACGTAGAACAATCCGGTGGAGATTCCCAGCGCACCTTGCTGCATGGCTTCGGCGACCATGGTTTTCATGCGTTGCAACTCTGCATTGGTAGCGTCCCTGTCCTCGGAGCCGATTACCTGCTCACGAATTGTGCCCTGGCCCACAAAGACGCTCCAGTTCGGACTGATACCAAGGGCTTCTATTTCACGATAGTGAGCATCAATCGGCCAGGGTGAGCTGCCATCGTTGCCTTCAGTCAGCGTAGTGACACCTTGCAGTAAGGAACTCTCGGCGGTAGGTACATCGAAGATGCCGCGCACTGCGTGCGTGTGTGGATCGATAAAGCCCGGTGCCACGATGAGTCCGGTCGCATCGATAAGCTGGTCGGCGCTGGCGTTGGCAAGATTGCCGATGCGCACGATACGATCATCGACAATACCCACATCCGCCTCATACCAGGGATTACCGGAGCCATCGATGATCTTGCCATGACGGATGATCGTGTCGTACTCATCCGGGACAGCAATCTGTGCCTGCGCCAGTGGCATAGTGCCCAGAGTCGCCAGCAATAAAATAGTTTTAAGTTCATGCATGTTGTGGGTTCTCACCAGATGCGCACTCTTTGCTCGCGGAGAATTGGGGTCAGGGTCAGTATATCCGAATTGAACCGGCCGCCAACAATGAGCCAACAAATATCCTGAAAAATGAAACGGCTCTGATTACTGGCTGCGTCTTTGCAGCTGCGCTAGAATGCCGCAGCCCTGAAGGTCATCATCGTCCGGGCAGTAATCGCAGTATCCATTTACATCAATCGAGGCGTCTATGTCGTTGTCCATGTATTCCAGTCTAGTACCAGTAACTCTGCGTTCTCTTAATAATCTTTCGGCGATTCTTGCCAAAGGCGCCGAGTTTGCCAAATCCAAAAACATTGAGGAGTCAGTGCTGGTGAGTGGCCGCCTCGCACCCAATATGTTTGCCTTGTCGCGTCAGGTACAGATTGCTTGTGACATGGTGAAAGGTGGCGCCGCACGTCTGGCGGGAGTAGAAATGCCCAAGTACGAAGACAATGAAGCCACTTTCGCGCAACTGCAGGAGCGGGTGAGTAAAACTATTGCCTTCGTGGAAAGCATTCCCAGCGCAAAATTTGACGACAGTGAAACGCGGCAAATTAAATTGCAAGCGGGCCCGAGAGAGCTGGAGTTCGTCGGCGATGCGTATTTGCATAACTGGGTTTTGCCTAATTTGTATTTCCATGTCACCACCGCCTACAACATTCTTCGCCACAATGGCGTGGAACTTGGCAAGATTGATTTCCTCGGCGGATAGATCAGCCCGGAAGACAGGTATCAGGGCCAGCCCTTGAGCAAGCAGTTCAATCTTTTATCAGGCATTCGCGTGGAGGCGGCGGTCATCATGGTGGCCGCTCCCACGGCAGCGCTAAGAGTGCGCGCTATTCAACCCAGCAGACCGCCTCCTCAGCGGTCAGCTCCCTGCTCTCTCCCGGCGCCAGCGCAGCATCAAGCTGCAGCTTGCCAATGGCGCTGCGATGCAGTGCCAGCACCGGATTTCGAAAGCGCCCGAACATTCTTTTGATCTGGTGATAGCGTCCTTCGCTAAGACTGACTTCAGCCATGTACTCAGAGAGGATGGTTAAGGTGGCAGGTCTCGTAGTAATGCCTTCATACGGAAAATACATGCCCTGCGCGAACGCGTGAACGTACTCTTCAGTGATGGGATTTTTCAGCCTCACCCGATAAACCTTGCTGACTTTGTTAGCGGGCGAGGTCAATTTTCGCGACCACTCGCCATCGTTGGTGAGCAGCAACAGACCTGAGGAATTAAGATCGAGCCTGCCCGCAATATGAAAACTGTTTCGATCTGCGCGCTCAAGCAGATCAATCACGGTTTGATGCCGGCTATCGCGGGTCGCGCTGACTACCCCGATGGGTTTATGCAGCATCAGATGCACAGCCGTATCAGCCTGCAAGACCTGGTCATCCAGCAGCACATGAGAAAAGCTGTTAATAATCTGATCGCTATCCAGTGCTGTTATGCCATCTACGGTGACGCGGCGCTGGGCAAGCATAAGCTTCACTGCGCGAGGATTAACGCCAGTTTTCTTGCTGATAAACCGATCTAAACGGGAGCGTCTGGATTGCATGGCTGCAGCTGTCCGCCTATGTGCCGCTGACTTTCAATAGCACCCGATCGCAGCGCAGCAATAAGGCCGGGAAAAAAGTCAGGTCGAGCAGCAATGCCAGCACCACAATGGGCACCAGCAGTGTGGCTGCCTGTTGAAAATACAGTGTGCTGGCGGCAATCAGCACACAGGTGCCAAGTGCCATCACCGTAGTGGTAATGATAATTGCCGGGCCCGCTCTGTCCAGTGCATGATTGACTGCTTGCTCCGGCGAATAACCGCTGACCCTGCTGGTCTGGTAGGTGCTGAGCACATGCACCGTATCGTCCACCACCAGGCCGATACTGATACTGAACAGCATCATCACAAAGGGATTTAATTCACCGACAAAAATTCCCCAGATACCGAACACGAAAACAGCGGGCAGCAGATTAGGCAGCACGCTGAGCAGCCCGTAGTAAATACTGCGCATACCTATAATCAGCGTCAGCGTTATCAGCAACAGACTAAAGCCGTAGCCCTGCAGCAATTCAATGGTGACGGCTTTATCCATGCGCGCAAATAGTAAGGTGCTGCTGCCATGCAATAGTGTGGCATCAGGCGCCTGCCGCTTGAACTCAGTTTCCAGGCGGGCGTTCAGATCGATGATCTGCTGGTTCGTCATCGGACGGGTGGTGATGAACCAGCGCAAGGTAGAGAAATCATTGTTGGTGAAATTATTCAACGTGAAGTCGCGCGCCTGTACCTGCAGATAATTGCCCAGGTGTTCCTCAATCAGTGCGGCATCATCAGGAATCCGATAAGCCTCTGGATCATTATCGGCGAATACCTGGTTAATGGTTTTGATCACCTCGACCAGACTGGCGACAGTAATCACTTCGTCCTGCTCGCGCAGCCATTCGGAAACGCTGTCTACCTGCAGCAGGAACTGCGGTTCGATGACGCCGTATTCCTGCTGCGAATTCACGCCATAGATCAGCGTCGGTCCGCGCTCCATTTTTTCGCTGACGGCCGCGTAATAATCATGCATCTCGGAGTCTTCGCTGATAAACGCCATCCGATCAAAGTCAGTATCATTTAAAAAACTAAAACCCAGCGCGACGGCTCCCAGCACAGTGACGCTCCACAGCAACGGCGTGCTGTACTGCTTGACCAGGCGCTTGCATGCCGTGGTGATCAGCCCGGTCAACGTAGCCCTGGACGGGCTTAGCGGTGACGGGCTTAGAGGTGAGGTACTGACAGGTGAAGTGCTGCCAGGTTTCAAAGCGCTGGCTGCAGCTTTGGCTGTATAGGCCGCCGGCAGCATCAGTACGGCGGCTGGCAACACAAACAGCGTCAGCAGCCAGGCATAGATCACGCCGGTGGCAACGACACTGCCAAAGGCGATGATTGCTGGCGAGGAGGCGAAGTTGAGGCTGGCAAAACCGATTGCAGTGGTGATGGTGGCCAGCGTAATTGGCCGAATATTGAACAACAGGCTGCTAGTCATCGCTTTCAGCCGGTCTTCACCAGCCTGAAGATTTTGTCTGAAAATGGAAATGATATGGACGCTGTCGGCCACCGCGATGGACACGACCACCAACGGCGCCATCACTGAGACGGTGTTAAAACTCAGCGCCAACCAGCCCAGAGTGCCAACTGTCATTATTACTGTCAGCAACGCAATGCCGAGAATACACACCCCCAATAGTACCGATCTGAAACTGTAGCTGATCACCAGATTACACAGCAGCAGTATCAGGGGTAATAACAGGGTCAGATCGCTGATCATGGCCGAGCGGTTGGATTGTTCGTACAGGGATTCGCTGCTGACATGGATTTCTACATCGGGGTGCTCTGCCTGCAACTGCCTATGCAGTTCCCTGGTTGCGTCTGCGGTGGCACTGCTTTGAGCGCTATCGAGTTCACTAACGCGCAGGCGAATGGTAGCTAGCGCCATATCGGCTTGCGCTGACAGCAGATTACCGGCAACAAATGGATCCGCCTGGGCACGCTGTTTGCGTTCCTGCAGTTCTTCTGCGGTGTACATGTCGAGCTGTTGCAGGGGCCGCTCAAACAGCGTGGCATCGCCAAAAGGCGACTGCCAGCCGAGGATTGAGGACATCGACAGCGCCAGCGGAATCTGCCGAAAATTCATGCTCAGCTCTGCAATCGCCTGCAGGGTCTCCAGCTCGAATACCTCGCCGCTTGCGGGCACAAAAGCAAAGCTGATTTCCTGATTGGAAGGAAACTCAGCCTCAAGCCGATCATACTCCTGCAGGTACGGATCGCTCTTGGTCATCAGCACAGACAAAGAGGTATCAAAACCGGAACCGGGAATGCCGATGGCAAGCAGCAGACTTGCCAGCAAGCTGAGACTGAGCAGCAGCTTGCGTTTTCGCACCAGAAATTCAGCCAGTCTGATCATGAAGGTATCTGCTGATCGTCAATGCTGTGACTGAAATCCTGCAGACACAGATCGAGCCAGCTTTGCACGCCGGCACTGCGGTATTTATGGCGGTGCAGAACAAAGTAAAATTTGCGATGCCAGTCGCGGTGCGGAGCATTCAACGGCAGCAGCGAGCCGCGTTTGAAAGCATCCTGCAGGGTTATGCGGGACAAACAACCGATGCCCAG
>JBDNGQ010000249.1:0-65210 GCA_041689205.1 Pseudohongiellaceae bacterium | reverse complement strand
CCCCTTCGGGCGGGCGTCTGCGCCGCTTCTGCCGCGTTGCCGTGCTTGCCAAGGGCTACGGCCATTGCCAGCGCACGACGCCTTGCAGCAGCGGGCGCAATCACCCGCAGAGTGGTCATAGAGTTATTCAGAGGCTCCCTAAGTAGTTTACTTACCTCTTGGACGCTCAGTCATTGAGCATTTCATTACAACACCATTAAATTATTCAAGTTAATCGGAGCCGGGGCATAAGCGCGAAAACAATCAGCAAGGCGAGATAGACAGAGCCAGAGATTTCATCTCGGCTCGCGATATACTCAGCAAGGGTTTGATCCTGAAGGACAACTGCAAGCCCAAGTTCGGCGCAAACCATTAGGGCAAGCGCAAGGAGACCCACGACCAAAGCTCACCAATGAGACCGCACCTCAGGGTATCGCTTCAATATGTAGCCTGCACAGATGAAGATCACGACAGCCATGATTGGCATTTCTGCAAGCTCCGCCCAACGTTCTCCTATTCTTGAAACAAGCAGTGGCACTCGAAACAGACCGAGCAAGAAACCCGCGCCGAATACGAGCACAAAGTAAACTAATCCTGGACGAACAGTCTTCAGCATTTCGATCATTACCGTATATGCATTATCTGATTGCGTAACCAATATTTTCCATTAATAGTAAACGCCAACGGGTTGGCATCAAGCGTGTCAGCTGGCGCCCCAAGCGCTTGCACATGAATATGCAAATGGGGCTCACCACTGTTCCCTGAATTTCCCGCCAAGCCAAGTAATTGCCCGATCGATACTTGCTGCCCTTCTTCAACCACAACACTTCCTGTAATCATGTGCGCCAATATTACTTCGACATCTTCGCATCGAATCAGTACATGATTGCCTGACATGGCATCTCTATTCATGACAGGCACTTGATTGTCTTCTATATTATTAACTGCGCGCATAACTTCCCCACCGCACGGGGCGATGACTTCTTGTCCATAGATAAAATAGTCAGCTGGATCAGGCGGCATAATCCCGGAACTTCTCAGCCCTGATTTATTAACCCGAACAATATCCAGAGCATAAGACTGACCACGCCAATTTATGAATCGCGGCACACTCTCATCTAAAGTCATAAGGTGACTGTTGATGTTGATAGAATTCCCACCGCTCACAATTAAATAATCCCCAGACTCCAGCGGGAAGCTAAGATCAACAGCAAGCTCAGGGGCCTGCCGGCCGCGGAGAGCCGGAATTAGCTGGGAGAGAACGAACAAAATAAGCACTGTATTCACAAAAAGCTGTAACCACTCCTTTACATCGCGTGGCATCGTTGAGCTAAAGCTCTGGCGCTTAATTCCTTGTAGTAAAACAACGCCAATATATGCGGCGAGATAGAGGTAGGGCAACCACCAAGGTGGCAACACGTAGATGCCTGCAAAAATAAGCGTAATTATTGCAAGACCAACAGACGCTAGCTGAGCGCAATAACCCAGGATGTTTCGGGGACTAAAAAGAATCAGCCACGCAATTAGTAACAACGGCAAAATGGCCTGCATGGAATAGAGCAATAACACTTGAAATCACCCTTTGCTTTTTATTGATCGCTTACAAAGTTTCTAATCAGCTTTCAGGCAACGCCTGCTTGCGAAACTCGGTCGGTGACATTCCCACCAGACGCTTGAAAAATCGATGGAATGCAGACTTACTGTTAAATCCGGACTCCAGCAGAATATCCAGTACAGTTTTATGTTCCATACTTTTATCAGCCAGTAGAATTTTGGCTTCATTGACGCGATAAGAATTAATGTACTCGAAAAAGTTAGTGCCAAAATGCTTATTGATCACTGCAGACACTTCTTTTACCGGCATACCAAGACGTGCCGAAAATTGCTCGATATTTAAATTCTGTTCCAGATAAATCTTTTCAACATCCATGATCTTCTTAACGCGGGCAATCGCCTGCTCAGTCGGCCTGCTGTCACTGCTGTCGCGTGCCGGTTCTGCACGCGTCGTTAACATTTGATGGGCATATACCAGACTGTAGGTAAACAATGCATTGATCAACGCAAAGGTGACGTAATTATCGGCAATGCCCAGGCTGTCAGCGGTTTCTTCGGTGGAGAATTTGGCTATCAGATGCACCATTACGGTCCAAGCCCAGCTAGAAAAAAACCCGAGAGTCAGGACATTCAGCCAGTCGGGTTCAGTTGTGGAAAAATGCGAATACTCGTCTTTGAGCTGAACACGATAACGCTGCACGATAATTACTGAGGCACAGGCATACAGCAGTGGCATGAACTTAGCGAGATCCCACAACGAGGTGACGACCGCTCCGGCCACTGCAGTTTCAACAGGAGCCAGCAGGCGCAGATCGCTGGTATGAACACTGAATATCAACATGGTAATTACAAACAGCACAGAAGGAATAAGGTGCATCAGATGGGAGAGGTGCAACCGGAAGGCATGCTGAGTAATAGACATGACATACAGCAGCAGCACCGGACCTTTCAACATCAGCGAGATCATCAGGAAGTAAGGCAGCAGAAACTCATCGAATGTGGGAGATATTGTGACCTTATCATTCCACAGCACCAAGGTACTGGCTGCGGCAGTGGCGATGGTCAGCAGGAAAACTGTCAGCAGATGACTGTAGAGTCGGTTTTTAACCGGCAGCGCCGCTTGAAACAGCGCCAGCAGAATGCACTCTGCCACAGTCATCAGCAGGATCACATCATGTATATTGAAAATATATTCTTTCATTCCTACACTTTAACAGCCACTCGCGGCGCTGTTTTGATTATTATATTTATCGCGTACAGTTTCTCGAGCATTGCCAGACACATACAACCAGCAAGCAAGGCAGACAGGATACCAAAGAAACCTGATCTATGCTGCCTCTCAAAGCAGACCCACATAAATTGTCCAAAGCAGAGTGTCGCCAACCATTAGAAAGCTAACCGGGACCAGCTATACCAGCTAAAGGCTCCACTTCCGGATTCACTGTGGCGCAGCCCCTGCCGGTTTCCCTGTCTGCAGAGCACTGAAATATTCGCACATAGTTAACCTCAATCTGCTGTGGAAAGGGAGTGTCATCATTCGGGGGCCCGGGCCAGTGACCGCCCACTGCAAGGTTCAGCAGCAGGTGAAATGGCTGGTCAAAGGGTGCTGCGCCGTCACCAATCATCAGCCGCTGACCTTCACCGTTTCGGTACTGAGTAAACCAGCCAGCCTGGGTCTGAGTAGCGAAGTGAGTATCATCAACATACCAGCGGATTTCGCTCTCCTCCCACTCAATGGCATAGGTGTGAGCATACTCCCAGATATTTTTCATCGGCAGATAGCTGCTGCCACTTTGTCTATTCGCAGGCGCCAGACTGCCAAAGTGCAGGGTGCCATGCATCTCGTTGCCGTGGCTGGCATTCAGGTTGATTGCTTCGAAGATATCGATCTCTCCGCTTAATGGCCAGGGGCCATACACGGAGTCGGTGGGTAGCATCCAGATAGCCGGCCAGATGCCCTGCCCCTGGGGCATACGGGCATTGACCTCAACCCGGCCATACCGCCAATCGCCTTTGTTACGAGTGCTCAGACGTGCGGAGGTATAATTTCGAGCAGCGGACATCGCGTCAGCATGGTAATCAGGATGGGTATCAGACAAGGGCGAGCCACGGTAGATTTCCTGTCGCGCAATCAGATACAGGCTGCCATCCTGAACATAGCTGTTTTGCTCACGGGCGGTATAGCACTGCAGTTCCTGATTGCCACCGCCCCAGCAATTTACTTCATGAGTCCATTTGTCGGAATCCAGTTTGTCACCGTCAAATTCGTCACTCCAGACCAATTCCCATGCCCCCGCGCCTGGGCGACTGGGTTCAACCGACACAGAGGTGGAATCCTGAGCTTCGTCATTACAGGCAGTCAGCATCAGCGCCACAGCGATTATCTTCAGATAAAAATCTCTGAGCATTATTGTGGCTCCTGTCTTCTTTTTATAAACCGCTTATTCACAAACAATGTTCGCCTGCGTGTCCGGCTCTATTCTAATATGATGCAGTGCCAGATCCAGTTCACCCGCAGTACTCAGGTAGAAAGGCGCCAGCACCAGGGATAAATCCACTCCCTGCGACGCCAGACAGCTTAAACTCAGTGATAAGGTATGCCAACTGCCCGCCGGGGTGTTAACCACCGCATCCATCAAAGCCTGAGTGATTTCAAATTCGCCGCCGCAGTCCTGGCCACAATCCATACCCATCTGCACACTGCTGGTCGGCGCCCGGTACATAAGCACATCCATGATCAGAGCGCCCTGCTGACTGAGAAAGGCAGATAAATCGGTGCGCTGGCTGGCGTATAGCCCAACACGCCCGGCACTTACTCCGGTCCAGCGCACGCGCCGACTGTCTTCCTGCACAAAACGATCGAGTGACTGGATACTGATACCGGGCAGGCTGGCACTGCTGCCGGTTACCGGTAGTGAACGGCGGCTGTTGTCGCCGATTGTCAGCGCCCAAGGGTCCAGCGAACGATCATTGAATATGGGCACTATGCTGGTGCCATCGTTAGCGCTGATGCCACTTTCTTCCGGTAGCAACGTGTCAGGTAGATCACGTTCCTGGTAAGTCAGCCCAAAGCCATAGGCATACAGCGGCGCATAATCTGCCTGACCTTCATTGAGATGAGATTGCATTGCGGTAGCAGGCCAGGAGAAGGACAGTTTGCCCTTAAAATCATGATTGGTCTCATCCTGCTCATTGCGGAAAATCACATCCGCTACACCAGCTCCTTCAGAGCCGGGTAACCACGCAACTACAAAGGCATCGGAGGCGTTTATTTCGGGATTAACCCAGAGCGGGCGGCCAGTCAGGAAAATTGACACTACCGGAATGCCTTGCCTGCTTAGATTTTGTAACAGCGCCAGATCTGATTCTGGTGCGTAATCCAGATGGCTGATATCACCCTGCATTTCAGCATAGGGGTCTTCTCCAAAGACCACGATAGCGACATCAGGTTTGTCCGAGTAGCTGCCATCTGCGCTCAACTGCACGCTGCCACCCGCACTCTCGACGACTTCGACAATACCTTGATAAATGGAGCTGCCACCAGGGAAGTCATCATTGGTATTGCCAGTGCCCTGCCAGGTCAATGTCCAGCCACCCGATTGTTTGCCGATATTATCAGCGCCATCGCCAGTCACCAGCACCCGGCTGTTGCGTGCAAGTGGCAGCAGACCAGCGCTGTTTTTGAGCAGCACCAGAGACTCGCGCACGGCTTGTCGCGCTATCGAACGGTGCTCGGTGCCACCGATCAATTCAGTACGGCCGGCCAGGGGGCGCTGAGAAGGCAGGCCCTTTTCAAACAAACCAGCACGAAGTTTAACCCGCAGAATTCGCCTCACAGCATCATCAAGCCTTGCTGTGGAGATTTCACCGCTGGTATGTTGAGCTAGAAGATTATGGTACAGAGCCTGCCAGTCGTCCGGAACCATGAAAATGTCTACCCCAGCATTAAAGGCCCGAGCACAGTTGTCCCGCGCGCAGCCGTCGACAAATCCATGACCATTCCAGTCACCTACTACCAACCCATCAAATCCCATCTGCTCCTTGAGCACCTCGGTTAACAGATAATGATGTCCGTGCAGTTTTTCTCCCTGCCAGCTGTTGAACGAGACCATCACCGTTTGTACACCTGCCTCAATCGCGCTGAAATAACCTGGTGTATGAATATCACGCAACTGCTGGGCGCTGATGTCTGCATCGCCACGGTCGACACCATTGCGGGTGGCACCATCACCAAGAAAATGCTTGGCGGTCGCAATCACATGATCCGCAGCCATAAAGTCATCGCCGGCAGTACCCTGAAGCCCTTGCACGGCTTTGCCACCGTAAGCTCTAACCAGTTCCGGATTTTCCGAGTAGGCTTCATAGGTGCGCCCCCAACGATCATCGCGTGCCACAGCCAGGGTAGGAGAGAAATTCCAGTCGATTCCGCTTACCGCCACTTCGCGCGCGGTTGCCGCATTTATCTGGCGAATCAGTTCAGGATTATTGGCTGCACCCAGGCCTATATTGTGTGGGAAGACAGTGGCACCGATAACATTGTTATGACCATGAACTGCGTCAGTTCCCCACATTACCGGGATGGCAATACTGCCGTCGGATGTATCCATCGAAGCTTCATAGAAACTGTCGGCCAGCGCCAGCCAGTCAGCTGCCTGAGCGTACTTATTATCATTCGGCCAGGATCCACCGCCATTCAGGATAGAACCAATATGATATTCACGAATCTGCTCTGGGCTGATATTGCGCAATTCCGGCTGAATCACCTGACCAATCTTCTCCTGCGTGCTCATGCTGGCCAACAGCTCATCAATGCGTTGTTCCATTGCGGGATCTTTGGCAACTGCACTGGTCAGAGCAGGCCATACTGTTGGAGTTTCAGCCATTACCTCGACGCTGGCGATTTTGTCTTCAGCGTCAGTACAACTCAGCAGCATTACTGAGACCGCTGCCAGAATCGGCCATACGGCCAGCTTGATTGTTTTTGTCATACTGCTGCTCTCTTCTTATTTTCAATGAACAGGGTTTTCAATAAACAGAACCCTGAAAAGGGCAAAAGGGTGTGTCGGAGCTTTATGCATATCCGCAGAGGGAAAGCACTGCCCGAAAGTTAAGGCTGCAGCGTGAAGCGGCTGTCGTCACTTTAAGAACGAGGTCACATGGGGCAGGTCGGTTCAACTTAACTTATTCCGAAAGTTGAACCGACTTAAGCTGGTTTTTTACTTTAAAAATTACTCCTAATTCCTAATTTGAATACCGGACCGTGATCCTGTGAGAGGAAAAGCATTTCGGGATGACGAACATGCAACCTTGTTTCCTCATCAGTCACATTCATTGCATCCACGAAAAAAGACACGGTCGGAGAGTACCGGAACTGATAGGAGATATCGTATTGCTGACGTTCGGCAACAAAAACGGGCTGCTCATAGTTGGCAAAGCCCTGTGCAGTTTCGCCGCGATAGTTGAGCGCCAGTCGCACGGTGTGTCGTTCATCCTCGTAGAAAACCGAGAAGTTACCGGAATCACCGAGACCGGGCAGAATGAACTGCTCGCCAACTACTTCTTCCCTTGGCTCAACATCGTCACCGCTTACCTTAGTGAAGTTAAATTGAACTCCGAACGGTGTCCCACTAAACAAGTGCTGCCAGTTCAGCTCGATGCCGTTCACAGTGCCCGAGTTCATGTTGTAAGGTCTGGTAATATCAAACAGCGCGGCCGCGTCCGACGCAGTGCCATCAATATAGCCTGGCTCACAGCGCCACCAGCCGTCAAAATCGCAGACGCCGTAGGGAAACCCGCCCGCAAGGTTAGTACCCCGTGCAAGGGCCAGTGCCACCCATCCCATGTGCTGTTGGTCATTCATCCAGGGTTGTGCCCAAAGTGCCTGCTGTGAAACGCAGTCCCCGGTAGCACCGGGTTCACCAGGGAAGCCTGGACCAGGACGGCCAGCATCAACCCAGCTTTGCACGCAGGCCTGCGCTTGTTGACCGATAGCGCTGCGAAACGGATCGGTCAGGCCATCTATAGCTTGATCATTTGTTGTTCTCGAGCCAATAAAACCTTCGATCTCTTTATGAAAATAACTGATGCCTAAGTAGGATCCCTCTGCATAGTAATTTTCATAGGCCAGATCAAAGTTTTCCGAAAGCAGTGGATTAAGATCGGGATTGCCGCCTTCTGCGGTCAGGTTAAAGAAGTCTCTGTTCCCGATACTGAGCTGTGAAGTCAAATCTCCCAGGCTCGGTCTGGCCATGGATTTACCCCACGATGCCCGCACGACCTGATTCTCGGTAACATCAAGTGCGAAGGCAATGTTAGGCAGAAACTCTCCGCTATCGCCAGTTCTCGGTGTGTCGACAGAGTCCCCGCCCACGCCGATAAGACCGGCGATCATATCCCATCGGATCGTGGTGGGTGCAGGGTAGTAGCTGATCGATTCGGATTCACCTTTCTCATAGCGAAAACCGGCTGTTATACGAAGGGGCATCTCCAAAGCATCGGTATTCATATTGAGCTGAAAGTAAGCAGATTCCAGTTTTTCGTTTACCCGCTCATTAGTATCAAGTCCTCCCGCTGTGCAGCAAAGATTACCATCCTGAGGGGCGGTAATTGAGCTATTATTCGCCGAGAATGCCGCCAGGGCCGCCTTAGGGTTAATACGATAATAATAATTGGTGGCAAGATCAGGATCGAAGGAGTCCATGAAGTCACTGCCAAGCCGTGTTCTTACAAACAGAGAGTCATCGTAATTGGCTACAGAGGGCGACATTGAACTGAATGAAGACGCCATTTCCTGATTCGTGTAGGCGTTGTCCATGGATGAAATACCAAAATTGACCGAAGTGATAAACCCTCCATCCAGATTCGTCCAGGTTCCGTCAATCTGGAACTGTTCGATCTCATTTTCCTGGTAACCTTCACGAAGAAACAAAGAGGTACCCATCATGTTTTCAGGCCCGAACGTTGTATCGTAGGCGAAGGTATTAATTCCCGATTGCCCGCCGCTAAGCGATCTGATGGTAGTTTTGGTATCAGTCGTAAAGCCGGCTTCATTATCAAAAATATTACCGCTCAATTCGGCAATGGATTTGTGATAGTCGAACTCCAGCACCAGCGACTCGCTTACGTCCCAGGCAATATTGAAGCCTGCGGAGTTATTTTCACTTTCCAGGTCCGCCCAGGTCGCGGTGTGGTCATAAGATCGATTACCGACCGCCACATCCGTATAGACACCGTTTTGATTAATAATTGCTTCCAGGGTGTCCCAGCCCCCTAACCATGAGCCGAACAGCATGCCTTCAGACGAAAACTTAACGCCTGAATACGTATAGTCCAGGGTCGCCAGGATATTTTCCGTTGCCTGAAACTGAAATGTCGTTTGGAGATTAGCTCTAGTGCGGTCATTATCTTTGACCAGATAAGCGGACGGCTCCTGGTAAAAGGTGTACCCGTCAGCCCGGGTGTTATTGTTTTCAAACGCGGGATTGGAGGAGTCTACCCGCAGGTAACCTTCACTTTGGGCAAGCACCTCGGGCGTGATCCAGTTAGATTCCCGGGTTCCTGTTTCCCTGTTCGTTCGTTGGTGGTAAGCACCTGAGATAGAAAATCCCCATCGCCCCTGGTTGGTGGAAAAAAGTGTTTCTGCCTCAATTGGGGTATCGCTGGCTGTACTGGTGGTGTCTTCAACGTAGCTCACACCGAAGAAACGTTTGGTACCATCGACGTTCAGGGGTTTAGTGGTCACCATATTCACGGTTGAGCCGATGCCGCCGGACGGCAATGAATTGTTACCTGATTTAAAGATCTCCAGCGCAGCTACGCCGGGAGAGGCTATATCCCCGAAATTGAATGAACGACCACCACCGTATTGTCCCTTCACCGCAGGCATTTGCCGGCCGTTAAGTGTCACCAGATTGAACTCTGGTCCAAATCCTCGCACTGCAATCTTCTGGCCTTCCACATTGCTCCGGTCTATTGCCACACCTGGAGCACGGGCGAGAGACTCCGCAAGATTACCATCGGGAAATTTCCCGAAGTCCTCTGCCGAAATAGCATCCATCACACCCACTGAGTTACGTTTTATCGCTATGGCATCAAGCAGGCTGTTTCTGATGCCAAAAACAACTATCTCCTGTATTACTACTTCCTGCTCTACCTCTACTTCGTTCACCTGGGCTAAAGATGTTCCGTTAAACCCAATGGCGGCTGCTATGCCAAGTGCCAGGCGATTTTTAACCAAAGGAATATGAGCCACTTTATGTGCTGTCGCCAGGCTACTGGAATTAGCGAGCGCATGAGACCCAATTGCTGTAGCGATGATTTTACTTATAAAGCCAGGATTTTTATTCATGATTTGATTACTCTTGTTATCGTTATTGTTCTCGCACGTCAGCACGCACCCGAATAAGGAAGTGTGTTGCGTCTACCTCTATCACGTCTGGACAGAATTCCACTGAGCTTTTATGGTGTCGTCCCACCTTTGCAAAGCGATGCAACATGGGCGGTATCACTTTCATAAACGTAAACCGGGAAACATAAAACAGTCGAAATCGCCGCTACCACCAGGTCGCATAGAGCGCGATCAGAATCAGACAGACCCCGATGGCCAGCATATTAAAACTGCCGGATGTGGAGAAATCGATATCATCCAGAGGTATCGCATTGGGCTGTTCCTTGCTCCCACTGAACAAGGTAATGATTACGGCTATAGCGATGCACAGCAGGAACACAACTCCGACTCGATCCATAAATGGCAGCTCCGGCCAGAACAATTTAAACAGTATCGAAAGTACTGCGGAGGAGATAGCTGCGGCCAGTGCCGAGGTGGCTGTTGCCCTCTTCCAGAAAAAGCCCAACAGGAAGATGGCGACTATGCCCGGGGTAAAGAAACCAGTGAACTCTTGAATGTACTGGAAGGCCTGATCCAGCTGGCCAAGCAGTGGTTCAGCAACAATCATCGCGATGATCATTGCAGTGACGGCGGCCAGACGACCAACCCAGACGGTTCGTTTCTCACTGGCATTTCGATTGATCAACTGACGATAGATATCCATGGTAAAAATAGTGGAGATGCTGTTAGACATGGAACCAAGCGAGGAGGCAATGGCAGCAACCAGTGCCGCAAAACTGATGCCCAGCAAACCCTGAGGAACCAGCTTCATCATCTCCGGATAGGCCTGGTCCGGGCGCTCCAGATCAGGCGCCAGCATCGCAGCAGCAATTCCTGGTAACACCACGATGACTGGCATCAGCAATTTCAGGTAGGCGGCGAAGGCAATACCTTTCTGAGCTTCCGCCAGGTTTTTAGCTGCCAGCGCGCGCTGGGTGATGTACTGATTAAAGCCCCAGTAGGACAGGTTCATTATCCACATCCCGCCAATCAGCACCGATATGCCCGGCAGATCAGCATAATGAGGGCTCGAAGGCTCCAGGATCATCGTAAACTTCTCCGGCATCTCGGCCATCAGTATGGATAAACCCTGCAGCACACCATCGCCTTCGGCTATCTTGTTCAGCGCTATATAGCTGACCATCAAACCGCCAAATACCAGCAACACGACCTGAATGATGTCGGTCAAGGCGATTGCCTTCAGTCCACCGTAGATGGAGTAACTCATCGAGAAAATGGCAAGGAAGAACAGGCCGTAGATCATATCTACACCAGTCAGAGTCTTGATTGCCAGCGCGCCCAGATACAGAACCGCCGTCAGATTGACCAGGGTATAAACACCCAGCCAGAAAATTGCCATGATCGTGCGCACCCGGTGATCATAACGCTGCTCCAGAAATTGAGGCATGGTATAGATGCCTTTTTTCAGGAAGATTGGCAGGAAAAATTTACCAACAATTAAAAGCGTAATGGCTGCCATCCATTCATAAGAGGCAATAGCAAGGCCGATCACAAAACCGGAGCCGGACATACCGATGATTTGCTCTGCGGAGATATTAGCGGCAATCAGCGAAGCGCCGATAGCCCACCAAGGCAGTGATTTACCGGCCAGAAAATAATCTTCGCTGGTTCTCTGGTGGCCGGGCTTTTCCCGGGATACCCACCAGGCAATGCCGATCAACAGGATGCAGTAGATGACAAACGTCGTAATATCGAGGGACGAGAGGGACATAGTGCTTTCTCTTTATAGTTATTAGTATTCAATTGCACCAGCAGCCAGGCTGACAGGGTTTCAATGATTGCATCAGCCACACCGTCTGTCTTCCCACCTTTGTACTTTGCGACAAGGTGGCCTGTCTCACTTTATTCTGCAAAAACTGGGATCATCAGCTGTTGCAATAGTGAACTCGAGGCTGACAGGTTCCCCCTAATAAACAGTGCCGGGCACGTCGCGGGTAAACGGACATTGCCTGATTTATGTAATAAGATTACAAATATTCTCTGAACTTGTTCAGAATATTACAGACATCTAAAAAAGAGCTGTTTTATGAACGTAACAACATTGCTGGAAAAGCTAAGCGGTGCTGAGTCTAATCTCAGTAAATCGGAGCAGAAGGTTGCCGGCATCATCACCAGTCAGCCCTCAGCAGTGATACATTTCTCAATTGCAAAACTGGCTCGCCTGGCCGAAGTCAGCGAACCCACCGTCAGCCGCCTCTGTCACAAGCTTGAATGCGACGGCTATACGGACTTTAAGCTGAAACTGGCACAGCAGATCTCCAGCGCCGGGCAACTGTATGTTGAGCACATGAATGCGTCCGATGATACCCGGACTATCATCAATAAAATCCTTTCCTCGATAGAAACCAGCGTCCACAGCATGCAGCAGTCGATATCGCCGCAATCCATTGAGTCGGCAACAGAACTTCTGGCCAGCAGCCGCAGCATCTACTTTTTTGGCGTGGGAGCCTCCGGGCCGGTAGCACTGGATGCCCAGCATAAGTTCTTCCGATTCGGCATCCCCGTGGTGGCTCAGACCGACTACATCAACCAGCGCATGATGTGCTCCATGCTGGGGCCCGAAGATGCCGCTGTGTTTATCAGCTATACCGGACGTACCACCGCAATAGTCGAAAGTGCAGCTCTCGCTGATGCCCAGGGCGCCCGCACAATTGGACTGACCCGTCTGCGCTCGCCCCTCGCGAAACACTGCCGTGAAGTGTTAAATGCGGTGTCATCCGAGGATACGGATCTCTATACACCGATGACCTCACGGATCATCCATCTGGCACTGATAGACATACTGGCAACCAGTGTTGCGATCAGGCTTGGAGCACAGGTCGAAAAGAACATCACTGCCATCAAAAGAAACCTGCGGGCTACCCGGCAGGAGAACTAAGGCCACGCCGACATAATTGCCGTATACTCGCAGCTATATTATTTTAAGGTTGTGAAGTTATGGACCAAGGCACTACGACAGAGAAAAAATCCCAGGCAGCTGGCGGCTTTCTGGGGAATCTGGCTTTTAATATTGTGATCCCGGTGTTGATCCTGAGTAAGCTCAGTGGCGAAAACAACCTGGGCCCCTCTCTGGCCATCGTGGTTGCGCTTGCATTCCCGATTATTTATGGTCTCTGGGATCTGCGCCAATCCGGTAAAATCAATCCGTTTTCAGTACTCGGCGTGGTCAGCGTGTTTCTGACTGGCGGTATCAGCCTGCTGCAGCTGGATCCGCAATACATAGCTATAAAAGAAGCAGCGATCCCTGCTGCTATCGGCATTGCTGTGTTGATCACCCAGAAAACCCGGTTTCCGCTGGTAAAGACCCTGATCCTGAACGCGCAGCTGGTGAAGGTTGACGCTTTGTATCAAGCGCTGGCTAAGGAAGGAAAAACCGCTCTGTTCGAGCGCCGTCTGGCGCAGGCCTCACTGATTGTGGCCGGCTCGTTCTTTGTCTCTTCAGTACTTAATTATGTGCTGGCAAAAATCATCCTGGTGAGTCCGCCCGGGACTACTGAATTCAGTGAAGAGCTGGGCAGGATGACGGCGCTGAGTTATCCGGTGATCGCCATACCGAGCATGATTATTCTGCTGCTGGCAATCTGGTTTGTGTTTTCTCAGATTAAGAGACTTACTGGCGAAGGGCTGGAGAATTTTCTGATTGAACCGGGCAAGTAGCATATTCGCGAATTGCGCTGAGTTCGACATTTTTCCAACAGACATCAGAACTGGAAATGTCAGCAGATACCCTTGATTCCTGCACACTTGGCTTTGATCTGCATCAAAGTAAGGTTTTCGCATCTGAATACAATCAATCTCGTCTGCGCCGCTTTCTGAGGTGCCCACCATCAACGAGGTTTATTGTTATGAAAATCATACATCTTGCGCCACTGGTCACCGGTCTTCTGTTTGCTTCGCTGACGCATGCAGAATCAATGATTGAAGGCATCTACACCTCACCGGCTGGAGACAACGGCCGCGGGGCCTGTACCCTGGAGGTAAAGAGCATCGGCAAGTCACCAAAATATGGTGATGAGCTTTACAGCCTGCAATCCAGTGGGGAAGGGGCGTGTGAGTGGACGGCTATCGGGCTGGCAAAGAACTTCAAGATTACTGCGGGAATCGTTACCAGTGGTGGCTATACCGGATTTATTGCTGCTAATTGGCCCTTTGGACCGGGCGGCTCACAGCTGACCGTCGCTTCATTTAATCCCGATGGCTCGGCCAGAAATAACGAATCGTTTGCAAAACAGTAATTTTTTAAAGCGTGGGTTTGACTAAACCAGCGTATTCACTGGAAATACCACCAGGTGGTCCATATCCAGCCTGATGCCCAGAGATTCACCCGGTGTATGGGTGTGATGGCTGGGCACCAGGCTTAGTATCTGGGCACCACTGGCCAGAGCAAGAGTGTACAGGTAGCCCGCTCCTCTAAAGGCTTTTTCAACAAGCACTGCTCTGGCATTGCCTGCTTCATCAAAAATGACATCATCCGGTCTGATCAGCACAGATACCAGATTCCCTTCTTCGTAACCATGAGCGCGATCGCTGGTTAAGCAGCCCAGTTCGGTATCTACGGAAACCGCATCTACTACTGTTCCCTGCACAAACATACCCTCGCCCACAAAATCGGCTACATAAACACTGGCAGGTTGATGATACAACTCAAACGCAGTACTCCATTGCAGCAACTGTCCCGAACGCATTACGCCGATTTCATCAGCCATTGCAAAGGCTTCAAATTGATTATGACTGACCAGTATTGCGGTAATGCCATCATGTTTGAGCACCTGACGTATTTCTCTGGCGATGTGCTCGCGTAATTCAACATCCAGACTGGCAAAGGGTTCATCAAGCAGTAACACCCGAGGCCGCGGAGCCATCGCACGGGCAATCGCAACCCGCTGCTGCTGCCCGCCGGACAGTCGGTGCGGGTAAGCATCCAAAAAATCGCCCATATTGAGCATCTCGGCCAGCTCCTGCACGCGTTTATTCTTATCACGCGAACTCATCCCGGACAGACCAAAGACTATGTTTTGAGTGACATTCAAATGCGGAAATAATGCGTAGTCCTGAAACACCATGCCGACCTGACGTTTTTCAACAGCCAGCATAGACGAGCCAGCACTCACACATTGAGAAGCAAGCCAGATTTCTCCGGCGCTGGTGGGTTCAAAGCCAGCTATGGCACGCAATAAAGTGGTTTTACCACAGCCGCTGGGGCCCAGCAGACAACCGATATCACCTACTCGCAGACGCATATCGATATGCTGCACAATAGTATTGCCTGCCAGCGCTACCGAGACATTTTTCAGTTCAAGTGCGTATGTCATTGCCGGGTCTGGATCTCGAAATTGTGTAGCTCAGGATAATAACAGGAATGATACCAGCCAGCACGATCATCAGTGCTGAGCTGGCCGCTTCAGCCAGACGCTCCTGGTTAGCCAGTTCATAGGTGCGGATTGCCAGCGTATTGAAATTGAACGGCCGCAAAATAAGCGTCGCGGGTAACTCTTTAAGAACATCGACGAAAACCAGCAGTGCCGCAGTGAGCAAACTGCCTCGCATGATTGGCGCATGAATTCGCCGTAGTATCGCGAATGACCCCAGCCCCATTGAGCGACCAACATCATCCATGCTCGGCTTAATTTTTCCCATACCCGCATCGACAGTATTCATGGCGACCGGCAGGAAGCGCACAATGTAGGCGAAGACCAGCGCAATCAATGTGCCACTGAACATCAGTCCGGTCGAGATTGAAAAGTTCTCCCGCATCCAGGCATCAATTGTATTGTCGAACCACGCAAAAGGAATCAGCACGCCTACGGCAATAACGGTTCCGGGTATTGCGTAACCCAGACCCAGTATTCTGAATGCGCCGCGCATAAACATATCCGGGCGCAGGCGTCTGCTGTAAACAATAAGCACACCCAGAAACAGTGCAATCAGCGCTGCTGTTGCTGCCAGGCGCAGGCTGTTATAGGCCAGCACTATGAAACCCTGACGATCGACCAGGTCCCAGGTTTCCAGCGTCCACAGACACAACTGCACAAACGGAATCAGGAATCCAGCCAGCACCGGCAGCACACAATAAATCAGTGCTCCAGTCAGTTTCCAACCTCTGAGTTTTATCTTAGGGAGTCGGCTGTATTTATTACTGGTGTGATGATAGCGGGATTGTCTGCGCGACCACTGTTCTGCCAGCACCAGAGTCATAATAAACAACAGCAGCAAGGCGGATAACTGTGCTGCAGCCACGCTGCTGCCAAGTCCGAACCAGGTTCTGAAGATGCCTGTGGTGAACGCAGAAACTCCGAAATACTGGACCGTTCCATAATCTGCCAGTGTCTCCATCAGCACCAGCGATAAACCGGCGATAATGGCTGGACGCGCCAATGGCACCGCTACCCGGAAGAACGCTTTAGTCGGACTTGCACCCAGTGTTCTGGAAACTTCAAGCACACAGATCGACTGCTCCAGAAACGCCATGCGCGAGAGCAGATAGACATAAGGATATAAAACAAGCGAGAGCATCGCGATGGCACCGCCCAGCGAGCGTATCTGTGGGAACCAGTAGTCACCATAACGCAGCTCAAAAGTATCGCGGATCATGACCTGCATGGGTCCGCCAACATCCAGTAAACCCGTGTAAGTATAAGCAATGATGTAGGCGGGGATTGCCAGCGGCAGCACCAGTGCCCACTCCAGAATGCGGCTGCCTGGGAATTTCGTCATCGTTACCAGCCAGGCGGGCAGCACTCCCAGCACGAGTACTGAGACGCCTACCCCCAGCATCAACAGAGCCGAATCCCTCACATAATCGAATAACAAGGTGTCGACCAGATGCTGCCATACACCATCACTGCTGTTGGTAATCGACCAGAACACCGTCAATACCGGTATGCTGAGCAGCAGACACAATGCCGCAATAGCGATTGTTGAAAGGCGCACAGGACTCGTCAAAAAAGACGAAGCCCCTCGCGGGGCCCGGTCAGCAAGCAACTTGTTCATACTGCAGTGTTTCTCATTTCCACCCTGCGCGGTCCATCAACCTGACTGCATCTGCATTGTGAATACCAAGTTGCTCCAGGGGAATGTTGTCGGCTTTAAACTCACCCCATGATTGCAGAATCTCGCTGGCGGCAATACCTGCTCTGACTGGAAACTCATCATTGACATCCGCATACCACTGCTGAGCCTCTTCGCTCACCATAAACTCAAGCAGTTCAATCGCTGCCTCCGTGTTCTTCGCAGATTTAGTGACACCTGCCCCGCTAATGTTGATATGAGCACCACGACCCTGCTGATTTGGCCAGAATACGCCAACACTCTCGGCAGTGCTTTTGTCATTACCAACGGTGGATTTAAGCATACCAGCCAGGTAATAGGTGTTTACCAGCGCTAGTTCACATTGCCCTGCCGCAATAGCATTTATTTGATCACGATCACCGCCCTGTGGGTTCCGGGCAAGATTGGCTACCAGCCCACGTGCCCATTGTTCTGTGACTTCCACTCCATTATGACTGACCATGGCTGCCGTTAATGATTGATTGTAGATATTGGTGGAGGAGCGAACACAGATTTTGCCTTTCCACTTCGGGTCCGCGAGCGCTTCGTAGGTGGAAAGCTGCGCTGGATCTACCCGAGCCTTATCATAAACAATTACCCTGGAACGAAGCGATACGCCGAACCAGTAGCCGTTTGAGTCCCGATACTGAACAGGGATAACATCTTCAAGAATATCGGAATCAACAGGCTGCAGCAGGTCGGCATCTTTGGCACGCAACAGACGTCCCACATCAACGGTAAGCAGCAGGTCGGCCGGAGAGTTAACGCCTTCCAGCTCAAGACGTTTGATCAACTCGTCTGCGCCGCCAGTGACGAGATTAATTTTAGTGCCGGTCTGCGCTGTATAGCGATCCAGGATTGGCTTGATGAGGTTTTCTTCACGTGCCGAATAAATATTAACTTCGGCCGCTGCGGTGATTGACGCTGCTGTAATCAATAAAAGCACAGCGCTGCCGATCAATGAATTTTTTACCAGGTCTTTGGCTACTTTCTTTATCGTAAAACGTGAACTGCCCATAACGAATGCTCCCGAATGCAAAGTTCGTAAATGATAATTGATCTCATTTAGATTTACAATCGGTGCAATGGCTTATTCTTCATCGCTGTAAAATGCAAACCCGCGCCCTGCATTGCGGGCGGAATGCATAGCCATGTCGGCATTTTTGAGCAGCGTGGCACGATCAGATCCATCCTGCGGCGATACCGCAATACCAATACTGATGCCTACCTCCACATCGACGCCATCAACAGTGATCTTGCGCTCCAGAGACTCCAGAATCAGTTCTGCTACTTTACCGCAGGACTTCCTGTCGCCATTGGGCATCAGTACCGCAAATTCATCACCACCGTAGCGCGCGATTACATCAGATTTACGCAGGGAGTCACGCAAGCGCTCGGCCGTGATTTTCAACACCGCATCTCCAACGGTATGACCAAGTTCATCATTTATCTGCACAAAGCCTTCAAGATCCATAAGCATCACGCCAAATGGCGGGACTTTCGTGCTGACTGCCCCTGCAGGACTGCTTAACTTGTTTACTGCCAGTTCAAATACCCGGCGGTTGGCAAGTCCCGTCAACAGGTCAACATGCGCCATGGTATTGAGTGGTCCGACCATACGACGGGTCACCGTATAGATTGCCAGCGCGCTGACCAAAGCGCCGAACAACGCCCAAAACAGCAGGTTGGACCGCAGGCGCAGGAATGGTCGGGTGGCCTGATCGACTGATTTCCCAACCATCGCTACCAGTTCCAGATCTTCAAACAGGCTCAAAGCAAATGGCATCACCAGATATTCTTCGCTGCCCCCTTGCAAAATCTGAGCATCATCAGAATCCAGCGCAAACTGCGGCAGTAACAGGCTTATATCGTCGTTTGAAAAAGTTGACACATGTTCGCGCCACGGCTGGCCTGGCCGGCGTGACAGGAAGGAGTATTGAGTGTTGGCGACGTTATCCAGAGTCTGGGCGAGGCTGTCTGCCAATGTGAATCCTATGGTCAGCCAGGCAACCGGAAGTGATGACGACACCGGCACGGTGATAATCTGGTAGATCATTTCGCTGCCGTTATTGATAAGGGCTACCAATGGTTTTCGCTCACGAGCAGCCTGGGCATATTCAGCTGAGTTAAGTTTCACGTTTTCTGGATTTATGTCTTCGGCATAGCCGGGAATCGAGATAAGCAACTGGTCGCTCATATCTGTCACCAGCATCAGCGCGGTTCCTATTCGGCCTTCGTGGGACATCAGCAGGGCTTTTGCCGTACTCAGGTCGTTGCGCATTAATGCGTCTCGCACCTCTATATCAGCCGCCAGCACCCGCGCAGATTGTTCAAGCTGGCGGTGGCGCAGAGCGAGCAGACGATCAAGGACCTGGGCGCCAGTGGTCAACTCCAGCTCCAGCGTCTCCAGCGCAATAGATTTGCCCTGTTTATTCAGGGCCAGGAATACCCCCGCCTGAATCAGCACAAATACCATAATCAGAACATAGATGATTTTCCATTCGTACGAGCGATAACTCATCGTTTCCCTTCTCTAACTGGCCCCATCAAAGCAACGCAATTACTGTTCCAAAATTCTCAAAATGCCCCAGGCCGATGATTATTACGCGAAAAGACGCTGATTTCCAATCTCAATCAGCCTATTTTGGTTTTTTCCTTAGCGATCAGGCACCGGGCTGAACTTCCTCTGATAACAGTACATCGCTGTGCTCAGCTTCGGTGCGCGGATCAAGCTCCAGCGCCATCGGTGTAACGGTTTCGGCAACCGCTCGAAATGGTTCGCTTACTGCAGGTGCAGCCAACACATGCGTCCGTCGGCGCAACGCAGTTGCCAGCGCGAAAACCAGCAGACACAGCGCTGAGAACCAGAACAAGCCCTCTGGACCTGTCACCGCCATAAAGCGTCCAGCCAAAAATGATCCTAGTGCGGAGAACAGCCCCATGGTCAACAACATCACACTGCCTACCATCACAAAATCTTCAGGGGCCGCGCGATCATTAGCATGTGCCAAACAGATTGCATAGGGCGTCATTACCGCTCCGCCCCACAAGAAAGCCAGCATAAGCAACGACCATGGCGTAATTGTTGGCACCAGAGCCAGCAGCACCGAAAGCATAGCGGCAACAATCGTGACAAAGAACACCACCAGACGACGATCATAGTGATCCGACAACCGCCCCAGAGGCAGTTGAAACACAGCCCCACCCAACACGATGATACTCAGGAACGCGGTCAACTCGAAACCACCAAGACCGATGCGGCCAGCATACAAAGGACCCAGTGACCAGAAAGCGCCAGTCACCAGACCCGTTATTATTGAGCCTCCAACTGCCACGTGAGAGATTCGCCACACCTTGACCACATCCATCCGCACATTGCTGATCGGTGCGGGTGCTGATTGACTGGTCAACGATACCGGAATGATCGCCAGCGAGATTAGAATTGCGGTCAGCGCAAACAAACTGTGGCTTGCAATATCAGTGATGTTAATTAATTGCTGGCCGACGGTAATCATGGTCAGATTGATAATGACATAGAGCGACAGCACCGTGCCGCGAGTCTGTGCAGTAGAGCGCTCGCTCAACCAGCTTTCGATAATCATGTACAGACCGGCGATTGCGACGCCAGCGAAGAACCGAATGAGCAGCCAGGTGAAAAACCAGGGAGCCTCATAGAACATCAGCACCAGAGCCGAGTAACTGGTCGCCAGAACGGCAAAACCGCGAATATGCCCAACTCTGCGCACAATATAGGGGGTGACGATACAGCCGGTGACGAAGCCAGCAAAATAGCTGGACCCGGTCAGGCCAATCTGGGCGGCGGTAAAGCCATTAAGTTCAGCGCTCAGTGGTAACAGCGTCAACTGCAGGCCATGACCAATAAGCAACAAGGCATCTGACAGCAACAGCGCCGCGATGGGAATCAGCATTCTTCTCATGCGGCAAAGGTACCATCAAATACAAGAGTGATTCAAAGTGCGTTGCTGTTCATCTGTTCAGAAACGCAATATATCGATCATTGGGCAGCATCCATTTCAGCCCGGCGCTCTCCAGCAAGAATACCCGGAAGGCCATAGTTGCCCTCGTGGCATGCATACTCGTAAACTCTTCCTTCGGCGGCATTCAGACTCATCTCACCGCGCCAGATCTGGCTGTAATAGACCGGGTCTTCAACCTCAAATTCGTACAATATCTGCCCATCAGACCAGCGACTGAAGCGCTCGGTTACACGCCCCTGCTCAGATAATGCTACTGAGCCGCTCTGGGCCTGTTGAGGATGCAGATTACGGGTTTCCACTACCAGCGTATCGCCGTCCCACCAGCCGATGGAGTCGCCCAGCCATTGCTTGAGTTCAGCAGGACGGTGCTTGCCATTGATCGGGATGATCCGGGCGTCCTGATTCATCTCCACCATGATCATTAGATAATCCGAGGTCTGCACTATCTGATAATGATTGTTATACAACACATTAAGCATGGGAGGTCCACCTGTACCGCCAAAGCCAATCAGACAGCGCTCTCCCAGCGAGCGACCTTCCGGGCCATCGTTGCCACTGAACACGGCCCGGTACTCACCCATCAAACGTCGGCCCTGTTCCGAGTAAGGAATCCGGCCATTATCAGGTTCAACTATCCAGGAAGTGCGGTATTCACCTTTTACCAGACCAAATGACACGCCTGGGTCGATCCAGAATGCATTGTAGCCGCGCCCCATTCCGAGGTCTGAGCCATCAAGCAACTCGCCCGGTTGCAGATTATCGTCAGTAGCCTGGCGGACATTCTGCGGATGCTCTTCAGTGGCTTGCACTACTTCGTCGGAGGAAAGCACCAGATTGGGATAATTACTTGAACGTTGCAGTGAGGTAATGGAGGCATTCGTCCACACACCGTGAAAGTCAGGCTTGCCCTCGGGCGTGCGTGGCGGTTCATAGGGAGCGTCAGCTGCCAGGCTGGGTATAGGCAGTAACATCAGTGACAGAGCAATACAAAATCGGTTCATGACGTCATTCTCTCAGTTTTTTTATTGTGTTAAAGATGATTAAAACTAAACCACATCGTCTCAGGAATCAAGGCGAGTCGGTAGCTGGACCAAATGAACGCCAGGTCCCTTCGAAGCCATTGCGGTGCTGATCGCCGGTCGACCAATCACAAACCCCTTGAGGAAATATCGTTTGCAGACGATGGTCTTGAACTGTTCAGTCTGACAGATGAATGGAGATTGATGAGGACCTGAAATCAATGGTCCGCTGATCAGTCCGCTAAACTCACCCTCCTGGCGCGCAGCCGATGACAGCGGCTGCGATCATCAACAACAGGATCTTTTTCATTATTACTCTCTCATTAGTATCAGCGTTGGTAGCGCCGCAGCAAGACTGTGGCAGTCTCAATAAAGTATCAGAAACGAATCGTCTTTCAGCACAGCTGCTGCGGGAAAGCTGAAATCAGGAATATTAAGCTCCGGTTTTACCACATCAACAACCTCGTTGTCCGCGTCAAACACCTGCAGGTTCAAATCGCCGCCGCGGGTATAGCTGATCGCCTCACCCCATACCACCAGTTTTTCCCGATGACGGTTAATAGCTATCGCCGGGTTCTTCTGTCGCGTCTCAGTCAAGGGCTCGCCTGCCAGCAAGGGAGCATTGGGATTACCAGTGGATTCATGCGGCACGTAATCCATAATAATTCGCGCATGGTTCTCAAACACCAGCCAGCTGCCATGACCCTGTTCTTTAAGCAGTTCATTGGTCGTTACCGGACAGGCGTACAATTCCCATTGATGCAGTGCATGCAGGTCGCGATAGACACCTGTCTGCCCACCGGAGGGCACAGTAAGAAGCTGCATATGTCTGCCGCCATTATTGATTGCAGAGCGGTAGGCCAGCAGTTGATTACCGGCATTATCATAGCTTGTAGTCAATGAGCAGCAGGCACAGGCTCCCAAGGCTGGATCGCCAACCTGCAGCTCTTCACCAAAGTTCTTTCCGCCATCAGAGGAAACACGACTGAACACGGTACGCTCACTTTCCCGCAACAGATCCCCCGCTGCCCAGACGATTGCCACACGCTTACCGTCGGCCGCAATGTCGGCACCCGCATCAAGTCCATGCAGATTCGTTTCTACTATGGAGCGCTGCGGTTCAAAGCCGGTGCGGTCGGCATTCGAGCGTGTGTAGTAATACTCAGCGGCAGGACGGTCCCGATACCAGACCACATGAATGGCACCGTCACCATCAATTGCGAATGCTGCCCGTCCAATCGCGTCCAGATGCGAAAACGACTGTGAGGATACCCGGATAGGAATGGACCAGCTGGAGCTGTCCTGATGGTATTGCCGGTAGTAAAGATCACCTTCCCGGTTGCGTGGATCTTCGATGCGTTTGCGGAAGTACAGCAAGTGCACGCCACCCTCATCATCGTTGAGCAGACGCGGTTGGATACCTCTATCCGGCGTGCTGCTGATGACCATCGCAGGTGCTGCAGCGGCAGTTACCGTCAAGGTTGCAAGTATCAATGAGGCAGACAGCAGGATTAATACGCTGCATTTACGCAATTGCTTATTCAGCATGACAGTCCTCGGTTTTTTTAATGTAGAATACGGCCGATGTCATGGCCAGTAATGGCTATCATACCTGTAAGCTCTGTTAGAGGATATTTTCAAATGCAAGCAACTATACGGACGCTTTGCCTTTCCACTTTGCTGATACTGGCCGCCTGCAGCGAACAGAAGCCTGCGACAGAACCGCAAAGCAATGCAGCACCGAGTCACTACAACACCAGTCTCGACATGCAGGCCCTGATGGCGCTGGTAGTAGAACCTGTAGCTGATACACTCTGGAGCACTGCCGGCTGGGTACTGAGTGATGCCGGCTATGAAGAGCTGTACCCAACCACGGATGAAGGCTGGAATTTTGCTCATACTCAGTCCGCGATGATAGTGGAAATCGGAAATATGCTCGCGCTGCCGGAGCGTGTCGCGGAGCGTGACAACTGGTTGACCTACGCACAGGCGCTCAGCAAAGTCGGCGAAACGGCGATGAAAGCTACTGCAGAACAGAACAATGAAGATTACTTCCAGGCGGGAGCCCAGCTTTACAGCGTCTGCACCGCCTGTCACCAGGCATACAACGCCGATATAGTTTCCCGCTTTGTCGCTGAATAAAAGAGAATCAGTGCTGAAAACTCTACTGCGCTCCTGGTTGCGCCCTTGGGCGCGACTTTGTACGAGCCCACATATATGCCCCCTGACAACAAACTCATGGCTGCGACTGCTCTTTGCAAGCACTCTGCTGGCGGTGCCTGCGCTGGCTGCCGCACACAGCATCGCTGGCAATAATGCCAGTTTTGTACAAGCTGTAGATGGCCCGGCCGTGTTTGCGTTCATGTACCTGGGCGCCAAGCACATGGTCACCGGTTATGATCATCTGCTGTTTCTGGTCGGAGTTATATTTTTTCTTTATAAACCGACCGATGTCATCAAGTACGTTACTTTATTTGCGGTCGGACACAGCATCACGCTGCTGGTTGGCGTACTTGGAAATATTCAGGCCAATGCCTACATAGTGGACGCCATTATTGGGCTATCGATCGTTTATAAAGCGCTTGAAAATATGGGCGCGTTCAAAAATCTGGGCAAATTTCAACCCAATACCAAAGTAGCGGTATTCGTATTCGGGCTGTTTCACGGTTTCGGATTGGCGACAAAGCTGCAGGAATTCACCTTGTCGGACAACGGTCTGATTATTAATATCATCAGTTTCAATGTCGGTGTGGAAATGGGGCAGATATTTGCGCTGTCCTTGATATTTATTGCACTGACCTATTGGCGAGCAAGCAGCAGCTATCTGCGCCACGCCTTCATTACCAATACGCTGCTGCTCACCGGCGGTCTGCTGCTGACCGCATGGCATCTGAGCGCGTGGATACTTTTACCGGTCTGATTTCGGAGATGACATGGATAATTCTGATATTTCCTTGAACGCATCAGCGCGCAGTATCGCGATTGCAACTGGCGTTGCACTGCTGTTGAGCGCCATCATTCTGGTCAGTATCATACTGCCAGCTGAATTTGGGATTGATCCACTTGGCACGGGAGAGGCGATGGGCCTTACTGCGCTGTCGCGCCCTGCCGAAGGTCCGCTGGAAAGACAGCCCGATGCCCATAAGACCGACTACGCCGAATTCGTGCTTGAGCCATTTCAGTCTGTGGAATATAAATATCTGATGGATGTTGATACATCCATGGTGTTCACCTGGGATGCCGATGCGGACTTATACTACGATTTCCACGCTGAACCAGCTGGTCTGGGCGCGGAGTATACAGTGAGTTACGATATCGGTGTCGCGATGAGGGATATGGGCAGTTTTCATGCCCCTTTTACCGGCATCCATGGCTGGTTCTGGGAGAACCGGGGCTTTGAGCCGGTCACAATCCGATTCCACAGTTCCGGGTTTTATATTAATAGTACAGTTTTTCAAGATGGCGGCAGCTTCGAGCGGGAGATACCAACTGTTGTTAGCCAATCTGACTGACCGGTTGTTTCCAGCAGAGTTATCGGTAGGCTTCGTGGCAGCTCTCGCAAGAACTGTACAAATCATTATTCAGCTCTTCAAGGGCACTCAGATTCTTTGCGCGCGCAGCGTTATAGGCTGCTGCCGAGGCATCTCTCAGCAGCTTTGATTCGTTCATCCACTGTAATTGATCCCGCGCATAACCTTGCAGCATTAACAGATTTGCTGACTCGGCAAGCATCAGCACCCGGGCTTCCAGTTGCTCCCAATCCGCATCACTTTGTGGTGGATTCCGTGAAATATAAAAAACCGCATCAGAATTGGGTTGGATTATCTTTAGCATCAATTCATTAATACTGGAGATCGCAATGGGTGCGGGTGCCTCGGCAGCGTAACCGACGCATGTAAGCAACAGTCCTGCAGCCAGCGCTAACCTGGAAAATCGCATCATTCTCGGCACCGATTTATCTATAAAAAGAATTCAAAAAAAACGCCCGCAGAGTCCCAAAAGGATTTTGCGAGCGCTTCTTTATGCAGAACCTGTTAAGGGGTCTGCTTCAGACTTATTGTTCTGCCTGATCGGAACCGTCACGTGGAGCACCAGTACCGGAGGAACCCATGAACAGCTTGCGGCCATCAGGGAAGGTAATGTCGCGGCCGTTACCACGGCAAGCCGGGGTGCAGATGCGATCTTTACTCTGGTAACCAGTAACTACGATTTCGGTGCCAATCTGCAGCGTGTCGCGGGTAATACCACGTCGCAGCAGAGTATTTGGCGTGCCTCCCTCAACCATCCACACCTGCTCGCTGCCATCTTCATTCGTATGCTTCAGGTGAATCCAGGAATGCGGGTTAATCCACTCAATCCGAGTGATCGGGCCGCGGACTGCGATTGGCAGATTCGCGTCAAACTCAGCAGAGAATGCATGGTGAGCATCAGCTGGCTTATCAAAAGCCATAACACCGGCGATAGCTGCTACAGCAGCAATAAGCAATTTACCTTTCATAATTTAACCCCTTCACTTATATAATTTTCAATAACCAGTTTTTGACTTCATCGTTTGAGCATAAATCCACTCAATACATGCTGAAATTCTAATTGTTATCGATAATGATTTTTTACCCACCAATGCCGAGATCCTGAAGATCAGTTTCACGGCCTTTACGGAACCTTCCGTACATCAGTTCTTCCACAAACTCTACACACTTGAACTGAGGCAACTCAAAGCCGGTTTCAAGTCTGCGATATATTGGCATGCTGATCGTCCATGGCTGCTCATAGATATCTGGATCTTCCATTGTTGCTGAATATTCGATCACATTCTCGCTGACCATGTTGTAACGTTCTGTGACTTTCAACTTGTAAGTATGGTAATTACCCGCGCGATCAAACCAGGTTCTATCATCCAGACCGGTAACTTCCACTACGAAAGTGTCGCCGTCCCAGTAACCGTAAGACTGACCCATCCAGGAATCCAGTGGAGCTTCGCCCGGATCTTCAAGATAGACATTTCGCACTGCACCTGCAAAAGAGTAGGCGATAAAAAATGCACTGTTGCTTTGGAATATCTGGAATGGATGCGGTATATAGGTCGCACGCGGCACACCAGGCATATAGCATTTTATTTCCGGATCGCTGCTTAACCAGTTTTCCTGATTCTGAATTTTCTGAGCCAGTGCTTCAGGCTTATAAGGAATATTGCCCCCCTCAACCACGCTGAAACTCGCTGGAACGGCTCCGACAGCGCCCATTGCTACTATTTCTGGTGCCGGAACTGGAACAAAGTCGCCTGGAACCATCTGGAATGCAGCTTTAGCAGGCGCGGACTCCAGATTGTTGTTAGCGGTGCTGAGAGCCTGCCAGATGCCATTAAAATCAGGCTTTCCATCCGGTGTTCTCGGAATGGCGCTTGCAGAAGCAGTTTGTGCCACTGCTGCCGTGCTGGTAGAACTTTCTTCTGTAGTACAAGCGATAAATGATACTGCAACCACGACGGATATTAATTGTAATTTTTTTGCGCCATTAAACATCTGGTAACCTCCCCAATTAGTGAAGCGATATAACCATTAACGTGATTTAGTGTCAAGCCTAAAAAGATGAGTGGAGTCAGCTGCTGACATGAGCTGCAGAATCGTGCAAATGACCGTACTTGCTGGCCTTCTGGCAGAGGACTTTTAAGCAGCGCAGGCATCAGGTATTCTCTCAGCCACCCTGGTACACAAGCAGTTTCGTTAACAAACGTTAATACCGCGCTCTATTTTAATCACTAATAACAAAGGAAGATAATATGCAATTACTCAAATTTTCGGCTATGGCACTACTGAGTTTTACTCTTGCGGCCTGTGCCGCCACTCAATCTGCACCTACGGGTGCGGCACCGACCGTTGCATCATTGTCAAGAAACGGAGCCTATGCCATCCGCTCCTATATCAGCCTTCCAGATGCCTCTGAGTATGGCAATGCAACAATCTACTACCCGCTGGATATTTCCGGCTCTATCGGTGGCGTTGCAATAGTCCCGGGCTTCACCGAGACTCAGCGACATATCAACTGGTGGGGCTCACGACTGGCGTCCCATGGTTACGCAGTACTGGTGATGGATACCAACGACGTGCGCGATCGCCCGGATGTGCGCGGCGAGGCATTGATGGCGGGGGTACGCACCCTGCGTAATGAAAACACCCGACGCGACAGTCCACTGTATCGCAAAATTGACAGCCGTAAGATGAGCGTGATGGGACATTCCATGGGCGGTGGCGGAGCGCTGCATGCCGCCAATTTAGACAGTGCCGATCTTTCAGCAGCGATTCCTTTCACCTCCTGGCAGCCTTCAGGCAACTTCGACGCTATCACTGTTCCAACGCTGGTCATTGCTGGGGAGGCCGACACTATTGCTGCCGTTGCTGATCATGCGTGGTCTCACTACAACAGCATTCCAGCAGGCACGCAAAAGGCATTTCTGGAGATTGCGGATGGTGACCATTTTGTCGCCAACAATTCCGCCGAAGCCTTGCATGGCTTGATTGGCAGCTATGCGATTGCCTGGCTGAAGTTGTATATGGATGGTGATGAACGTTATCGTGACTTTATCTACGGAGATGCTCGCAGCCGCAACGTCGCAGCCTTCTCGCGCTATGAGATGAATCCCTGATCCAGCGATCGGTATCCGCTGATCGATTTAATAAACCAGCGGATACCGGAACGCTTCACGTTTACCCGATCTTTTTACCCGTGAACGTACCACTGCCCATGCCGCCCAGATCGAGCGTGCCTTTTACTGTACCGTCTTCCTGCATAGCTCCCTTGTAAGTAACACTGCCCATCTCACTCGTCATGGTGAATTCAAACTCATTAGCTGCAGCCTTGCCTGTAATCGGAGCTGCTGTGCCTAATTGTCCGGTATAGCTTCCGGTGATATTGCCTTGCGCATCCTGCACCATGGTAACAGTCGGAGTGCCACCGCCCACTCCGGTAATTTCTACTGCAAAAGACCATGTACCGCTGACATCCGCACTGGCCCCAGTGGCCAGAAATAAGAAAGCCATCATCACCAGCAACCCTGAAGTTTTAATTTTGATTTTGCTTAACATTGGAAAACCCTCAATAAAGTTAATGAAATACAACACATCTAATTACTGCGAAACCAGCCAGCTATACTGTAGCGGTCACGTCGCGCAGGCAAAACCTCGTGTGGCACATTCTCGCTTAGAAACACAGCAAGAGTGGCAAAAGCAGGGATAACCATTTCCTGAGGCTCTATGCCCTCAGCGTTATAGATAAGTAATTGACCACCATCATCAGGCAGCCAGCCCGGATTAAAATAGGCTACCACAGATAAACTGCGCTGTGTTTTTGGGCTGAGAGCGTCTGTTTTGAATGCATCCAGATGCTTTTTATAGAAATCGCCGGGGCGGTAATGCGCGAAATGGCTCTCAAAAGAAAACAGCCCAAGAAATAATTGCTGATTGAGAGAATTTCGCAGGCGTTCAGCCCACTGCAACCAGGCACGTTCCGCTTCCGTTTGACCAGAAATCCAGCGAATCGAGTCGCGACGGACAAATTGATTCAAGGTATGCGCATGATCGCGACCGACGCCCGCAGGATTAAACTGAGCGGGGCTGAACGCCTGGATCTGCTGGAACAAAGCGGCACTTAATGAGGGTGGCAAAGCATTAGAAATGACACTGAAGTTCCGTGCAGCCAGATCCTCAGCAATCTGCATAAAAACAGGATCATCTCCACCCAAACAGCCATCTTCAAAGACCGTTAACGCACTCATTTGGAAAGGAGCTGACCTCGTGTTGTAAACAGCCGGAGATAAAATTAAAACGCGCTGATTGTGCTCCCAATTCGTAATTCCGTAAAGCGGATTCCAAGCGCACTCAGCCTGGCAACAAGGTATCAAACTGTCCTGTCTTCCTTTATAATGCGCCCCTTTTTCCCGGCAGCTCTGATCAGCGCTCTGGCAGATATTCCAAATCTCAACTCAGTCCATGTCAGTGCAGGGTTTTGAATCCCTGTAGAGCAACATTTATGCAGCCTACCCACGGGTGTGCTTTTTACCTCAGCTTATAAACGGATCTCATCGTGATTACTGCAGCCAATGTCACCATTCAATTCGGTGCCAAACCTTTATTTGAAAACGTTTCCATGAAATTCGGCAACGGTAACCGCTATGGTCTGATCGGTGCCAATGGCTCCGGAAAATCCACTTTCATGAAAATCCTCAGTCGCGAAATTCAGCCCAGCTCAGGCAATATCAGTGTTGATGCCGATGAACGCATTGGAGTGCTGCGCCAGGATCAGTTCGCCTATGAGGACAATACTGCTATTGATACCGTTATTATGGGGCATGAGCGTTTATGGCAGATCAAGCAGGCCAAGGACCTGATCTACGCATTGCCGGAAATGACTGAAGATCAAGGCATGCAGGTAGCCGAACTGGAAATAGAGTTCTCAGAGCTGGATGGCTATTCGGCCGAGGCCAGTGCAGGTGAGTTGCTGCTGGGTCTGGGCATTCCCCTGGAACAGCATTACGGACCGATGAGCGCTATTGCGCCAGGTTGGAAACTGCGTGTCCTGCTGGCTCAGGCGCTGTTCGCCGATCCCGATATCATGCTGCTGGACGAACCGACCAACAACCTGGACATCAACGCAATCCGCTGGCTCGAGTCCATTCTTAATCAGCGCAGCTGCACCATGATCATTATTTCCCACGACCGCCACTTCCTGAACAGTGTGTGCTCGCATATGGTCGATCTGGATTATGGCTCACTGCGTCTGTATCCGGGCAGCTATGACGATTTCATGCTTGCCTCTACCCAGGCAAGAGAGCGCACTCAATCTGAGAATTCCAAAAAGAAAACCCAGATATCTGATCTGCAAGCGTTCGTAAGCCGCTTCTCTGCCAACGCGTCTAAGGCGCGCCAGGCTACTTCGCGAGCTCGACAGATTGAGAAAATCAAACTGGAAGAGATCAAACCATCAAGCCGGGTGAATCCGTACATTCGTTTCGATCAGGACAAAAAACTGCATCGGCAGGCGCTGGAAATTTCAAAGTTGAAAATTGCCTTTGATGACAAGCCCCTGATTAAAGACTTGAACATGATGATCGAAGTCGGCGAGCGTGTGGCGGTACTTGGGCCCAACGGCATCGGCAAAACGACATTGATGGAAGCACTTACAGGTAATTTCGACTGCGCCACCGGCAAGCTCTCCGGCACAATTAAATGGTCAGAAAATGCGACCATCGGCTATTACGCGCAGGATCATAACGACGAATTTGACAGTGATATTAATCTGTTTGACTGGATGAGTCAGTGGGCAAAACCGACTGATGACGAGCAATCAATTCGCGCCGTTCTTGGACGCCTGTTGTTTTCCAAAGATGACAGTCTCAAGCGCGTTCGGGTTCTTTCCGGCGGCGAAAAAGGCCGCATGCTGTTTGGCAAAATGATGATGCAGAAACCTAATATCCTGGTGATGGATGAACCGACCAACCACCTGGACATGGAATCAATTGAGTCCTTGAATCTGGCTCTGGAAAACTACCCTGGAACCTTGATATTTGTCAGTCACGATCGTGAATTCGTATCATCACTGGCGACCCGTATTGTGGAAATAAACGCAGGACAAATTGACAATTTCAAAGGTGATTATGATGAGTATCTGCATAATCAAGGTATTGAGTGAGTCCGGGCACTTATGAAGCGCGTACATTGCCCGCAGTGCACGCGCCCATTAACTGCTTGTTATTGCCATTTAATTGAGCGCGTGGTTAATGACTGGCCGGTACTTATTCTGCAGCATGCCAGCGAAGCCCGACATGCGCTTGGCACTGCACGCATTGCGGCGCTCAGTCTGGAAAACTGCGCATTAGCAACTGTGAGCAACGGCAATCAAATCAGCAAGCAGACGATGGATCAAATTCTGTCCTGTGCGCCCGTATTGATCTACCCCGGCGCTGAAGCGGCGCCGATCTCCGAGTTACTGGATTGCTCTGCGCGCCCACTGCTCTTTCTCGATGCGACCTGGCGTAAAAGTCGGCGTCTGCTGCACGAAAACCCGGAGTTTACCCATTTGCCACGCTACGCTCTGCATGACATGCCAGCGTCAAGATATCGTATACGCCGATCAAATCAGCTTGATGCCGTGTCGACGATCGAAGCTATCGTCCACACGCTCGAATTGCTGGAAGCAGCCCCTGTTAAATATGCATCACTGCTAAACGCAATGGATTGGATGATAGCGCAGCAGAGCAGTCATATAGGTGCCAGTCGATTACAAAGTAATTATGAGTAGCAGGCGTTAGCGCTGCGCTTAAAGACCTTGAACAATACTAATCAGCGCACCGATGCAACCACCCAGCACAAGTATGGCTGAGGGCAGAATAGTCAACATGAAGCCCAGCGAGCGCGATTTAGGATCGGAGACGTAAGCTCGCAGGTAGATAAAACGACCGATAATGAAGACCACACCAATCGCCGCAGCAACATCCGCACGTACATAAGTCGCGAATAGCAGAATACCCGGAATAAACATCACCAGACTTTCCAGAGTGTTCTGATGGACTCGGTAATATCGCTCGAAAACAGGATGTCCGCTTATTGCAGGTGCATCAACGTGGTACTGCGCACGCGCCCTTCCAACCAGTGCACCAAAAATCGTGTACTGCACAAGCGCTGCCACTACTACAATCGCTACCAGTTCCATAGTCCTTCCCTCGTTGTTCCAGTCAGAGTTCTTCCTGGGTGTTTTTTATAATCTGATCCAGATAGGCCCCCGTTCGGGTCATCTCATAACGTTTGAATTTAACGCGCGGATGCAGTTCGCGCATCCGGGAACTGAGCAGACCATGGGCCGAATGCACCTGGGCATCAGAGATGATGTTATTGATATCGCATCCTTTGGCCAGCTTTAGCAAACGATCAAAGTTAACAATAAAGTTGTCAGTATGGGTGGCGCGAATCTGGGTGCCGTAAAAGAGCGGCTGCATGTCGGTGCCTTTACCGCTGAGGATAAGGAATCTTCTGGAAAATATTTCAAAATCTCCGGTGGCAAACAAATGCCACATCTCCATGAAATCAGCTTCCGAATAGGTATTGTCGCCCTGCGGACCTTTACTTGATTGCAGTAATAGCCCGGAAATACCGCCAAGCTGACGCCTGGTATTATCGGCAATCTTAAAAAAGGTTTCCTGACGCGCATTCTGCTCGGTCGCCGCTATCGCAACCGCCTGTCGTTCGGATACCACATTGCTGTTGCGCAGTTCACGATTATTCTGAGCCAGCACCTTCTGCTGAATAAACAATCCGATAACCAGCCATAAAAACGCGAGGGGAGCAAAGGCGCCTTCGAGGAAGCTGCCCATGTCTTCAATAGGCAATAAGTTAAAATTCGCCCAACCCACAGTATTGCCAATATATATCGAACCAAGCAAAAGCCAGACAATTGTGATAACCAGCCCGAAAAGAATGCGCCAATCGTTCGGATAAAACCTGGTTAGCGTGTGATTAATTATTTGTCGCCGCTTATTCATGCATGATTTATTTCTGGAGATCAGAGGCTGCTAAGGTTACTTCCAGTTATATGACAGGTCAACGGATGATTAAGCGAGTGCGTTGCTATTGTGATGCAGAAACTTGATAATTCGCGCTTGCTAAAAATCATCTGCATTAAGAGGTCAGTGCCGCAATGGCTAAGAAAAAAGACAAGCCCTTCGACTTCGAGGTGTCTCTCGGTCAGCTTGAGGATCTGGTCACTGCAATGGAGGATGGTGACTTAAGTCTGGAGGAATCGCTGCAGGCATTTGAAACCGGTATAAAACTGACCCGCGAATGTCAGGCTGCGCTGCAGCGTGCAGAACAAAAAGTGCAAATACTTATGGACAGCAATGCTGCTCCCGAAGACCTGGATACCGACATTGATGAATAGTTGCCATGTCAGTTGATTTCACCGTGTATCTGCGCAGCTGTCAGCAGCGGGTTCAGGGTCTGTTAAAAGCTGAACTCGAGTCCTTGCCGCCCTATGCTGAGCGACTACGCGATGCGATGATCTATGCCAGTCTGCTGGGCGGCAAGCGCATCCGACCCTTGCTTTGTTACGCCAGTGCAGAGGCTGCCGGCACGACGATGCAATCTGCCGATGGAGTTGCCTGCGCAGTAGAACTTATTCATTGCTACTCGCTGATCCATGATGATCTGCCAGCGATGGATAATGATGATCTGCGCCGTGGCAGGCCCACTGTCCACAAAGCCTTTGATGAGGCTACTGCTATCCTGGCCGGTGATGCCCTGCAGGCACTGGCATTTCGAATAATCGCAAGACTCTCTGCAATAGCGCCGGAAATCCGTCTGCAGATGCTTGAAATTCTGACTGCAGCGGCAGGCTATGAGGGCATGGTATCAGGACAGGCAATCGATTTCGCCGCTACCGGAAAATCACTTAATCTGCAGCAACTGGAGACCATGCACAGCCTGAAGACAGGTGCCCTGATCAGTGCCAGCGTGCAACTCGGTGCGCTGAGTTCTGGTCATACCAATCAGGCAAGGTTTAATTCTTTGCAGCGTTATGCCGACTGCATCGGTCTGTCATTTCAGGTACAGGACGATATTCTCGATGTAATTGGTGATACCGCCACGATTGGCAAGCGCCAAGGCGCTGATCAAGCTCTCAACAAGCCGACCTATATCGCGCTGCTGGGCTTGCAGGGCGCTCAGGACAAGGCGCGCGAACTAACCGGCCAGGCGTTGACTGAACTGGCCGATTTTGGATCGGATGCAGATATGTTGCGCAATATCGCGCGTTACATCGTGGCACGGGATAGTTAAAATTGACGAACGCCCTGAGGTGGATTAACGTAACTGATTGCTTAGTTTCTTATATGACTTCGCGACTCATATTTACAGGATCGGACGTAACAGAACATGCTTGAAGAGATACCCTTAACACGCCCGGATACGCCGCTGCTCGACCTGGTTCAGAATCCCCAGGATCTAAAGCAGATTGAGCCGGGAAAATTTGCGGAACTGGCCCGCGAGATCCGCCAGTTTCTGCTGTACTCCGTCGGCCAGACAGGAGGACACCTGGGCGCCGGACTGGGCGTGGTAGAACTGACCATTGCGCTGCATTATGTATTCGATACCCCGGAGGACCGTCTGGTCTGGGACGTCGGCCACCAGACTTATCCCCACAAAATACTCACTGGACGGCGCGAACGCATGCTGACCATGCGTCAGGCTGGCGGTCTTGCCGCTTTTACCAGCCGCGAAGAAAGCGTTTACGACAGTTTTGGCGTAGGGCACTCCAGCACCTCAATCAGTGCTGCGTTGGGCATGATGGTCGCCGCTCGGGATCAAAACATTGACCGCCGCACCATAGCCATCATTGGTGATGGCGCGATGACTGCCGGTATGGCCTTCGAAGCACTCAATCATGCAGGTCATCTTGATAACAATTTTCTGGTTATCCTGAACGACAACAACATGTCGATCTCCCGCAACGTCGGCGGACTTTCCAGTTATTTTGCCCGCATGTGGGCCAGCAAGCCCTACAATTTTATTCGTGATGGCGGCAAAAAAGTACTGTCACATATTCCCCCTGCTTTCAAAGTTGTCCATCGTGCAGAGGAATACATGAAGGGTATGGTGTCTCCCGGCACCTTGTTCGAAGAAATCGGCTTTAACTATATCGGTCTGGTCGATGGACACGACACCCAGGAGCTGATTGATATACTGCGCAATATCAAAACCCTGCAGGGTCCACAGTTGTTGCATGTCATTACGCAGAAGGGCAAAGGCTACTCAGCCTCTGAACAAGATCCCTTCGGCATGCATGCGATGAACAAGATCGAGCCTGGTCTTAAGCAGACTGCGATTAAAAAAGTCGACACCCCCACCTACTCTGCAATATTCGGCCAGTGGTTGTACGATATGGCAGCACAGGATCCGAAAATGGTGGCAATTACTCCGGCCATGAGCACCGGCTCCGGCATGGATAAGTTTGCTGAACTGCACCCTGAGCGTTTCCATGATGTAGCGATTGCTGAACAGCATGCTGTCACCTTTGCAGCAGGACTCGCCTGTGATGGTATGAAACCAGTGGTAGCAATCTATTCGACCTTTCTGCAGCGCGCCTACGATCAATTGATTCATGATGTAGCGCTGCAGAATCTGGATGTTTTATTTGCGATAGACCGGGCCGGTCTGGTCGGTGAAGACGGCCCTACGCATGCCGGCAGTTTTGATTTAAGTTTTCTACGCTGCATTCCAAATATCATCATCATGGCGCCTTCCAATGAAGATGAATGTCGACAGATGTTGTATACCGGGCATCAGCATAAGGGTCCAGCCGCGGTCCGTTATCCGCGTGGCAAAGGTCCAGGTGTCACCATCAACGAAAACATGGAAGTGCTGCCAATCGGTAAGGGCAGAATCTGCCAGAAAGGCCACACCGTGGTAATTCTCGCCTTTGGCAGCATGGTGCAGACGGCGCTGGAGGTTGGTGGCATTATTGATGCAACCGTTGTTGATATGCGCTTTGTAAAGCCACTTGATGAGGAACTGGTTGGTGAGCTGGCAAAGCGTCATCAGCTAATCGTCACTGTTGAGGAAAATACTGTACTCGGCGGCGCCGGAGCGGCAGTCAATGAGTTCCTGCTGCGCGAGGATTATCATATCCCGGTGCTCAATCTTGGCTTACCGGATCGTTTCCTAAGTCATGGTTCAGTGTCTCAAATGCTGGCTTCAGTGGGCCTGGATCGCGACGGTGTGCTGGCATCAGTAAGAGGCAAATTGAGTAGATGTAAGATTCAATCTCGCGCTATGTAATTGACTTATGCTCCGGCCTGTCACACACTGCGCCGCATCTTTGCTCTGGCTGGCTTTGAATTAAGCTGCAGATAAAGATGCTGATTAGTTGTTCAGGTCCTGTAAACGCCACGCGTTGTCAGGATAATTGGGAAGCTGGTTCGATTCCAGCGCTGCCCCCGCAACGGTAAAAAGTTAAAGATAAGCATCTTGACTTAAGCCCGATACCAGCCTGACGACGAGTAACACCTGTGATGAAGCGGAGGGCTCCATCGGTGGTCGGTTCAGTCGTCTTTCGTCGATTTCTTTACCCGCCGCTTCCCCTCCCTCATGAAATTTTTTCATAGAGGAATCTGTAATGCATAACTTTAATCTCAAAATGCTGGTTGCCAGTATCGCCGTTTCGTCAGTTTTTCCTGCGCTTGCCCAGGAACCTGCGCTGCTCAATGAAATGATTGTAACCTCAAGTCGTATCGCTACACCTTTGCGACAGGTGGGAACCTCTGTGGCAGTAATCACCGCTGAAGACATCCAGGCGCGTGGCAGCCTGTCTTTAGTTGACGTGTTGCGCTCTCTTCCCTCGATTGCTGTGTCCAACAGCGGTGGAGCCGGTAAAACCACTACCTTGCGTATCCGCGGTGAAGAAGGCTTTCGCACCATCACCCTGCTTGACGGGCTGAAACTGTCTGATCCAAGTTCCACTCAGGTGCAACCACAACTTGAACATACCCTGAGTACCGGCGTCGAGCGGGTTGAGGTATTGCGTGGACCACAAGGCTTCAATTATGGCGCTGATGCCGGTGGTGTTATCAATATCAGCACCCAGCCCGGCAGCGCCGGACTGCGCTCACAGATTGATGCCCAGAGCGGGAGTTTTGGTACTCAGCAACTGGCTGCGAACATCAGCGGCGGAAACGAAAAAGCCGATATGTTTATATCAGGTGCCAGGTATACCACTGAGGGTTTTAATAATCAGACTGCCGATAACGTGCTGGCCGATAAAGATGGCTACCAGAACACCAGCTTTCACTCCCGCGTTGGAGTGAACATCACCGATCAACTGCGTGTTGATCTGGTGCACCGAGATGTTACGGGTAAATCTGAATTTGATGGCTGCTTTGATCCTGCAACCTTTGGCACAGCCTATGACTGCGATTCGGACTATGAACAACAGGCCACCCGGCTTTCCGCGCAATACCAGAGCGAGGGCATCGCCCATCAACTGGCCTGGTCAAACACCGGCACCGATCGCGAAAATTTCACGCTTGGCGAGTCGTCATTTACATCCAGCGGTGAGATTGAGCGTCTGGAGTATCTGGGTAATATCTCTCGAATCGCTGGTTTGAACCTGGTCTATGGCGTAGACAGCGAACAGGAAAATAATAATGGCGATACGCGCAGACAAACCGGCTATTACCTGGAGTATCTGAGTGATTTTTCCCAGAATTTCTTTATCACTGCTGGTGTCCGCCAGGATGATAATGATGATTTTGGCACCCATACCAGCTACCGCCTCACCACGGCGTGGATTACTGATCTGCAGCAGCATGGCACAGTAAAACTGCGCGCAAATTACGGGACCGGTTTCCGTGCCCCAAGTCTTTTTGAAGGGGCTTATAACAGCGGACCATGGGCCAGCCCACCGGCCTCATTGACAAGCCTTACCGAGGAGACCAGCAAAGGCTATGAAGCGGCCGCTGAATATTTCAGTGTTCAGGGTCTGCGTGTTGAACTTGTTTATTTCAATCAAACGGTTCGCGATGCAATCTATTTTGATCTGGCGACGTTCAGCGGTTATCTGCAGGATATTGGCGACAGTGAATCCGAAGGCGTTGAACTCTCGGCCTCTCTGCCGCTCAGCGAGCAACTGTCGTTGACTGCAAACTATACCTGGAATGACACCCGTCGCCCTGACGGTCAACAACGTCAACGTCGACCAAAAGATCTGGGCAATATCGGCCTGAGCTATCTGGCTGCAGATGAGCGCTTAGGCCTGCATGCGTTCTATCGTACTTCACGACGCGCCGTGGATCAGCTTGGCAGCACGATCCTTGACCTGGACAATTATCAGGTGATTGACTTGAGTGCCAACTATCGCCTCAACACTAACGTCGAGTTGTATGGCCGCCTCGAAAATGTTGGCGATGTGCGCTTCGAGGAGGTGCTTGGTTACAACAATGCACGGCGTGCCGCGTATATTGGCGTGCGGATAAATCTCTAACGGGTTTGATACTAATCTGATCTAATTGGTCAGATCAGTATCCTGGTGAACAAAAGCTGAATTCAATAATACCTGATTCAAGGAGTATGGATGGAAACCGCAGAACAACGTGCTGCCCGGCACAAGCGCGCCATGCAGCGCAAGAAAGAGCATGTTGACCAGCGCATTGCTGCGGCGACCATCGATAAAGGATTGATGGTCGTTCTCACCGGCAATGGCAAAGGCAAAAGCTCTTCAGCCTTCGGCATGCTGGCACGAAGCGTTGGACACGGGATGCGCGCCGGCGTTGTCCAGTTCATAAAAGGACAATGGGAGTGCGGCGAACACCTGCTGTTCCACAACCATCCACTGGTGGAGTTTCATGTCATGAACACCGGCTTCACCTGGGATACCCAGGACCGCGAAACCGACATTACTGCGGCACGCGCAACCTGGGAGCATGCCCGCAGATTGCTGCGTGATCCTGATTGTCAGGTGGTGATTCTCGATGAACTGACCTATATGCTGACCTATGGTTATCTGGATGCGGAAGATGTGTTCGAGACCTTGAAGCAGCGGCCTGCCGCACAACATGTCATCGTAACCGGGCGCAATGCGAATCAGGGATTGATCGACCTTGCCGATACTGTCAGCGAAGTTACTGATGTTAAACACGCATTCAATAATGGCGTTAAGGTTCAGAAAGGCATCGACTATTGAGTCCTCTGATCCGGGACAAATTGCCGATAAAAACTGGACTGTCGGTATACCTGATACTTGCTTGTCTGTTAATGGCCGACGCAGTAAGCGCTGCGCCTGCAGCTGTTCCGGTCGAAACCGTACCGGTCGAAACAGCAGCTGTCGAAGTCACCGACGATGCCGGTCGGCAGGTGCGCCTCGCTGCACCGGCGCAGCGGATTATCAGCCTGGCACCCTCAATGACTGAACTCCTGTTCAGCATCGGGGCTGGCGAAAGAGTTGTTGGTGTTATCGACTACAGCGATTACCCACCCGAGGCCAGAGTACTGCCGGTAATCGGTCGTCATGATCTGCTGGACATGGAGGCCATCGTTGCACTGCAACCCGATTTGATTGTCGCCTGGCAATCTGGCAACCCGCGCTCCTCTTTACGCAGGCTCGAACAACTGGGCTTTGCAGTGTATATCGCGGAACCCAGTTCCCTGGACAGCATTGCGGAACAGGTCGAGAAATTGTCGCTGCTAAGCGGACTGCCTGAACAGGGTGCCCAGCTTGCGGCACAGTTCAGACACGAACTAAACTCACTGGCCGATGCTCATCGCGGAGTGGCACAGGTATCGGTTTTCTATCAGGTCTGGCATTCTCCATTGATCAGTGTTGGCGGAGCTGAATTGATAAACGACATCATCAATCTTTGCGGCGGCAACAATATTTTTGCTGATTTGGCAGTGGGTCCTAAAGTGAGTATAGAAGGAGTGCTGCAGCATAATCCTGACGTAATCATCGCCAGTGGCATGGACATAGCACGGCCTGAATGGCTGGATGACTGGCTGCGTTGGCCGCACTTAAAAGCGGTGCAGAATCAGCAGCTTTATTTTATACCGCCCGATCTGGTCCAGCGGCATAGTCTGCGGGTACTACAGGGAGTCAGGCAGCTGTGCCAGCACCTTGACACAGCACGGGGATAATACGGGCCGCTGGCTCTCGATGCCTGTATTTTGATTTTTTTTCGCTACTGCTCATGCTTGAACAAGTGACCAAGCTTGCTGCTTTTGACTGCCAGGTAGCTTTCATTGTGCGGGTTCAATCCAGTCTCAATGGGAACACGCTCTATTACGTCGATACCCAGAGCCTGCAGTGCGGCCACTTTTTTCGGATTATTAGTCATCAATCGCACTCGGCTCACCTGAAAATGATCGAGCATCGGTTTGCAGATTCCATAATCCCGTAAGTCGGGCAGGAAGCCCAGTTGCACATTTGCCTCCACCGTATCTGCCCCGCTATCCTGCAAAGAGTAGGCTTTGATCTTATTGAGCAAACCAATTCCTCGACCTTCCTGGCGCAGGTACAGGATTAATCCGCGACCTTCCTTTGCAATATTTTCCATCGCACGCTGAAGTTGAGGACCGCAGTCACAACGCAGACTGAACAAAGCATCACCGGTGAGACATTCGGAATGGATGCGACACAGCACCGAATCCTCGCTGCTCTCGGCATTAAAGTCACCCATCGCAAGAACAACATGTTCCTTGGCCATGACGATGTCTTCAAAACCATGAATAGTGAACTCACCCCATTGCGTAGGCAGTATTGCGCTGGCAACGTGCTTAATTCTCACTCGAATTCCTCTTTATAAACCTGCGGCCTGCCATCATAAAATAACAACAGCAAGCAATTGCATGCATACCAGCGCCATTATCGCGGCCAGAACATCATCAATCATAATACCAAAACCACCTTCAACATTGGCGTCAAGCCAGCGGATTGGCCATGGTTTTACAATGTCGAAAAATCGGAACAGTACAAATCCCAGCACTATCCATAACCAACCGGGAGGTGCCAGTAACATGGTTAACCAATAGCCGACAAATTCATCCCATACAATCCCGCCATGATCGTGCACACCGATATCCCTGGCCGTCCGCTCACACAGCCACACGCCCAGTGCAAATGTCAGCAGCAAAAACACACAGTAAACCAGCACCGACATAGTGGGTAGCAACAGGTATAGAGCTACTGCTGCCAGGGTGCCAAAGGTGCCAGGAGCCACCGGAGCAGCGCCGCTGCCGAATCCAAATGCGGCAAAGTGGATCGGATTGCGCCAGACGCTCCCAGGAGTCAATGCCATTTATTGGTGCCCCCGACCGTATGCGATGCAGGGTAGAGATACTTTACTCAAAATGAACATATCCTTTGGTCCCAACGGTTACCGGCTCACCTGCTTCGTTGCGCCATCGCAGTCCGACATCACTGTTAATTTCCCCAATACGCTTTATCTGCACTCCGTGCTTAGCCAGTTTAGCGGCGGCTTCGGCGTAATTGTGCTCGGCAATAGTGAAACACAGCTCATAATCATCCCCGCCACCGGCTGCCAGCGCAAGCCTTTGTGGCGGTGCAGTAGCCGCGCAAAACGCCGCTGACAAAGGCAGCCAGTCAACGCATATCGACGCACCCACTGCACTGGCATCAAGTATATGTCCCAGATCGGCAACCAGACCGTCAGAAATATCAATGGCAGCAGTGGCCAGACCACGCAGTGACTGCCCTGCCATCAGCAGTGATGGAGGCTGATAAAAAGCCTTCAGCAAGGTTTCTTTATCTGCCACGGTCAGCAGACTTTCATCGACTCGCCCTTCAATCAGCGCCAGCGCCGCGGCAGCATCGCCCAGCGTACCGCTTACGCACACCAGATCGCCTGGCTGTGCACCACTGCGTCGCAATGCTGTGCCCGCAGGTACTGATCCGTGCACTTGGATACAAATGGATAAGGGGCCGCGGGTAGTATCACCGCCAATCAGGGGGCAGGCATTGGCCTGCGCAATTTCGGCAAGCCCGGCAGCAAACCGCTCCAGCCAGTGCTCATCGACCACCGATAGACTCAAGCCGAGCGTAAAGCCTGCCGGGGCAGCACCCATGGCAGCCAGATCGCTCAGATTCACCAGCAGGCATCGCTGCGCCAATAAAAAAGGATCACAGCCTGCCGGAAAATGGACGCCCTCCTGCAACAGATCCATTGAGACAGCCAACTGCATGCCGGCTTCGAGATTTATCAGCGCGCAGTCATCGCCGATACCCAGCGCGATGCTTTGCGAGGCAAAGCTCAAACCGGGTTGATCAAAGTAACGAGCAATAATCTCAAACTCAGCCAAAACCACGCTGTTGTCCTGCGGCATTAAATGGAATTTCAGAGAGGGCGTTGCTCCAGAGCGCGCAGAGTTTTTGCTGCACGATCCAGAATGCCGTTGATGTACTTATGGCTTTCAGTAGCCCCAAACACCTTGGCAAGCTCCACGGTTTCGTTAATCACTACTTTATACGGCACATCAATTCGGTGCTGCAATTCGTACAAACCCATGCGCAGCAGCGACAGCTCGACCGGATCAAGCGATTCAACGGCGCGATCAAGCATCGGGCGCATCATTTCATCCAACTGTTCAACACTGCTGACCACCGCCGGGAACACTTCAATAAAAAATGCCCAGTCAATTTTACCCTGATAGTAGGCACGAAATTCCGCCTGTATCTCGCTGACTGGGGCACGCGCCAGTTGCCACTGATAAAGAGCCTGCAAAATCATCCGACGCGCTTTATGCCGTTCTGAAAGTTTCTTTTTCTTTTCAGCTGGCACAGCACGTTCCGGCATTGGTTTAATCTGGCCTGAACCAGGTGTTTCTGAAACTACCACTCATGCCCCCAGTTTTTTAATAACGCTGACTGTTTCAATTGCGCTGAGCGCTGCTTCTGCACCCTTGTTTCCCGCTTTGGTGCCGGCACGTTCAATGGCCTGTTCTATCGAATCTACGGTCAACACACCGAATGCGACGGGAATTCTGCTGTCCAGGCTTACCTGCGACAAACCCTTCACACATTCACCGGCAACATATTCAAAATGCGGAGTACCACCACGGATAACAGCTCCCAGTGCTATAACGGCATCATAGGAACCTTTATCCACTGCGATTCTGGTGATAAGTGGCAATTCAAAGGCACCTGGCGCCCGGATAATAGTAATATTCTTGTCCGGCACGCCATGTCGGCGCAGCACATCCAACGCACCATCGACCAGTCGCTCTACAATAAAGCTGTTAAATCGGGAAACCACCAGTGCATATCGGCCTGAAGAAACTGATAAAAAGTCGCCTTCTATCGTTGTAATCGTAGTCATGTTATTTCCTGTCCCTTTAACAAACGCATTTAACAAATACTTCAAGAACCATTAAGTTTGTTCAGCGAGTTTTTCGCCTGGCACTTCAAAGCGGACAAACTCCACCACTTCCAGATCAAATCCAGACACCGCATTGTATTTTGCCGGGTAACTCAATAAGCGCATTTTGCCTATGCCCAGATCGCGAAGAATCTGCGAGCCTGTACCGATGGTCAGATCGCTGCCGGCAGTATTGGGCCGGATGGGAGAACGCCGCTGACCGCCAAATGCGGACGCGATAGTCTCCACAATATCTTCCTCATAATCATCACCCGCGAGCAATACGGCTACGCCTTTCCCTTCTTTGGCGATATGAGCCAGAGCGCCGCTGAATGACCAGCTGGCACGTCCCGGCACCAGCACATCACAGACATCGCGCAGCGTATTGCCAATATGAACCCGCACCAGCACTGGCTGTTCCGGGGTAAACTCGCCCAGCGTGAACGCCAGGTGGGTGCTGCCCTGAATAGTATCTTCAAAGGTATGCAGGGTAAACTCGCCGTGCTCGGTCTGTACCTGCCAACTGTCTTTGCGCACCACGGTGCGCTCATTGGCGATACGATAATGAATCAGATCGACAATAGTGCCAATTTTCAGTCCATGCTGCTCAGCAAATACTTCCAGATCAGGACGTCTGGCCATGGTGCCATCTTCGTTCATGATCTCCACAATCGCAGCGGCAGGTGCGAAACCAGCCATCCGAGCCAGATCGCATCCTGCTTCGGTATGACCGGCACGTCGCAGTACACCACCTGGCTGCGCCATAATCGGAAAAATGTGGCCAGGTTGCACAATATCCTGTGGCCCACTATCCCGTGCCACCGCAACCTGAATGGTGCGCGCGCGGTCCGCAGCTGAAATACCGGTAGTTACGCCGTTAGCAGCCTCGATTGATACCGTAAAACTGGTATTGAACTGCGCATTATTGCGGCTGACCATCAAGGGCAACTGCAGATATTCGCAGCGCTCCCGGCTCAGCGTTAGGCACACCAGACCGCGGGCATAACGTGCCATGAAATTAATATCTTCGGCGCGCACACGCTCCGCAGCTATCACCAGATCACCTTCATTTTCACGATCTTCGTCATCCATCAGGATGACCATCTTCCCCTGACGGATATCTTCAATTATTTCTTCAACCGTGTTGAGCTTCATGCATTTCCCCGTTTATTTCGTGTGACCGAAACCATTCTGCAACAGGTATTCCTGCGTCAGTGTGCTGCCAGGGCTGGTATCGGTATATGATTCAGAATTCATGTCTGCGGCTTTATCGCCCAGTATCAATCGCTCCAGGTAACGACTGATCAGATCCACCTCAAGATTTACCTGCTGCCCCTTGCGGTAGGTGTGCATCACGGTCTGGGCCTGAGTATGAGGAATAATATAAACGCTGAAACAGGCTCCATTCACCTCGTTAACAGTGAGGCTGGTGCCATCTATGCAGATTGAGCCTTTCTTTGCGATATAGCGGGCCAACTCAGCAGGAGCCCGGAAGCTCATCTGTATGCTGCCACCGTCCGGTTTTATATTCAGCAGTTCACCAACGCCATCAACATGGCCGCTGACAATATGCCCGCCCAGACGCCCGCCGGCGGTCAATGCTTTTTCGAGATTAACCAGAGACCTTTTACTGAGATTACGCAAAGTAGTCAGCTTCATGGTTTCCGCTGATACATCGGCAGAGAAATCCTGAGCAGCCATGTGCACTACGGTAAGGCAGACGCCATTAACAGCAATGCTGTCGCCAATTTTCACATCACTTAAGTCCAACACTTTGCTGCTGATACGGATCCGCCACTCTGCATTGCGCAGTTGCAGATCGCTGACTGACCCAAGTGCTTCGATTATGCCTGTAAACATCTTTCGCTCAATCCTGAACAATCATTTATTAATAATACGCGCGGTAATCCTGCAGTCGCCGGCAATAGGCAACACATTTACAATTTCCAGCCCGATATGATCTTTCATATAACGCAGGCCTGGCAGATTAAATAAGGGCAGTGCATCACTGCCCAGTAACCTGGCTCCAATATAGATAACAATTTCATCTACCAGACCTGCCTGCAGCATTGCGCCACTCAAGGTAGGTCCGGCTTCCAGCATCACTTCATTACTGTGGAATTCATCCGCCAGGCATTTCATCGCCGCATGCAGGTCTACGCGACCGCCTGGCAGCGTCTCCAGTGCACGAATTTCTGCTTTGCTGCCTGCAAAGCGCTGTTGCTGCTGTGCATGCGGTGTGCCAACAAGAAACAGCACCTCTCCGTCCAAGTGAATAATTTTCGACTCGGGCGGTGTGCGCAAAGAGGAATCAATAACAACCCGTCTTGGCTGCCTGTCGCCGATTACTGCCGCATCTGCCGCATCCAGCTGGTCAGTGCGCACATTCAGACCTGGGTTATCGCTTAACACCGTCGTAACTCCGGTCACGATGGCGCAGGCACCTGCCCGTAAACGCTGCACATCAGCTCGCGCTGCCGGACTGGTAATCCACTGGCTTTCACCGGAGGCCATCGCCGTGCGGCCATCCAGACTCATCGCCATTTTGCAGCGTACATAGGGCAGTCCATGCTGCATGCGCTTGATGAATCCCGCATTCAATGCCTCAGCGTTTACGCTGGAAGACAAATCATGGACCATTATTCCAGCCTGTCGCAGACGCTCAACCCCTTTACCCGCTACCAACGGATTGGGATCAAACATGCCGATGTAAACCTCTGCAACCTCAGCAGCGATCAACGCATCCGTGCAAGGCGGCGTTTTACCGGTATGACAGCAGGGCTCCAGGGACACATAGACAGAAGCGCCGCGAGCCCGATCACCTGCCTGCCGCAGCGCATTTACTTCGGCGTGCCCCTGGCCTGGCTGCTGATGCCAGCCCTCCCCGACCACCTCACCGTTGCGCACAATCACGCAGCCGACGCGCGGATTGGGCGTCGTCGTATACACTTTAGCGGCCAGTACGATGGCTCTCTGCATGAAAGCAACAGCGTCAGCACTCACGAAGGAGTTCTCCTTTACCTGCATCAACCCGCTTACTCGTTTGACAGCCGGTCAATCTCGGCACGAAACTCATTGAGATCCTTGAAACTGCGGTATACCGAAGCGAAGCGCACAAACGCCACCTCATCCAATTGCCGCAGCTCAAGCATTACCTGCTCACCGACAATACGCGAAGCCACTTCTCGCTCACCGGTAGCGCGCAAGGTGTTCTTGATTCGGTTGATTGACTCGTCCACTTTTTCAATGCTGACCGGACGCTTCTCCAGCGCTTTGATCAACCCGGAGCGTAACTTATTCTCATCAAAAGGCTCACGGTTACCATTCTGTTTGATAATACGCGGCATCACCAATTCAGCCGTTTCATAGGTCGTAAAGCGCTCGGCGCAGGTGATACATTCTCGCCTGCGCCTTACCTGATCACCCTCAGCCACCAGGCGTGAATCGATGACTTTAGTATCCAGTGCCCCGCAAAATGGACAATGCATAATGGTTTACTTGTAGACCGGGAAACGTGCACACAAAGCGAGAACCTTGTTCTTCACTTCATCGATCGTTTCATTGTTATTAATGTTATCGAGAATATCGCAAATCCAGCCGGTCAGCTCGGCGACTTCCGCCTCACCAAAACCTCGACGAGTTACTGCCGGGGAACCGATTCGCAGACCGCTGGTCACAAACGGTGGACGCGGGTCATTGGGAACCGCATTTTTATTAACCGTGATATTGGCACGACCAAGAGCCGCATCAGCATCCTTACCAGTAATATTCTGTTTGACCAGACTGAGCAGGAATAAATGATCATCCGTTCCATTGGAAACGATATCGTAACCACGCGCCATGAAACCGGCTGCCATCCTCTGAGCATTCTTGACCACCTGTTGCTGATAGATTTTGAATTCATCGCTCATTGCTTCTTTGAAGCACACCGCTTTCGCAGCAATGACATGCATCAGGGGGCCGCCCTGGCTTTCCGGGAAAACTGCAAAATTCAGTTTTTTCTCAAGCTCTGGATTGGCTCTGGCCAGGATAATACCGCCACGTGGACCGCCGAGAGTTTTGTGGGTAGTTGACGTGGTTACGTCAGCGATATTGACCGGGCTGGGGTAAACACCTGCCGCAACCAGACCGGCTACATGAGCCATATCGACCACAAAGTAAGCACCGACTTTGTCGGCTATGTCACGGAAACGCTGCCAGTCCACCACCCGGGAGTAGGCGGAGAAACCCGCCATAATCATTCTGGGTTTATGCTCCAGCGCCAGTGCCTCAACCTGCTCGTAATCGATTTCACCGGTTTCATTGTTGAGACCGTACTGCACTGCGTTGTAAATACGGCCGGAGAAACTGACACTGGCACCGTGGGTCAGGTGACCGCCATCCGCCAGACTCATGCCCAAAACGGTTTCGCCTGGCTTCATCAGCGCCATATAAACCGCTGCATTAGCCTGTGAGCCGGAATGCGGCTGCACATTGGCGTAATCAGCATTGAACAGCTTTTTAGCCCGCTCTATGGCCAGCATCTCAACGACATCAACATGCTCGCAGCCGCCATAATAGCGCTTGCCCGGGTAACCTTCGGCATATTTGTTGGTGAGTACACTGCCCTGCGCTTCCATGACCAGCGGGCTGGTGTAGTTCTCAGAGGCTATCAACTCAATGTGATGCTCCTGTCTTTGCCGCTCGGCCTCAATGGCCGCACTCAGTTCAGGATCATAGTCCGCAATACGCATTCCGGTGTTAAACATGCAATACCCCGTGTTATCAGTCCTGGAGGGCATCAACAGCCACTCCTGAATTTCAGTGAAGCGGCATTTTACATTAGGCGCCACCTCAGAGCATCCACAAACTGTCCTTTAAGGCAAATTCCCTGCATATTGTCGGCTTTCACGATTTTAACCGCCTCACACTGTGACATACTACGGCCCTCGCTTTAATCCGCAGCCAATCCATCAGACACTGCCTCAAACCGGAGATTCGCACCCCTATGGCCCAGTTCGTTTACACCATGCATCGACTTGGTAAAGTTGTCCCTCCCAAAAAAGAGATTCTCAAGGATATTTCACTGTCCTTCTTTCCCGGTGCGAAAATTGGCGTGCTGGGACTCAACGGCTCGGGTAAGTCAACGCTGCTGCGCATTATGGCCGGTATTGATACGGATTTTATTGGCGAAGCGCGGGCGCAGCCGGACCTGAAGATAGGCTACCTTCCGCAGGAGCCGGTGCTGAATCCTGATAAAGACGTGCGCGGCAATGTGCAGGAAGCTGTTGCTGAAACCATTGCGCTGGTGGATGCCTTCAATGCCATCAGCGACCGCTTTGCGGAGCCGATGAGCGATGAGGAAATGAACGATCTGCTGGAAAAGCAGGGTGAGCTGCAGAACGCGATTGATGCGGCCAATGCCTGGGATATTGAACGCACTCTCGAGATTGCTGCCGATGCACTGCGTCTGCCGCCATGGGATGCCAATGTCAGCACCCTGTCCGGTGGTGAGAAGCGACGGGTCGCGCTATGCCGATTGCTACTGTCCAATCCCGACATGATTCTGTTGGACGAACCAACCAACCACCTGGATGCAGAGAGTGTCGCCTGGCTGGAGCGTTTCCTCAAAGATTTCACCGGCACTGTGGTCGCGATCACGCACGATCGCTACTTCCTGGACAATGCTGCCGGCTGGATTCTGGAGCTCGACCGCGGTCACGGCATTCCCTATGAGGGCAACTATACGGACTGGCTGGAAGCCCGGGAAAAACGTTTTGTGACTGAAGCACGCCAGGAAGCGGCGCGGGACCGCACCATTAAAGCAGAACTGGAGTGGGTTAAAACCAACCCCAAAGGACGTCAGTCCAAAAGCAAGGCCAGGCTGGCCCGCTTTGAGGAACTTAACTCGCAGGAATTCCAGAAACGTAATGAGACCACCGAGCTGTACATTCCACCGGGTCCACGTCTGGGTGATCTGGTGGTGGAGGTAAATAATCTCTGCAAAGGGTTTGGTGATAAAACACTGATCGACAATCTTAGCTTCTCAATCCCTAAAGGCAGCATCGTTGGGATTATCGGCGGCAATGGTGCCGGTAAAACCACTTTCCTGCGCATGCTGGTTGGCGCTGAGCAGCCCGACAGCGGCAGCATTCGCATTGGCGAAACGGTAGATCTCGCTTATGTGGATCAAAACCGCGATGCGCTCACTGGCGATAAAACGGTGTGGGAAGAGATTTCCGATGGCCACGACATAATTCAGATTGGTCGCTACGAAGTGCAGTCGCGCTCGTATGCTGGACGCTTCAATTTCAAAGGCGGCGATCAACAGAAGTTCGTCAAGGATTTATCCGGTGGTGAGCGTAACCGCCTGCACCTGGCAAAACTGCTGAAGCGTGGCGCCAATGTGCTGTTGCTGGACGAGCCAACCAACGATCTGGACGTGGAAACCCTGCGCGCGCTGGAAGAAGGACTGCTGAACTTCCCCGGCTGCGCAATTGTCGTGTCGCACGATCGCTGGTTTCTGGACCGCATCTGCACCCATATACTAGCGTTTGAAGGTGATAGCCAGGTGGTCTGGCACGAAGGCAACTACAGCGACTACGAAGCCGATCGCAAAAAGCGCCTGGGCGACAATGCTCAGCCGACGCGGATTAAATACCGCAAGCTGGCCTGATCCTTTCTATCTATCCGCTTTATAGATCCAGCTCCTCACGCAGCAGTGCCATCCGGCGCTGCTGCTCTTCAATGCTCAGCGGCCTGCCGGGATTATTCACCAGTGCAACCAGTGCAGGTTTTTCTAACTCTTCGCCGTGAATTACCCGCTGACAAAAATCCCAGTAATAATGTGCATAGACTGGAAATGATTTTTCTTCGGATTCTGTTGCCAGAAAATACCAGTCGGTCGCACGACCAGCCAGATAAACAGCCTGGTGACTCCAACGATAATCAGCCTTAGGCGCGGGCGCACGACAGGCTTCCATATAGGCATCGCGCGGCGCGGGCAATCCGAACAAGGCAATGCCCTCTTCACAGCCACGAATCACCGCAGAAATTGTGGGCAGATAATCCTGGCTGCGCACCAGTTTGTGCCCTGCAGCAACAATCTGGCGGGGGCTGAATTCGGACAGGCAACCCAGCCAGTACTTCTTGGCTAAAATCAGCCGATCTTCTGTGCTGTAGGCCTTGTAATACTGATTGTGATAAGCCAGTTCAAATTCCGCAAACAGCTGATTGATCGCATCAATCCGATCCGGCTCATCAACGCGGTCAGCACTCCGGGGTTGTGCCGAGCTGTGTTTACTCTGCCCAGCTGCGGTCTGTGAACCTTTGGAAACTCTCTTCAAGGCCTTGCCCGCTTCGTCCAGTAATGGATTTATTTTTTGCATTGCCAATTACATCCTGCAGCCCTTCAAGCCGCTTTGCCCAGTTAAATTTAATATATTGCAGAAATCGCGTATTCCAGGATGCATGGGGCTGACGGGTGTCCCGCCAGTACATCACAAATTCCTTAACCTTTTCGCGAGCATAGTCTTCGTCGATCTCAGCTAGCCGCAGAATATCAAAACAGGCTGAACTGGGCTGCCAGCCTTCGGAGATCGGCCGAGGCAGACCATCATGCTCCAGGGAGGCGCTGTATTTGGTCCACTGGCGCCGAATATGATCGATAAATTTACTGTTCCAGGCGCCCTCAATGACACCGCGCTCACGCCAGTACAGCACGAACTCCGGGACGCAGTCTTCGATAAATGCCTCGTTGACGCCAGCATTGTGCAGGATACCAACAGCATCCGCGCTCGGTCGCCACTGCGCTGACATGGTGGTATCAAGCTGACTGGAGCCACGACGGGTCTGCTCCTGCCGCCATTCCCGCAGCACATGCTTGTAGAAAGCATTTCCCCAGGAAAAGCGTGACTGTCGGCGTTCACGCCAGTACATCACAAAGCCGGGTATCTGCTCGTGAATAAAGTCCTCAGGAATACTCTGTTGTCGACACTGCCGGACACAGTCATCAGCAGGCTGCCAGTTAGAGGGTATGTAGCTGGCACCCTGGCTGGTCGTGGTAAATCGTTCAACGCCTGTCGCGGCGGCAGCAGCTTTCGCCAGCACTGGACTTACCGAGGCTGCTGAGGCTGACGTTGAGGTTGAAACTGACGGCGCTCTATAGGATTCCTGTGGCTGCTGAGTCTGGTTGATCGCGTAGCGATACCGGTCAGCACTGCCAGTATTCGGGTCTACCACAATTAAACCAATGTCCTGCAGGTTTTTCTGCACCCGCTTGATATCGATCCATGCCCAGTATGGCATGGCTTTGCACAGCGTATCCTGGTCCAGCTCCAGCCAGTACAGCCCGCCTTTGAAGATGCTCTCGCGCTGTGCCAGCAACTCGGCAAAAACATGCAGCATGACCGCTTCCTCGAGCCCAATGGTGGCAGCAAGAGTGGGTGAAATGATCAGTGGTCGTTCGGGTACCAGGGAGGATTGCATTGCTGAGCCAGTTAAATCGCATGTCATGGATTGAGCGAGGATGCTAACACAGGCCAGCGGGGGGAGAACACGCGGGGAGGCGATAAAAAGTCAGGAATTATGTTGACGCTGGAAACAGAGGCTGGAAATCAGTGCCCTGTGGATTCACCGGTGGCGGTAAGCAGACTTGTATGCAAGGCGGTGGTGGCAGCGGGAATCGCTTTTCCTTCCGCCATCAGCATCGCGATGTGGCGCTCAAGTGGCGGCACAGCCTGGGAATACTCCTGCCGTGCATAGTAGTTGTTGGCAACCATCAATAACGCCGACTCGGTACTGCCAGGCCGCGTCTCCATGGATTCAGTAAGAGCAAGCCAGTCGGTGAGATACAGTATTGATACCTGATAGCCTTCCGCTCTTGCGTATAACTGCCCCAGCGCCATCAGTGAGCGCGCATGCAGATCCGGTCTTAAATCCGGAATCACCAGCAACTGCTCAAACGCCGTCATGGCCTCTGCATTCATACCCAGAGCCAGCAGAGTATTGGTATAGAAGCTCAACAAGGTAGCCTGTTCCAGCGCGTTCAGCTCATCGTAACCTGCATACAGCGTGTTCATCGCATTCAACGCCTGCGGCCACTCTCCGGCCATCTGCAGACTCTGTACTGCATTGATGACATCAAATACCGGCAGACTTAAGGTTGGGGCTGACTCGAGCTCGGTGTCTTCATCAAGGGTGGCGTTTTCATCAAGAGTGCTGCTGTTTTGCGCTGCCTGCTCAGAATTGTCGCGAGTCGCCGATTGCTCCAGGCGGTTGCTGGCGCTGGTGACTGATTCACTTGTTTCAGCGGACAGCGATGACGCAGGAGATTCCCCCACAGCAGCCGTCTGCGTTGGTATCACAGGTAAATCGGAGGAACGCTGTTGCGCAACAGACTGCCGCTCTGTCCCCGCGCCGCTGCCGCGCGAAAAAGCGTCGGAATCAGCTTGTTGTTGCCGATCGCTGAACAGATACCAGCCGAGGCCGGTAATTATCAGCATCAGAGAAATCAGGCTCGCCAGACTCTTCATGGTAAATCTCCGTTGTCAGCACTATCCTTTCACTACAGTACATTACTGTATTTTCAACACTAAGCTTCAGGCAGTTTAATCGCACGGCCATGATTATGCGCCTCAACCAGATCACTGTGAAGCCGCTGGATGGCGGTGGTGTAATCACTCTCCTCCAGGTAAAACTGGATATCTACCTGGCGCATCGACTGATGCAGCGCAAGCACTGGAACCTTTGCATCCGCAAGTGCAGAGACAGTTTTTGCCAGCATGCCGGAAATTTTTATATCGCTGCCAATCGCAGATACGATGCAGACTTTACGCACATTAATTTCAGCGCCAGGAAAGCATTCCTGCAGGCTGCTTTGAATACGCTTGACCGTTTTGATATTGGTCGCCAGAAAATGGGTAATGGTATTGGCATTCAGGTCCTTGTTCACTATCTGCCCTTTGAAACGGGTAATCTGTTCCAGAAAGGCTTTCTCGTAACGAGGCAGGTCTCCCACCATGTCCTGATCAAAAAGCTCAATCGCAAAAACCCCTTTGCGTCCTGCGATAATCTCGACACAGGGTGACTTGCTGACATAATCGCGCGTAATCAAAGTGCCACGATGCTCAGGCTCAAAGGTATTTTTTACGCGTAGATGAATATTATTCTGCCGCAGCCCTTTGGCTGCACGCGGATGTATTGCTTCCATCCCCAGGTTAGCCAACTGATCGGCAACATCATAATTGGTGCGTCCAATTGGCACCGCTTTATCAACCCCGACAACGCGCGGGTCGGCGCTGCTCAGATGGTATTCCTTATGAATGACAGCTTCTTTTGCTCCGGTGAGCACGGCGATGCGGCTGAAGATCATTTCACTGTAACCACGGTCAAAAATTTCCATCAATCCGCCGTCACAATGACTGTAGCCGGTAACGATGGGCAACTGTGTTTCTAAATCGATATTATTGAAAGCTCTTTGTATATGCTCGTCCAGAGGCAGATGGACATCAATCTTCCACCCGGATAAATCTACGAATACGGCATTAATATCCTGTAAACGCAATAACTGAACGGTATTACTGGCACTGTGCATCTCACCGAGACTGGCGAGCATTTCCCGCACCGTCTGCAGATAATCAGCCAACGAAAAGTGGCCGTGACGGCATAAATTCTGCACATCTTTCAGCACGTTTTCTGCGTCATCCAGACGTTGCAGAATAAACGAATCAGCCATCCGTAATTGCTCTGCATCTGCAAACAGGCTTCGGTTTATCTCAGTCATTCTATTTCGCAATGTTACAAAAGCTTCCTGCCAGCTGGCATCCTCTTCTGCATCTGAGAACAGAGAATAGACTCCAGGCTGTGCAGATTTTTTGTGCTCCAGCAACATATTGGTTATACCACTGTATGCAGAAACAACAAATATGCGCTGATAGTACTGACCATTGAGTGCGGGGTTCATGAAAATATTTTTTCTAACGGCTTCGAACTGGCTCATCGACGTACCGCCAATTTTTTCGACGGTATGGGTTGAATTGGAACCGGTGTCATAAATCATATCTGAGGCCTTATTTAATGCATCGCGAGAAGCTTGAAAGGCTTCTTTCATAATTCGATGCAGATCAATTACAGGTGTCATGTCACACATTAATAATGCGGAACATACTCGAAGATAGAAGAAGAAAATATCAGACAAAAACCATCGAGATTTTCTTAAGTCGCAATTATAGCGCAAACCCGCTCAGATATCACATCGCGTGACAAGCGCATAAGTACGCAGTACATTACTACAAAATAACTACCGAGGTTCTCAGCCATGTTTACCCGCACCAGATCCCTGATTTCATACCAGCAGGTGCTCGTTCTGTTGATCATTACGCTAATGACATCTGCATTATCAGCGCAACCTCAAACTGTCGATAAACAGACTGTCATGATTCTGATGCGCGATGGTGTCAATCTCGCGACCAACATTTATCTGCCGCAGGGCGATGGCCCCTGGCCGGTAGTGCTTACGCGCACGCCTTATAATAAAAATGGTGCCGATAGCAGTGCCAGCGTTTACAACGCGCGCGGTTATGCCCTGGTTGCTCAGGATGTCCGCGGCCGCTATGAATCAGAAGGTATCGATCAACCCTTCGAAGTAGATATCAAAGACGGCTATGACACTGTGGAATGGATTGCTGCGCAGGATTTCAGCAATGGCAAAGTCGGCATCTTCGGCACCTCGGCACCAGGCATCACAGCGAATCTGGCGGCAGCAGCAGCGCCGCCTCATCTGACTGCAGCCTATGTGACCGTTGCGCCAGACAGCCTGTTCTATCGCTCGCGCTTTGTGGGCGGGGTATTCAAGGAAAGTCATTCGGGCGGCTGGCTGCGTGGTCAGGGCATCAGCGAGGAGAAGATTGCCGAATATAAAACCCGTGCGGTGCTCGATCAGCGCTGGCGCGACACAGATTTCCTGTTTCACCGGCAAAATGTTCAAATCCCGATCTACAACGTCGGGGGCTGGCACGATATTTATGCCGAGGGTTCACTGTATAACTACTTATACCTGCAGAACGAAGGCCATGAGAACGCGCGTGGTAAACAAAAGCTCTCAATGGGAGCATTCGGGCACGGGGTGTTGCAGGGCGATCTCAGCTATCCTGGCGGCGGCCTGATCAATGGTGACACAGAGCAACAACTGCGCTGGTGGGATTACTGGCTGCAAGACATCGATAACGGCATCATGGACGAGCCACCGATCAGCTACTACATGATGGCCTCTGCCCGCAAAGCAGACCCTTCACCGAAAAATCGTGTGATACAGGCCGATAGCTGGCCACCGCGTCATCAGGCAACTAAATTTTACCTGCAGGCTAATGGCAGTATCAGCACCTCGGTCAGCAACGCCGATGCCGCATCAGTGACCTATCAGTTTGACCCTGCCAATCCTGTTCCGACAACTGGCGGCCAGAATCTTGGCGCTGATGTTGGTCCCAGAGATCAGCGCGATATCGGTGAGCGTCAGGACTATCTGCGCTTTCAAACTGCAGAACTGCAGGAAGACGTCATTGTGGCCGGCCATATCGACATGGAGCTGTACGTCTCAACCGACGCGCTGGACACTGACTTTGTGGTAAAACTGGTCGATATCTATCCCGATGGCTATGAAGCGCTGATTCTGGATTATCCGCTGCGCACCCGTTTTAGAAACGGCCAGAACGCGGAAGACGTGAAGCTGATGACGCCAGGCGCAGTGGAGAAACTTACCATCAATATGTGGAGTTCGGCGCAGACCTTTGAGAAAGGCCACCGCATTGGTGTGCAGATTTCATCGAGCAATTATCCCCGATTTGCCGTCAACCCTAATAACGGTGCCGCGCTGAACGACCTGAGCACACCCGCACGAGTCGCCAATAACACTATCTACTTTGATGCACAGCGCCCGTCAGCCATTATCCTGCCCGTAGTTACCCAAGAACTATAATCGACCTGTGGGAGCAAAACGCTCCCACAGTTTTTTCATTTACGGCGTCATACCATCCATGCGCGCCAGGCGCTGGATCAGCTCCTCTACACGGGTGCTGTAGCCCCATTCATTGTCATACCAGGCGATAACTTTCACCATGCGCTTCTGCATCACCTGAGTCAGCGCGGCATCGAAAATACTTGAATGAGAGTTACCGATAATATCGCTGGAAACGATAGGGTCGGTGCAGTAAGAGAGAATTCCTTTCATCGGTCCTTCGGCGGCTGCCCGCATCGCATCGTTCACCTGTTCGATGGTAACGTCCTGCGCCAGTTCAACGGTCAGATCAACGATGCTGCCGTCCGGAACGGGTACCCGCATTGCCATACCATCAAGCTTACCGGCCAGCTCAGGAATTATTTGCCCAATGGTGCGCGCAGCCCCAGTGGACGTAGGAACAATATTGGTAGCTGCATTACGAGAGCGACGCATGTCGTCGTGAGGGGCATCGATGAGTCGCTGATCCGAGGTATAAGCATGTACTGTGGTCAGTAAACCATGACGAATACCGAAGCTGTCGTGAAGCACTTTGGCGAGTGGCGCCGCGCAGTTTGTTGTGCAACTGGCATTACTGATTATTCTGGTATCAGCGGTCACCACATGGTCATTAACCCCGGCCACCAAAGTGGCATCAAGCGGGTCTTTGGATGGCACGGTCAGGATTACCCGGCGTGCGCCGCTTTCCAAATGTTTACCGACTTTTTCCAAGGTACGAAACTGACCGCTGGACTCAACCACGTAATCCACACCCAGTTCACGCCATGGCAGTTTTGCAGGATCGCGCTCGGAAAGTACTTTGAACGGATCACCATCAATTTTCATGGTATCTCCGTCAACTGATACCTCACCTGGAAAGATACCGTGAATGCTGTCGTACTTGAATGCATAGGCCAGCTGCTCAGCGCTGGCCAGATCATTGACTGCTACGATATCGTAATGACCATGCAGCTTGGCGATCCGCATGATCGTGCGACCGATACGTCCAAAACCATTTACGGCAATTTTAGGGACAGACATATTAAAACCTCTACTGGCTGTTTAACGTGGCTTTAGACTCTGATTGTAAACGTCAATGCTGAAACCCCGGTGCTAACCCCCGAGCTTAAGAAAATTTAAAAACTCACGTCGCGTCTTCGGTCCATAGGTTTGAAAATGCGGCTGTGGATTCTCCATATAGGCAAGCTTGCGCTGCGAAATTTTATCCTTATCAAGCACCGCCGCAATTTCAGCAGCAGAAATCTCATAAGGTTTTGCCGCATTCAAACCAAAGACCTTACGGCGCAATTCCGGAGTAATTGCGGGATAGCCGTAGCGCTCCTGAAACTCCTGAGAAATCTGAAAAGCTCGGAACGCCTGAATCTGATCCTGTGGTGAGCCATACCAGATTGAATCGGTCCCCCAGATAACATTATCTTCCCCAACATATTTGAACAATTTACCCAGCGAGTGCGCGGCATTATCCGGGTCGCGCATCAACAGTCGCCAGGTGCTCCCCAATTCTGCATAAACATTACTGTTCTGTGGGATGTCGTTATCCAGCAAGGACTGGATCAATGTATCGATGCCCATTTTATTGGCGCCGGCAGCAAATTCCTGTTCGGTATTCGAATTATCGTAACCGGAGTGATAAACCAGAAAATTCATATCCGGATACTGCTTTGCCACTATACCAATATCATCGCAACGGCTGTGTTCGATAGAGCGCGGACCAAAGGGTAATCCCTTGTGGATGCAGATATTTTTAACTCCCAGGCTGCGTGCCTTTTCGATCATCGCCAGGCCGGGATCATCGTGCAACCAGAAGCCAATACCACCGGGGCCATATTGCGTGTAAGTTTTAAACGCACAGATATCCCAGTTCTCGGCCAGCTCATCCATCAAGTCGATGTCACCTTCCTGATTCGGATTAACGCGGCCATGGATCATCAGGCGTTTGCTGCCATTGAGCTGATCGACAATACTGCGGGTCTGGTCGGCATCTTCGATGGTGACCGGCTCACTTTCTCGCGTGGAAGGAACGAAACTCAACACCATGATGTCCGTGTCACTGTCGAGAAACACATCTTTAATAAATTGATCCGCAGACAGACAATTGAGATAACTGCGATCACCTGCCGCATTGGCCAACTCACAACTTGCCTGCTCCATGCCGGCAAAGGGCTGTGCAGCCTCAGGCAGCAGCTGCAACCAGGCACCGTTAGGATTTACATAATGACCCTGCACATCAAAAATAAATTCATCACCATCGACCTCGGCCGCAGCCAGGGTCATGTCGACTGCGCTGGCACTGCTGATATCGTAAAAGCCGCCGGTTTTTCCTGCTGAGGCATTGGCTGCATTGAAGGCCAGCAGGGTGCTCGCTGCGCCACAGCTGGACACCAGAAATTCGCGTCGGTTGATACCGCGCCGTTTAGCATTGTCGCTGGCCCAGCTTTGCGCGAGCGCATTGGCTTTGGTGTTGAGTGCTGATAAGGGCATGGGGGCGTATTCCCCATTGGAGGTAGTATCGATTTTGATGGGGAGTCGATTGCCGTTATGGTCTTCGAGTATAGCCATGTAAACCACCTTATTTGCAAAGTTGCGTAGCGGAAAGGCATTTAACTTTATGCCGATTGCTTATCCAAGGCAAACAAAAAACCCGGCAGCTTGCGCATACCGGGCTTTGTTTGTGCAATCAGAACCTGCGTTCCGATATAACTATCAGTGGTCGGCACCAGCAGCCATTGGACCGTGCAGTGACATCGCTGTCAGTTTGCCGCCAGTCTGCAGAACAACATACTGCTCGCCTTTATGCACATAAGTCATCATGCCGTAGCGACTGTTGTCAGGTGCTGCCACTTTGCCCAGTTGACGGCCAGTTGCCTTGTCTACGGCAAACAGATGGGCGCTGCCATCGCTGGCCTGTGAGGCGTAAATCAGCATGGTTTTGGTCACAGTCATCGGTGCATGGGCACCCGTTCCTGTGTTGCCGACATCAATACCCGCCAGGGCAGGATGGTTTTTGATGCGATCAGGCGTCTCACCTACTGGAATCATCCACAGATGCTCACCAGTATTCAGATCAATAGCAGTAATACGGCTATAGGGCGGCTTGAACAAGGGCAGACCCTGGGGACCGCGCGGCGCTCCGCCACCAACACCAACAGCAAAATCTGCGACCGTGACGCCTGTTGTCGTAGTGCCACCGTCAGTCACATAGCGCTTGTCAGCTTCTTCACCACTTACCACTGGACGGGTTGTGCAGCCACTGAGTGACGTCACATACAGAATACCTGTTTCAGGATCCCCTGCTGCCGGGCCACTGATGTTTACGCCACCAACGTCGCCAGGACACCACAGCGCACCCCGGAGTCCCAGATCGTTATCACGATGCAAGGGAGGCTGGAACAAAGGTCCGATATCCCACTCTGCCAAGGCTTCAATCGCCTCCTGACGCAGTTCCGGGGTGTAGTCGATCAGATCATCCTGGGTCAGACCCTGCAGATCGTAGGGTGCCGGCTTGGTCGGGAAAGGTTGAGTTGGAGCCAGTTTTTCACCGGGAATCTTTGATGCCGGCACAGGCCGCTCTTCAATGGGCCACAGCGGTTCACCGGTTTCGCGGTTGAACACATAGGTGAAAGACTGCTTGCTGGTCTGAGCGATAGCAGGAACTGTTCTGCCATTCATGGTGACGTCCAGCAGCACCGGTGCTGTCGGCGTGTCATAGTTCCAGACATCGTGATGAACCAGCTGGAAATGCCATTTGCGCTCACCAGTTTTGACGTCGAGTGCTATCAGGCTGTTGCCGTAAAGTCCGTCACCGCCACGGAAACCACCGTAGAAATCGATGGTTGGACCGTTGGTTGGAATGTAAACCAGACCCAGTTCGGGATCTGCTGCCATCGGTGCCCATGAAGACACCTCGCCAGTCAGCGCACGCGGATTCGGATGATCCCAGGTATCAATACCAAACTCACCGGGCTCAGGGATAACATTGAACTTCCACAGGAACTCACCGGTCTTTGCGTCATAGCCAAGGATATCGCCAGGCACGTTTTCAATCCGCGACTGATTGTAGCCCTGCTCTGCAGAGTTACTCACTACCACTACCCCGTTGACCACGATGGGTGGTGAGGAAGCCGTGATATAGCCGATTTCTTTTGGGATGCCGTAATAAGGGTCAAACTCATGACCCAGGTCAGCGAGCATGTCAACGATACCGGTATCCGGGAAACCCTCGACAGGTACTTGTTTGCCAAAGCCCGGCAGAGGTGCGCCGGTCTCAGCATCAAGAGCAATCAGGAAGAAAGCAGGGGTAGAAATATAAACAACGCCTTTGCCATCAACTTCAGCATAGGCAACGCCTTTGCCATAGTCTGCGCGCATCGAGTATTCATAACGGAAAGTATTTGGCTCGCGATAGGACCAGATGGTCTCACCGGATTCCGGATCGATTGCAACAACGTGTCTGCGAGCACCGGCGACGGTGAATAATTTACCACCGACATAGCTGGGTGTGGAGCGTCCGCTGGAAGCATTGAAGCTTGCACCGTCCCATACCCACGCTTCTTTAAGCTCACTGAAGTTATCCGCATTAATATTGGCTGCAGGTGAGTAGCGGGTATGATCCGCATCACCGCCAAGGTGGACCCACTCTACTGTTTCCTGGGCATTGAGAGAACCGGCAGTCACGGCAGTAAAGCCCAGTGCCAGCATTCCCGCCAATCGGCGCCCATGCTTTCTTATCATTATACTTCTCCTCGTTGAGTCGAATTTTGGTTCTGACATTGTCCTGTTGTTACAAAGTACGCAACCGCCCTCTGCTGTTACGCCTTAAATCCATTCACCCCTTGAGCATGAAATAGAACGACGGAGAATAACCCAGCTCTGTATTCAAGTCCATAAAACAGAGTGTGCCAGAAGTCGGACAGAGGTTTAATCACAGCGCGCAATAAAGCGTGACACAGTGCTACAGAGTGTCACGTTTATCGGTGTTTCAGCTTGATTTGAATCATCTGATTGCCGCACAAAAAGGGCAGTAGTCAGGGCCGTAGAGAGGTCAGTAGCAGGTCAGTAGCAGGTCAGTAGTCAGCTCAGCAAACAGGGAGACAACGCAAAGCGTGCCTCCCTGTTTGAGCAATCGGTACCAGCGTTCCGATTCAACTATCTGCTATCAGTGTCCACCAGACGCAGCCATTGGACCGTGCAGTGACATCGTTGTCAGTTTGCCACCGGTCTGCAGAAGAATATACTGCTCGCCTTTGTGCACATAAGTCATCATGCCATAACGACTGATTTCCGGGGCAGTGACTTTACCAATCTGCTTTCCTGTCGCTTTATCAATCGCAAACAGAGAAGGCGTGCCGTCACTGCTGTCAGCCGCATAAATCAGCATGGTTGCAGTGACCAGCATGGGTGCCTGCGCACCAGTGCCCGTGTTACCGATATCGATTCCTGCCAGCGCAGGATTATTGCGGATACGGTCCGGTGTCTCGCCAATCGGGATCATCCACAGATGCTCACCGGTGTTCATGTCCACCGCCGTGATTCGGCTGTAGGGTGGTTTCCACAGCGGCAACCCTGAAGGATGACGCGGTGAACCGGCACCCGAGCCATTCGCGTATCTGGCCAGGGTCACACCGGTAGTGGTGGTGCCACCATCAGTTCGGTAGCGCATATCAGCTTCTTCACCGGGGACCAGTTGCACGGCGCTGCAGGCACTCTGCGAACTCAGATAGATAATGCCACTGACCGGATCGGCGACCGCCGGAGAGGTGATGTTCGAACCACCGCCACCACCCGGACACCAGAAAGCACCGCGCTTGCCGATATCGTTATCACGATGCAAAGGCGGGTTATACAGCGGCCCGATCTGCCAGTCGGCAAGCACATCAAGTGCCTGTTGACGCAGCTCAGGTGTGAAGTTAATCAGGTCATTTTCGGTTAAACCGTTGAGATCGTAAGCAGCCGGTTTAGTCGGAAAAGGCTGAGTAGGCGATAACTTTTCACCGGGTACCAGTGACTGCGGCACCGGCTTTTCTTCTATCGGCCATAAAGGCTCGCCGGTAGCACGGTTAAACGCAAATAACAGTGTCTGTTTGGTCGCCTGCACAACTGCAGGTATTTTCTTGCCATCTACGGTGACATCCAGCAGCACAGGAGCGGTGGGCGTGTCGTAGTTCCACACGTCATGGTGAACAAGCTGAAAATGCCAGCGCCGCTCACCGGTTTCAACGTCCAGCGCAATCAGGCTGGTCCCGAAAAGATTGTCGCCCGGACTAAAGCCGCCGTAATAATCAACGGTCGGTGGATTGGTGGGGATGTAAACCAGACCCAGCTCAGCATCCGCCGACAAAGGTGCCCAGGGGGATACATCACCAGTCAACTGGCGCGGGTTATCGATACCTTCCCAGGTATCCATGCCGAATTCTCCGGCTTCAGGGATAACATTGAATTTCCACTTGAAGGCACCGGTTTTGGCATCATAGCCCAGCACATCACCTGGAATATTTTCAATCCGCGACTGGTTATAGCCTTGCTCGGCAGAGTTACCGACCACCACAACACCATTCACCACAATGGGTGGCGATGATGAAGTCACGTAACCGATCTCTTTGGGGATACCGTAGTAGGGGTCGTATTCATGCCCCAGATCCGCGAGCATATCGACAACACCGGTTTCTGGAAAGCCGTCAATCGGCACCGGCTTACCAAAGCCTGGCAAAGGTGCGCCGGTATCAGCCTCCAGTGCCGTCAGAAAAAATGCCGGGCTGATGATATAAACCACGCCGCGTCCATCCACTTCAGCATAGGCAACGCCCTTGCCATAGTCTTTACGCATGGAGTATTCATGACGGTAGGTATTGGGTTCACGGTAGGACCAGATGGTTTCACCGCTTTCGGGATCAATCGCAACAACGTGTCTGCGCGCTCCGGCGACGGTGAACAATTTACCACCCACATAGCTTGGTGTTGAGCGACCGCTGGAAGCATTAAAGCTGGCGCCATCCCACACCCAGGCCTGCTGAAGCTGACCGAAGTTATCCTGATTGATCTGGTCTGCCGGTGAGTAACGGGTATGGTCTGCGTCGCCGCCAAGATGACGCCATTCCACAGTTTCCTGCGCCAGTGCTGATCCGGATAAACCCATCAACAGAGTGGCTGGAACGGCCATAATCAAGGCGCGGGCTTTTTGAAAATTGCTTTGAAACTTCTCTGGAATCCTGCTTTGCAAACAATGCGGACCAGCCTTGGCCTGGACTTGCTTATTCATGATCACACTCCATCTGTTATTTTTATTTTGCATCAGTCATGAAGGAACTCACTTTGGAACTCACTTTGGAGCTCTCCAGGAAACTCTCTATGGAGCTCACTGCGCTGCGGCCCTGTGAGCTTCAGCCCACTGAGGTTAACGCAGGCCTAAAAACAAGTCCAGCTTCATCTGACGCACATTATTTTCAGCTTAATCTGTTGACCCGAAACTCACACGACGGTCCCATCAACTCTAGCAGACTCTGCATGCTGAGCTGCATTTGCTGGTCCAGTTGCCAAGGGGTATTAATGATAAACATACCCGAACCGTGCATTCCGCTGTCATTTGCCTGGGCCTCGACTTGCAGCTCAATACTGAGCAGATCAACAAATTTCTTCTGAGAGAATCTATCTCGAAGCCAGCTGCTGCGGTCTTTGTCTTTACCCAGCAAGGGATACCAGACCGCAATAATGCCCTGCGGCCAGCGCTTGGAGAGTTTCACGCAGGTATCCAGCACCTGTTCATAATCGGTTTTTACTTCATAGGAGGGATCAATCAACACCAGACCGCGGCGCGGAACCGGCGGGGTTAATGCCAGCACACCCTCGAAACCATCACGATGATGAACACTGATGCGCTTATCGTGCTGGAAATTCGCCCGCAATAATTCAATTTCATTATTGTGCAACTCCATCAAAATCATCCGGTCATCTTCGCGCAGCAGCGACTGCGCAATCGCCGGAGAACCCGGATAACGGCGCAGGCGTGACCCGGGGTTGAACGTCTTTAACAGTTGAAGATACGCAGCAACGCCGGCATCGCTGCTTTGTTGCTGCCAGATGCGTGCGGCTCCCTGCTCCGCCTCGCCGGTTTTGCGGGCCTCATTGCTCTGCAGATCGTAGAGGCCAGAGCCACTGTGAGTATCGATGCAGACAAAAGGTTTCTCTTTGCTGCGCAGCTTTCCCAGCAGCGCAATAAGCGTCAGGTGCTTCAAAATATCGGCATGATTTCCGGCGTGATAACTGTGGCGATAACTCAACATGGAGCAGAAAACCTCTGGAAAACGCTGTGCTCACTCTG
>JBDNGQ010000248.1:0-1658 GCA_041689205.1 Pseudohongiellaceae bacterium | reverse complement strand
TTTTGATCCAGGTGACCTTGCGGGGCATGACCGATTTCATGGTGCGACGCGGTTCTTCGGGGGTGAAGACACCGGCACCAACCATGGTGAAGCCAGGCTGATAATAGTGATAATCAGCCGGATCGATAATCGCTATCTGTAGATCGTTGTTACGCGACAGCAGGCTGGAAGCCACCGCAATGCCAGCGGCACCTCCGCCCACTATGACAATCTGAAAGGCGACATCAGTCGCAGATTTACTGTTGTTCATAATTGCCTCCGAAGCTAATCTTTAAAGTGCGTTAATAGGAACCTTAAGGTAAATCTGATTATTATCTTCCGGAGGGGGTAAGCGTCCGGCTCTCATATTCACCTGCAGAGAGGGCAGAATCAGCACGGGCATGTCTAATGTAGCATCCCGTGCCTGGCGCATTTTCACAAACTCATCCTCCCTGATGCCCTGATGTACATGGATATTCCCAGCGCGTTCTTTAGCGACTGTGGTTTCATATTCCACTTCACGGTCGTTGGGTGGATAGTCGTGGCACATGAATAGACGAGTTTCCGCAGGCAGACTCAGCAGCCGGGTGATCGACTGATAAAGCGTATGCGCATTGCCGCCTGGAAAGTCCGCCCTTGCTGTACCCACATCGGGCATGAACAGAGTATCACCGACAAAGGCTGCATCGCCAATGACATGAGTCATACAGGCCGGCGTATGCCCTGGCGTGTGCAGCGCATGTGCGCTCAGGCCGCCAATCTGATAAGTATCACCGTCTTTGAATAAGCGATCAAATTGCGAACCATCGCGCTGAAAATCAGTGCCGGCATTAAAGACTTTTCCAAACAGTTCCTGCACCACCACAATCTGGTCGCCGATGCCGAGTTTGCCACCCAATTGTTCTTGGATGTAAGGGGCAGCCGATAAATGATCAGCATGAACATGGGTTTCGACAATCCATTCCAGCTTAAGCCCGTGCTTTTTGATCCATGCAATTATTTCGTCTGCGCCTTCGTAAGAAATCCTGCCCGAGTGGTAGTTAAGATTCATTACCGAATCAATAACCGCACATGAGTTTGATGCCGGATCTTTGACTACGTAGGAAAAGGTGGCGGTTTGCTCATCAAAAAATGGAAAAACCTCGGGCTTTACGCTGGTTTCCGGGGTGAACGGCAATGTTGTGCTCATTTGCTGGTGCTCCTTGGTTATGCTGCGATCATAGCCTTGTTTTTGCTGCTTGATAAGGAGTGCGCAACTAACCAGCTTTACCGTGACAGTTTTGGCCAGATTGATAACAGCAAACCGGCACACTGCTACCGGATCTCCCATGGATACGAGGTTCCCTGTGATCAGGCCAATGAACGACTTTATCTGGAAAAACTGCTGACTGACTGCGGGTGTGATAAGGCGCGAGCGGCAAAGATGGCAAACATCAGTGTGCGCTCTTTGTATCGGAAAATGGACTTAGGGAGCCTCTGAATAACTCTATGACCACTCTGCGGGTGACTGCGCCCGCTGCTGCAAGGCGTCGTGCGCCGGCAATGGCCGTAGCCCCTGGCAAGCACGACAACGCGGCAGAAGCGGCGCAGACGCCCGCCCGAAGGGGCCTTCAGCCGATCCCGCTGGCTGCGTTGCCCTTGCTTGACAGGCGGACGCATGCCGGCGCAAGTTCGCCTTG
>JBDNGQ010000247.1:0-7113 GCA_041689205.1 Pseudohongiellaceae bacterium | reverse complement strand
GGGATGAACTGGTTGAATTTTACGACATCAGCCGCGATGGTCAGCCCGTCGCCTCTTTCTACTTCGACCTCTTTACCCGGGAAGGGAAACGAGGCGGGGCATGGATGGCTAGCTGCCGGAATCGCCGACAGGTGGAGTCAACAAAGTGGCAACTGCCGGTCGCTTATCTGACCTGCAACTTTGGGCCACCGACAGGTTCTGAACCCGCTCTGTTGACGCATAATGAGGTAACCACTCTGTTTCATGAGTTTGGGCATGGCTTGCATCATATGTTGACTTCGGAACAGTATTTACGCAGTGCTGGCATTAACGGAGTTGCGTGGGACGCTGTTGAGCTACCCAGTCAGTTGATGGAAAACTGGTGCTGGCAGCCGCAGGCGCTGGGGATGATTTCCAGTCATTATCTGAACAAAAAGTCCTTACCTGCTGATCTTCTCGAGAAGATGCTGGCGGCAAAAAATTACCAGGCCGGCATGAAGAGCATGCGGCAATTGGAATTCGCTTTTTTTGATTTCCAGCTACATCAAATGGCGACAGCCGAGTTGCCTCAGCAGCAAAGCGGAGAGTTTGTTAGCGACCTGCTAGCAAGGGTGCGGTCACAGACGGCAGTCTACGCAATGCCCGAATTTCTGCGCTTTCAGAATAGCTTTTCGCACATCTTTGCTGGTGGTTATGCCGCCGGCTATTACAGTTATAAATGGGCAGAGGTGCTTTCTGCCGATGTATTTTCACGCTTTGCGGGGGCGGGTGTCTTCGATGCGGCGACTGGCGCTGAGTTCCTCAACAAGATCCTGGCGCGCGGGGGAGGTGCAGATGCGCTCACCTTGTTTACTGATTTTATGGGTCGGGAGCCCGATGTAGGCGCACTGCTGAGACAGGATGGATTACGGTGATTGATTTGATTTCCCGCAAAGTCTGCAGTCCTCGTCGAGCTGAAAATTGCGCGGCGGTGAAGACGCATCGAGCGCCCGGATCAGCTGCCGCGGTTTGGCTCCTTGAGGATAGTAATTTTCCGATGAGTATTGTTATAATGCGCCGGCTGTAATTGCACCCGCAGGAATTTGGTGAGTTTCATTTAAGTCCTGGCATTCCAGGAGATGGCTCACAGTAGTATGCGGTTATCGAATGTTTAGTTCTCGACCGGAATTTGAAACTCAGGTCGAATCAAATTTGCCACAGGCAAGGGAACTTATCATATCGGCACTGCATTTCAGTCTCTGCACAGCTGTCTGCTATAACAAGAACGCAGACAGGATGTGGGAGAAAAACAACAAACAATAATTAAAACGTACTGAACCAAAGGTACGGGAACGCGTACGGAAAACGTATTTTAGTCCTTTTTACTAACAACGGAGACACGGCGAATGTTGCCTAAAGCAAAGCTGTGGTTAGGTCTGATAATTAGTGCCGCCATTGTGTGGAGCACCAATCTTCAGGCAGCCTGGGAATTAAACATGCCCCAGGGTGTAACCCAAATCAGTAGAGATACTTATGATCTTCACATGCAGATCCTATGGTGGTGTGTTGCAATTGGCGTAGTGGTATTTGGCGTCATGCTGGTATCCATCATCCTGCACCGCAAATCCAGAGGTGCAGTTTCTGCTACCTTCCACGAAAGCACCAAAGTGGAGATTATCTGGACACTGATTCCGTTTGTTATCCTGATATTGATGGCTATTCCAGCCACCCGCGTGCTGACAGAAGCGTATGACAGCTCTGAATCTGACCTGGACATCATGGTTGTTGGTTATCAATGGCGCTGGGAATACAAATACCTGCGTGAGGACGAAGGCGAAGAAGAGGTCTCCTTCTTCAGCGCGCTGAGTACGCCGCGAGAAGAAATCAATAATGCGCTTCCGAAGGGCGAAAATTATCTGCTTGAAGTTGATAACCCGCTGGTGATTCCTGTTAACAAGAAGGTTCGTTTTCTAATTACCTCCAATGATGTAATCCATTCCTGGTGGGTTCCCGCGTTTGCAGTTAAGAAAGATGCAATCCCCGGGTTTATTAACGAGATCTGGACAAATGTCGAAGAGCCGGGAATATATCGTGGTCAGTGCACGGAGTTGTGTGGACTCGAGCATGGGTTCATGCCGATTGTAGTGCATGCCGTCGGGCAGGAAGAATATGACGCCTGGTATGCTGATAGGCAGGAGTCAGCGCGCACAACCCGGGCTATGGCTGACAATGTGGTCACTGCCGAGGAGTCAATGATCGCTGGCGAACAGGTCTACCTGAGAAATTGTTCTGCCTGTCATCAACCGACTGGTGCAGGCATGCCTCCGGTATTCCCTGCCATCGCGGGATCTGCGATCGCGACCGGACCTTTACGTGCAAATATCGACCTGCTGCTTAACGGAGTTACTGGTACGGCGATGCCGGCGTTCAGTAATCAATTGAACCCTATTGAGCTCGCTGCAGTAATCACCTATGTCAGAAATGCCTGGGGTAATAATACCGGCGATCTGATTCAGCCAGCTGAAGTTAACCAAATTCTACAAGAAGGACAGTGAGCCATGAGCGCAGCACACGACGATCACCATCATGGTCCCGCAAAAGGCCTGTCTCGATGGTTGTTTACTACCAACCATAAAGACATAGGGACTCTTTACCTTTGGTTCAGCTTCTCAATGTTTCTGCTGGGTGGAACATTCGCGATGATTATTCGCGCCGAATTGTTCCAGCCAGGTTTGCAGTTTGTGGAACCGAATTTTTTCAATCAGATGACCACCATGCATGGTTTGATTATGGTGTTTGGTGCAGTTATGCCAGCCTTCGTAGGTCTGGCTAACTGGATGATTCCTTTGATGATTGGTGCGCCGGATATGGCGCTGCCACGGATGAATAACTGGAGTTTCTGGATTCTGCCTTTTGCGTTTGCAATGTTGACTTCAACACTGTTCATGGCTTCCGGCGCGCCGAATTTCGGCTGGACATTCTACGCACCTTTATCGACGACCCATGCTCCGTCCTCAGTAACATTCTTCATTTTCGCGGTGCATATGATGGGGGCATCCTCCATTATGGGTGCGATTAATATTATCGCAACCATTCTGAATATGCGCGCGCCTGGCATGACCTTGATGAAGATGCCATTGTTCGTATGGACATGGCTGATTACTGCGTATCTATTGATTGCAGTTATGCCCGTGTTAGCCGGTGTGGTTACCATGATGTTGTTTGATATTCACTTCGGCACCAGCTTCTTCAATGCAGCCGGTGGTGGTGATCCGGTATTGTTCCAGCATTTGTTCTGGTTCTTTGGACACCCTGAAGTGTACATCATGATTCTGCCTGCGTTCGGTATCGTTTCTGCGATTATCCCGACCTTTGCCAGAAAGCGTCTGTTCGGTTACAGCTCAATGGTTTACGCCACGGCTTCAATTGCATTCCTGTCCTTCATCGTATGGGCTCACCATATGTTCACCGTTGGTATGCCACTGGCAGGCGAGCTGTTCTTTATGTATGCCACCATGCTGATCGCGGTGCCGACCGGTGTAAAGGTCTTCAACTGGGTGTCCACCATGTTCCGCGGCTCAATGACTTTTGAGACGCCGATGTTATTCGCGATCGCGTTCGTGGTGCTGTTTACCATGGGTGGTTTCACTGGCTTGATGCTGGCAATAACACCGGCTGACTTCCAGTATCATGATACCTACTTCGTGGTTGCGCACTTCCATTACGTGCTGGTGCCGGGTGCAGTATTCTCGATTATGGCTGCTGCATACTACTGGCTGCCTAAGTGGACCGGAAACATGTATGACGAGAAGCTGGGTAAACTGCACTTCTGGCTATCGTTTATCGGCGTGAATATCCTGTTCTTCCCACAGCATTTCCTCGGGCTTGCGGGTATGCCACGTCGTATTCCTGACTATGCACTGCAGTTTACAGATTTCAATATGATCTCCAGCATCGGTGGCTTCCTGTTTGGTGCTTCTCAGCTGATCCTGTTGTTTGTCGTGATCAAGTGCATCAAAGGCGGCAAGAAGGCGACGGCAGAAGTTTGGGAAGGCGCACAAGGACTGGAGTGGACGGTTGCCTCGCCAGCGCCATATCACACGTTTACAACGCCTCCTGATCCAAAACTTATACACGTGCAGTAGTGGCTTAACTCTGAAGAGGTATCGACATGAGCAACGAAAAAAAATCATCGACCAATAAGAAACTGGTGGTCAAATTGTTCCTGATCGTTGGTGGCATGTTCGCCTTCGGTTTTCTGTTGGTCCCTTTGTACGATGTGATCTGTGATATTACCGGCCTTAATGGCAAAACTGCAGGTCGCTATGCAGCCGGTGAATCACAGCTTGTCGTGCAGGAAGACCGCAAAGTCACCGTGCAGTTCACTGCGCAGAAAAATGCTGGAATGAGCTGGGAATTCAAGCCTGAGGTCTCACAGGTTATAGTCAGTCCTGGACAGGTTATGGTCGTCAGCTATAAGGCAAAGAATCCTAATGATTTTGCTATGACCGGACAGGCCATACCCAGTGTGGCGCCTAGTGCAGCCGCTGCGTATCTGAACAAAATCGAGTGTTTTTGTTTTGAGGAGCAAAAACTGGAAGCGGGGGAGGAAGTCGATATGGCATTACGTTTCTTTGTCGATGAGAACATCCCGGAACAAATTAGTAAACTTACTCTCTCATACTCACTGTTTGATATAACGGACTATGAGCTGGTTGGGGTCGAGTTAGCTAAAAACTGATAACGATAGGATACAGAAACTAATTGGAGATTTGAAAGATGGCCAGCGAAAGCTCCCATGAAACGTATTACGTTCCCGAACAAACCGAACTGCCCTTCTTTGCGTCAATCGGTTTGTTTTTAACTGTTTTCGGCCTGGGTCATGTGCTCAATGACATTCAGTCGAATGAGAGCTCAACAGGCTCAACCTGGATGGCCCTGATAGGGTTCCTGCTGCTCTCTTTCGTGCTTTTTCAGTGGTTCAGCACCGTTATTCATGAGAATCATGCTGGCATGAACAGCGAGCAGTTGAAGCGCTCTTATGTCTGGGGAATGGGCTGGTTCATTTTCTCTGAAGTCATGTTTTTCGCTGCGTTCTTTGGAGCGCTTTACTATGTAAGAAATCTTGCAGTGCCATGGCTGGCTGGTGAAGGACATGCCACCATGACCGGTCAGTTGCTGTGGCCTGAATTCGAAGCCGCCTGGCCGGTGATGGTTAACCCAGATCCGGGCAGATTCGTTAATCCAAGAGAAGCCTTGAGTGTGTCAGACTGGAGCTTCAGCTTCTTCGCCAGCTACCTGCCATTCTGGAATACCATCATTCTGATCACATCCAGCGTGACTGTGCATTTCGCACATACTGCGCTGAAAGCCGGAAACCGCAAAGGATTGATTAACTGGCTCGCAGTGACTGTAACGCTTGGCGTTATATTCCTGGCGCTGCAGGGAGTCGAGTATGTAGAGGCTTACGGCCACTATGGCATTACCCTGAATTCAGGTATTTATGGATCAACCTTCTTTCTGCTGACCGGCTTTCACGGCTTCCATGTGACGCTTGGTACTTTCATGCTGTTTGTCATGCTAATGCGAGCAATCAAAGGTCACTTCAAACCCGAGGATCATTTCGGATTTGAGGCAACCTCCTGGTACTGGCATTTCGTTGATGTGGTCTGGGTTGGATTATTTATATTTGTTTACCTGTTTTAAGCGGCGTCTACACCGCCAGGATATATGTGTTACAGCCAGGGAGCCTGCATGGTAAGCTCCCCGGTTGCGAGACCGTAAGCCACCACGCCTATTAAAATAACAGCCAGCGTAATCCGAACACCAAGGGCATACAACGTACGTTTGGAACGCCCTTTATCCTGATAAAAGAAGACAAAACCAAGAATGAGACTGATCAGGATTCCTGCCAACAAGAGCAGAATGATTATTTTCAACATATGCAGCACCATAAGAATCTAAAAACCGATCATAGCAAATCAGCTGTGTACGCTGCACCAGAGATTCAGGTTCTTACCCAGGCAAAGCAGGTGATGCATATCAATGGTAACTTTTAAACCCAACTGGAAACTATCTGTGTTTACATTCGCACTGTTGCCAGTGCTCATTGGTTTTGGTTTTTGGCAGCTGGATCGTGAGCAGGAGAAAATCCTGCTGCAGAGCAACTATGAAGCGCGGACTCAGGCTCCTGAGATCGCATTGGCAGAGGTTAATCCCGGCCAGGATACGTTGCCTTATCTCAGAATAAAAGCCACCGGCACATACGACAATCAACGATACTTTCTGCTGGACAACAAAATACACAAAGGTGTAGTTGGTTACGAAGTTATAAGCCCTTTTCAGACAGAGGAAGGCATCACGGTTCTGGTTAATCGCGGCTGGATTGCGCAGGGAAGTAGTCGAGATTTGCTACCCGCGCCTGTAATTGTTTCAGAGCCTACCCAGATGCGAGGAAGTATCTATGTTCCCATCAGTGCTCCATTTTTACTGGGCGCACCAGAGGAATTGAATTCGCAGGCATGGCCACAGGTGATTCAGAGTCTGGACATGAAACTGCTGGCGGCAGTGCTGAATGATGGGTCATTGTTTCCGTACACGGTCCGATTATCCGATAATGCGCCAGGCGTGCTGGAGCCGAATTGGCCTTTGTTGAATATGATGCCGGAAAAGCATCGCGCCTACGCCGTGCAATGGTTCGTAATGGCGATTGTGTTATTGATGCTGTTTTTGTACTCCAGCATCGTGCATCCGGAAAAGCGTAAGCAAAACGAAATCAGATCCCCTGAAACCAGATAGGTGCACAAAGATGAAACCTGAATTGAAGAGTAAGCTGAAGCTGACATTCCTCCTGCTGATTACGGCCCTGCCCGTGACTGTTGCGACTTTTTCTTTCAAGTCTGCGCTGGAGACCGGGAGTTTTGGTGGCTCGACGAACAATGGCAATCTGATTTTGCCACCGGCAGATATTACAGCGTTGGATATGCGTGACGAATCAGGGGACCCTCAGTTCAAGAGTTTTGAAGAGCTGATTGCCGGTATCGACGCTGATGATTATCAGACTCAGCCCTGGTTAATGGTGTATGTCACCGCGTCAGATTGTGAGGAGAGCTGCCTGGAGAGAATTCACTATCTGCAACAATTGCATACCCGCCT
>JBDNGQ010000246.1:0-16658 GCA_041689205.1 Pseudohongiellaceae bacterium | reverse complement strand
CCCTTCGGGCGGGCGTCTGCGCCGCTTCTGCCGCGTTGTCGTGCTTGCCAAGGGCTACGGCCATTGTCGGCGCACGACGCCTTGCAGCAGCGGGCGCAGTCACCCGCAGAGTAGTCATAGAGTTATTCAGAGGCTCCCTAGTCTTCTCACCTTTGCAGACATCAACATTAGCCCAAGCGCTAAAATTGAACAAGGTGGCCGTTTAGCTGACAGCCCCAGGGTACGTCTGGCCGAGGCGCCGTGACATGAAAACCTGACTCGCTTTCATGATCTGGCAACTGTTGGGGCTTACCGGCATTGTGCTATTCTCGCGTCAGAGAACACAGTGCGCACCCGGCCCTGCAAGGAACCCATTATGTCCGCAACCGTCATGATTACCTGCCCGCATTGTCACCGTAAAAACCGTCTGCCGGATGAGCGTCTGACCGGCGAAGGCAACTGTGGCGCGTGCAAAAAAGCCCTGTTCCCGGGCAAGCCGGTAGCCGTTGATATGGATAATTTCAATCGGCATATGAGCGGAGATCTGCCCATTGTGGTGGATTTCTGGGCGCCCTGGTGCGGTCCCTGTCGGCAATTCGCCCCGGCCTTTGAAAGTGCCGCGAAAGTGCTTGAACCACGCGCGCGTCTGCTGAAAGTGAACACCGAGGAACAGCAGGGTCTGGCGCAACGTTATGCGATACGAAGCATTCCTACGCTGATGATGTTCAGCAAAGGCAAGGAAACAGCACGCCTGTCCGGAGCACTGCCGGCCCAGCAATTTATCAAATGGGTTGAGCAGAATCTATAAGATGAAATCAGGGCTGCTCCGCGATAACCGGAATGGGTGTGCCATCGAAACGTCTTCGGTCTGCATCATTGGCATCTTCACGACATTCGCCGCGTAGCGAGAGGCCATCCCTGGTCTGGTCACGGTACAGCTCAAAATAACCATTTCTACAATACGCTGTAATTTCGAAAGCGCGGTTCAGCCGTCGCTCAATTTCTTCGTCCAGTTGCTGTGGATCCCCCTGATACTGACTCAATCTGTCAGCACGCATTTCGCGACCAAGCAGGCGATCAGTCGGGTCCTGATCCGGATAAATATGCTGACGCTGAAATACAAAGAATTTACTGCCATCCTCGCTGATCTGTGGAATCAGGACTTCATTGGCTGGTGGCAGTTGCACACTTCGTGTAGCACCGCAGCCGGCCAATGCCAGCGCGAGCCACGAAATTCCAATGCTTTTAATCAACAAACCCATGATTTTCTCAATGCCAGAATAGTAGACCGTCCTCTTATAACCGCTTTGCCACAGCGTTTCAACCACGCCACCACAGCCTTTTTTCCGCTGTGCAGATAACACGCTATTGCACCGGGAGTGGCTGGTCTGCTAAAAAGCGTAATCTGCGCCTCCAAAAAGGCGTGCTACCATAACCACATCACCAGTTTCGGGACAGCAAAATGAGCGAACAACATCAGCAGGCCGATTTTAAAAGTTTTCCAAGCAGTACTCAGGAAGATTGGCAGATAATTGGCGACGCGTTTGCTGGTTTTGCCAACGGACTGCCCAAACGAGTCATTCAGCACCTGATGCTGTTAAAGGGCGATTGCGGCGGATTTCCAATAGACCGTCTTGAACACTGTCTGCAAACTGCCACCCGGGCATGGGAAGCCGGTGAGAATGAAGAATATCTGGTGGTGGCGTTGTTGCATGATATTGGCGATACGCTGAGCACTTATGATCACGGTGAACTGGCTGCCACCATTCTCAAACCTTTCGTATCAGAAGCTAACTTCTGGCTGCTGAAACATCATCAGATTTTCCAAGGCTACGATTACTTTCATCATCTGGGCGCAGATCGCAATATGCGTGATCAATATAAAGACTCACCTTATTACGATTACACGAAGAAGTTCTGCGAATTGTATGATGGCAAAGCTTTTGACAAAGATTATCAATCAAAACCGCTGGAGTTCTTTTTACCGATGGTCGACCGGGTGATGGCGAGACCAGTGAAAACTATTTTCAATGGCTTGAAAAGCTGAGTTCCTCCAGCGGGAGAGCCTTTGGCCTGTGGTTAAAACCTGGTTAAAACCACTGATTTGAACCATTGGTTTGAACCACTGCTTTTAAGCAAAGGTATTAGTCAAATTAATTCCTGACTGGTTCGGCAATACGCACGAAATGACTGAACATCTCATCCCAGGTGCTAACACCCCATTGCACGGCTTTGTCGGGATCAGGATTGTGCTGATTGGCGGCCGTGTTATCGTAAACTGTCTCAGAAATAATGCGCGACCCAGCCGGAATATGCGCGCGCTGTTGCAGAGTATAAGTCATCTGCCAGTTGAAATTGTAGTTAGCGACATTGATCAGCAGATGCTCGCTACCGTCCGGATACTGCGCAGAAATAGTCATACTCTTGCTGCGATTATGCGCATGCGGTGAAAAGCTTTCGATGAAAAATTCATCGGCAATAACGTCAGTTTCGGCAAACTCCCGGTGATTATCCTCGTTCGCCGGTATCTGTATCTCCCGGTTCTCTATCGCCAGAGTTCGTAATGCCAGCTCCGGCGGACCGTCACGAAAATATAATCCGATCCGGGTTCGATCCACTGTTGCGCGCCCTGAACTGGTATAGCGAATTTTAAAAACCAGATCTTTGCCTTTGCTCAGCAGATAGCCTGTATCTGCTGCAAATACGTCTTCAGTTTTACCAGGTACATACAAACTGATAAAGGCGGCCTTATCCTCATCAATAAGATCTGCCGGTTCTGTAATCCGGGCATCATTGTCGAGTTCATAAACCAGCAGACTGTGCAGCACGCTGCGGTCGCCGACGTTATACGACACTGCTCTGAGCCACTTGTCTTCAGACAGAGCAAAGCTGGCGCGCTTCAATCTAAAGTCGATGATACCGGTTGCCGGAACCTGCTCCTCGGGCACATTGACAATCAAATCAGGTTCGCCCAGTGGCCATTCCAGCGGCTCGGGCCGCTCATCGGTCAGTGGATCGTGGCTGCCGTCTTTCAATGCACCATCGTCAATCCAAGCCAGCAGCAACGCCTGATCTTCATCCGTCATACGATGAATGTCGCTCCACTCGCCTACGCTGGTATCAATCTGCCCAGGAGGCATGCGCCGGGTAATGACGGTTTCGCGAATCATCGGACTCCAGCCCAGGATCATGATGTAGCTGCTCATAGCCCAGGGCGCCAGGCCATCTTCGATATGACAGCTGGTGCAGTTGCGCTGTAACAGCGGCACTATTTCCTGCTGATAAGAGATTTTTCGTTCCGGATTGCTGCGAGGATCAGTGAAGTGGATGGCTGAACCAGGCGTGTCTGCTGCGTCATCTGTAGCGCCATTCGCTGGAATATCAGCAGGGACACTCGCCGAGACCTGGCCCCCACTCACTATCGCAGTCAGTGCCAGGCTCAGGGAGTCAGTCTCGCCTATAGATCCGTAATAAAGTTGCTGGTAGGAATCTGGATCAATGATAAAAACTTCACCGGTTTTGTGCGCACCGACCGTGCGGGCAACCACCTGAGCAGAATCCAGCATAATCGGAAAATCGATGTCATTTTCAGCGGCTTCCTGACGCACACTGTCGCGGTCATCACTGGCATTGAGCATTAAAAAAACCACGCCCTGGCTGGAAAAACGCTCACGCAGATCGCGCAGCACAGGAACTGCATCACGTGACACCCGATCCCCATTACGCTGCACGAAGATGACTACTGCATTACGTTCACTGTAACGACTGAGCTGGTGGAAGACTCCGTGCTGATCTATCAGCGCGAAGTCGCCCGCAGCCAATGCGGCGTTAGCCAACGCAGCAACCAGCAGCATTGCAGCCATCTTCACACACAATCGCATTTTTACTGCCAGCTTTTTACCAGTTCATCGTAATCAACAGTTACCGGCGCAGGCTTCTCATTATCCAGCTTCGGTTTTGGCGCGCCTGGCTGATTAAACCAGTACTCACGACTTTGCGGTTCATTGAGTTTCGGGCCGCAATCGCCCAGCACATTGGCTCGCTCCAGCCTTTCCATCAGGCGATCCTGCGCAACTGCCAGTGCGGTCATTGCTTCCTGTGGTGTTTTGGCGCCCGAAGAGGCGTCACCAATATTCTGCCACCATAGCTGAGCCATGCGCGGGTAATCCGGCACATTAGTCCCGGTGGGTGTCCACTGCAGACGGGCCGGTGAGCGGTAGAATTCCACCAGGCCACCCAGTTCAGCTGAGCGTTCGGTAAAACTCTCATGACGGATGTCTGAGTCTCTGATCACAGTCAGACCAACGTGGCTCTTTTTCAGCGACACAGTCTTCGAAGTTACGAACTGCGCATACAGCCACGCTGCGTTGGCGCGATCTACCGGCGTGGATTTCATCAGCGTCCATGCACCGGTATCCTGATATCCCAGTTTCTGCCCCTCTTCCCAGTAGGCACCCATTGGCGATGGTGCCATCCGCCATTTAGGTGTGCCATCCTCATTCATTACCGGCAGTCCCGGTTTAACCATGTCCGCAGTAAACGTGGTGTACCAGAAAATCTGTTGAGCTATCGCACCTTGCGCAGGCACCGGGCCGGCTTCACTGAACACCATGCCGGCAGCTTCCGGGGGCGCGTATTTCTGCAGCCACTCAACGTACTTGGTGACTGAGTAGACCGCAGCGGGTCCGTCCGTGGCACCACCACGCTCAACCGTAGAACCTACCGGACGACAACCTTCAACCCGGATACCCCATTCGTCCACCGGCAACCCATTGGGTATGCCCTTGTCACCGGCACCTGCCATCGATAACCAGGCATCAGTAAACCGCCAGCCCAGGGAGGGGTCCTTCTTACCATAATCCATATGTCCATAGACGCGGCGGCCATCAATAGTGCGCACATCGTTGGTGAAAAACTCAGCAATATCTTCGTAGGCTGACCAGTTCACCGGCACTCCCAGTTCATAGCCATATTTGGCACTGAACTGAGCTTTAAGCGCTGGGTCAGTGAACCAGTCATAGCGGAACCAGTACAGATTGGCGAACTGTTGATCAGGTAGTTGATAAATTTTGCCATCGGGGCCGGTAGTGAAGGAGATACCGATAAAGTCTTCAATATCCAGAGTCGGTGAAGTTGTTGCCTGTCCTTCACCTATCATCCAATCGCTGAGATTGCGCACCTGCTGATAGCGGAAATGGGTGCCGATCAAATCCGAATCATTGACGTAGGCATCGTAGATATTCTCGCCGGACTGCATCTGGGTCTGCAGTTTCTCTACCACATCGCCCTCGCCGATCAGATCGTGGGTGACCTGAATACCCGTAATCTCAGTGAATGCGCGTGCCAGCGTCTGCGCCTCATACTCGTGTGTAGTCAGAGTCTCTGATACCACCTTGATCTGCATGCCTTGATACGGCTGCGCTGCGTCTATAAACCACTGCATTTCAGCCAGTTGCTGATCCCGGTTCAAGGTCGAGGGCTGGAATTCATCGAGCCAGCGCCTGGCATCCTCAACGTCTGCCTGCGCAGTGCTGATCAAAGCGGTAGATAAAGCTGTCAAAGACAGCGTTGTCATTATCGTCAGCGTTCTGGCCAAGCCAGAGCGGGTAGATTTTCTATGCAACATGAGACGTCTCCATTGTTCTCTTTTGACCACACCAAAGGTTTAACCATAACAGGTTTAACCATAACGAAACTTTATACATATCGAAACACTACCACTGCATACAGTGCGCTGACCACCAGTGCCCACCACAGATTCAGGTCTATCATCGCCAACCACGCCAGATTAATAAAGGCGCTGCCTAACAAAGTCACAAATAGGCGATCACCCCGGGTAGTTTCAAAACGCAATATCCCCGTTCTTGGCTGACCGCCGGGGCTGAAATATTCCCAGACCGACATTGTTACGATCAGGCACAGGATCACCGCAAAAAAAATTGCTGTGGGTCTTGTCCACGCCATCCACGATAAATCCATTCTCTGCTTCTCCGCCTTTTTTTACCAGTACCGCTTCTGATCCGGGTTGATGCCAGATCTCACATCCTCATACCCGTCCCAGCGCAAAGCCCTTGGCAATATGATTGCGCACAAAATAAATCACCAGCGCGCCAGGTATTACCGTCAACATTCCCGCCGCTGCCAGGACGCCCCAATCCAGCCCCGAAGCCGATACTGTCCTGGTCATAATAGCGCTGATCGGCTTGGCATCGGTCACCGTCAGTGTCCGCGCAATAAGCAGTTCAACCCAGGAGAACATAAAGCAGAAAAACGCTGCCACTCCGATTCCAGGCGCAATCAGTGGCGTGAAAATGCGCGTGAAAAACCGCGGAAAGGAATAACCATCAATATAGGCAGTCTCGTCAATCTCACGTGGCACACCAGACATAAAACCTTCCAGAATCCAGACTGCCAGCGGCACATTGAACAAGCAGTGTGCCAGCGCCACCGCAATATGCGTGTCGATCAATCCAAAGGCTGAATACAGCTGAAAAAACGGCAGCACAAACACCGCAGGCGGCGCCATGCGATTCGTCAGCAGCCAGAAGAACAGATGCTTGTCGCCCAGAAAACGATAACGCGAAAATGCATAGGCGGCCGGCAGCGCTACTGCCAGAGAGATCACCGTGTTCATCACCACATAGATCATTGAATTGATGTAGCCGCTGTACCAGCTTCGATCAGTGAGAATAGTCAGGTAATTCTGAAAGGTGAAATCGCGCGGCCACAAGGAGAATGTCGACAGGATTTCCTGGTTGGTCTTGAAGCTCATCATCAATAACCAGTACAGCGGCAGCAGCAGGAAAATTATATACACCGTTGGCACCAGCCATCTGCCATTACGTTCCTGTTGTCTCATGATTGCCCCCTTGCTGCACCCGGTTCAGCATCCTGCTGGCTCATGACGGTGTAAAACACCCAGCTTACCAGCAGGATTATCAGGAAATAAATCAGCGACATCGCTGCTGCTGGGCCCAGATCAAATTGACCAATCGCCATCTGTACCAGATCAATAGACAGGAAGGTGGTCGAATTACCCGGCCCGCCGCCAGTAACGACAAAGGGTTCGGTATAAATCATAAAAGAATCCATGAAGCGCAACAGCACTGCAATCACCAGCACACGGCGCATTTTTGGCAATTGGATATAACGGAACACCGCCCAGCGGGACGCGCCATCGATACGGGCGGCCTGATAATAAGCCTGCGGAATCGATACCAGGCCGGAATAGCACAGCAGCACGACCAGGCTGGTCCAGTGCCAGACATCCATCAGAATAATGGTGACCCAGGCATCAACAGTGTTTTGGGTGTAATTGTAGTCGAAGCCCATACTGCTAAGACTGTACCCAAGCAGCCCGATATCAACTCGAGCGAATACCTGCCAGATGGTGCCGACCACATTCCAAGGAATCAGCAGTGGCAGTGCCATGAGTACCAGACAGACCGAAACACCCCAGCCTCGACGCGGCATCGCCAGAGCGACGGCAATTCCCAGCGGCACTTCAATCAGCAGAATAATGGCGGAGAACAGCAGATTCCGCATCAATGCATTGTGGAATCGCTCTGAGTCGAGCACTTCCTTGAACCATTCCAGTCCCACCCAGTAAAACTCATTATTCCCAAAGGAGTCCTGTACCGAGTAATTGACCACGGTCATCAGCGGTATCACCGCGCTGAACGCCACCAGCAGCAACATTGGAAGCACCAGCCACCATGCCTTGTTATCCCAGGTTTTCATGCCTCAGGAGACCTCCGTAACCAGCTGTGAATTTTGATAGATACCGATGCGTGCAGAATCGAACCTGACCTTTGGATATTCCGGCACCGCGACACCTTCCGGCACCACAATATCTATCTGCAGTGCTGCTATCGAAGCCCGCACAATGCGATGGCGCCCAATGTCTTCAATTGCGTGAATCAGTACGGGAATACCAGCATCATCCAGATGAATAAATTCCGGGCGGATGCCAAGCTCGACCGTGCCGGTGAGTGCCGGATAATTGCGCAGCAGCGGGACCCTGTGACCCTGCAGCACGGCCTGATTACCGGCCAGCTCACAGGGCAGAATATTCATGCCAGGGGAGCCGATAAACTTACCCACGAAGGTATGCAGGGGCTTGTTGAAGAGCTCTTCTGGCGTGCCCATCTGCACCACCTCGCCAGCGAGCATGACGACAACTTTGTCCGCAAAAGTGAGCGCTTCGGTCTGATCATGAGTCACATAGATCATGGTGTGACCAAACTGCCGATGAATCTGTTTAAGACTGGTGCGTAACTGCCATTTCAAGTGCGGATCAATAACGGTAAGCGGTTCATCAAATAATATGGCATTAACATCAGTTCTGACCAGACCACGCCCCAGCGAGATTTTCTGTTTATCGTCAGCACTGAGGCCGCGCGCTTTGCGGTCAGCCAGCGCACTCAGACCGAGCATCTCAATTGCCTGAGCAACACGGCGGTTAATTTCTGTTTTGCTGAGTTTATCTGCACCACGCCTGTTACGCAGCGGAAAGGCAAGATTTTCGGCAACTGTCATGGTGTCGTACAGCACCGGAAACTGAAACACCTGCGCGATATTACGCTGCTCAGTGGGCAGCTGGCTGACATCGGTATCATCGAACAGCAGCTGTCCCTGACTGGGGATGACCAGACCGGAGATAATATTCAACAGGGTGGTTTTGCCACAACCGGAAGGTCCCAGCAGCGCATAGGCCCCACCGTCTTCCCATACATGGGAAAGCGGCTTCAGCGCATAGTCCGCAGCATTCTCAGGTTTCGCAGTGTAGGCATGTGCAATATTATCAAGTGTAATTCGTGCCATTTCTTCTTATCATTTTTTGGAGGTTCAGTTCAGCGCCTGCTGCGCAGCTTTAGCCGGCGCTGCCGCAAGGCAACCCGTCTCATCAAACAGATAGAAATTACCAGGATCAAAATACAAAGTGATCACAGCGCCCACTTCAAGATTTCTGACGCCATGCAGTAGAGCAACCCAGCGCTGATTTTCGACACTCACATGAACAAACGTTTCAGAACCGGTTATCTCGGTAACCAGCACACTGGCATCAACAGCCAGCATTGCGCTGTGACTTCTCTCCAGTGACAAATGATAAGGGCGAAGCGCCAGCGTATAGTTTGCATCTGGCAGCTGTTCCTGCGTGTGCACCAGCGGTATTTCCAGAACATTGAAATACAGCTTATTGCCCCGCTTCTGGACAGTCATGGTATTCAGCGGTGGATCTGAAAATATCTGTGCAGTACGCAGATCAAGCGGCCGCTGGAAAACCTCAATGGTACTGCCAAACTGGGTGACACGACCCTGGCTCAGGGTGGCGGTATTGCCACCCAGCAATAAAGCTTCTGAGGGTTCGGTGCTGGCATAAACCAGTATCGCCCCGGATTCAGCAAAAACTCTGGGCAGTTCCTGTCGTAATTCTTCACGCAGTTTGTAATCCAGATTGGCAAGCGGCTCATCGAGAAACACCAGTTTTGAACCTTTAACCAGAGCGCGGGCAAGTGCGGTGCGCTGCTGCTGACCACCCGAGAGATCTGCCGGCATTCTGTTCAGATAATCCGAAAGTTTAAGCAGATCAGCGGCCGCGCGGACTTTGCTGTCAATGAGTTTTTTATCGAGCCTGGCTACCCGTAACGGTGAGGCTATATTCTCATACACCGTTAAGGTTGGATAATTGATGAACTGCTGGTATACCATCGCCACATCGCGCTTCTGCACCGACACCCCGGCGACGCTGCTGCCGTTTACGCGAATATCTCCAGCACTGGGACGATCGAGACCAGCCATTAAGCGCATCAAGCTGGTTTTGCCCGATAATGTCGGCCCCAGCAATACATTTAAGGACCCACTCTCCAGCCGCATGCTGACATCCTGGATGTGCATCTCATTGCCAACACGCTTGCTTACATTAATCAGTTCCAGCATTATTTTTGTTCACGTCCTGCCGCCAGATATGCTTCCAGCTCGGCGGTTTCCTCAGTAGTAAAACGCAGTCCCAGTTTGGTTCTGCGCCATAATATGTCTTCAGCCGTCAGTGCCCATTCATTCGCCACAAGGTAGTCTATTTCGCGAGCGAACAAGCCATGACCAAAATCCCTGCCCATATCTGCCAGACCAGTTGCCTGGCCAATTATCGTATAGGCAAGCGAACCATATAGCTTAATCCAGCGCTCTACAATATCTCCAGGAAGCCAGGGCGCTTTTTGCTGTAATTCCTTTCGCAGAACCGGCACTGACACAAAATCGCCGCCAGGCAACGGTACATCTTGCGTCCATGGCCCGGCAAGACCAGAAAAAACTCCGTCCAGCTTTTTCATTGCTGCCTCGGCCAGCTTGCGATAAGTAGTAATCTTGCCCCCATACACGGTTAATGCGGGAGCCTGCTTATCATCCAGTTCCAAGGTGTAATCCCGGGATACCTTTGAAGCATTCTCCTCATCACTGCCAATCAGTGGGCGGACCCCACAAAAATTATGCAGCACGCTGCTACGGCTGATTTTGGTTCGAAAACATTCATTCACCAGACTGATCAGGTATTTTATTTCCCAATCGGAAATTTCAGCGTTGGCGGGATCACCGGCGTATTCTTCCTCAGTCGTCCCTATCAGCGTGTAGTCCTGCTCATAGGGAATCACAAAAACCACACGGCCATCGCTGTTCTGCAGTAAAAATGCCTCCGGATTCTGATACAGACGCGGCACAATAATATGGCAGCCCTTGACCAGGCGCACCGTATGCGGTCTGGTATGTCCGAGCAATTCAGCAGCAAAACTGCCAACCCATGGCCCGGCAGCATTTACCAGCGCTCTCGCATATACCGTTTGATAACTGCCATCAAGCTGGTTCACCAGAGTCGCTTTCCATAAACGATCCTCCATGACCAGTTCTGTGCAGCGCGTTCTGGTCAATACCTCCGCCCCCAACGAGCGAGCTTGCATTGCATTTAGTATTACCAGGCGCGCGTCATCAACCCAGGCATCGGAATACTCGAAACCATTTTTCAATTCATCAACCAGGGGGCTTTGTGAATCGAAGGTGATTGCCTGAGAGCGCGGCAAGGTCACTCGATGGCCAAGAAAGTCGTAGAGATAAAGCCCGGCGCGAATCATCCAGCGCGGACGCAGATGTTTACGATGCGGCAACTGAAAGCGCATCGGCCAGATGATATGGGGTGCCTTGTGCAGCAAAACTTCACGTTCTGAAAGTGCTTCACGCACCAGCCGAAACTCGTACTGTTCCAGGTAGCGCAGACCACCATGAATCAGTTTAGTGCTTGCTGATGAGGTTGCCGACGCCAGATCATTCATCTCACAGAGCACGACATTCAGACCCCGGCCCGCGGCATCGACAGCTATGCCGGTGCCATTTATACCGCCACCGACTATCAAAAGATCGTGAACTGTTCTGGATGAAGTCATGGAATCGCCTGCGTGCCGCCGAGACAAGGAGCTGAGCCGTGGGTTTAGTGGGTGTTGCTTGCAGGCATCATATAAGAAGGCGGGCGAAAAAAAAAGAGCATAAAAAGTGAATAACGAACATTTTTCAGGCGAGATGCAACTGCACTTTGTGTTTCTTAAGAATGGCACGGATGTCTTTAGCAGGCAGCATATCGGTGACCAGATGATGCGCCTGAGAGATGTTACCAAGCTGCACCATGGCACTGCGCCCGAACTTGGAATGATCCGCAGCCAGAATAACCTGGCCTGAATACTGAATTATGCTGCGTGAAACACTGACTTCACGGTCGTCAAAATCCAGCAAAGAGCCATCACTGTGAATGCCACTGATACCGATGATGCCGAAGTCCATGCGGAATTGTTCAACGAAATCCCTCGTTGCATCTCCCACAATGCCGCCGTCTGTGTAGCGCACTTCGCCAGGGGCAATAATGACCCGGAAGTCTGCTTTGGCGCTCATAATCGACGCTACATGCAGATTATTTGTAACTATACGCAGATTCTGATGCTGCATTAACGCCTGCGCTATAGTCTCAGTTGTCGTCCCTATGTTGATAAACAAAGAAGCGCCATTCGGAATAAGTTTCACCAGACAGGCAGCAATTCTTTCTTTTTCGGTTTGATGCAATATCTTGCGTGTCTGGTATTGGGTGTTGGTGACGCTGGAGCGCAATGCGGCACCGCCATGATAACGTTCGATCACACCTTGCGCGGCCATACCCGTCAAATCACGGCGAATGGTTTGAGGAGTCACCTTAAAATGTTCAACCAGAGAATCTATAGTGAGATAACCTTCACTTTCAATTAATCTGCTGATTTGTCGCTGGCGTTGATTCATCGGTTTCCCGGCTGTGTTATTTTGTCGTGTATGGGGTTAAGAAAAGATTATTTCATACCAATACGAATAAATAACGAAAATAAATGAAAATGACTACTTACGCCTGATTAAACTGATCGCCTTTAAGGAAGCATTGCATGACAGACTATATTTTAGCCATTGATCAAGGCACCACCAGCAGCCGCGCAATCATTTTTGATCAGCTCGGCCAGCGCTGCGGCACTGGCCAGGAAGAGTTTCCACAGCATTTCCCACAGGACGGCTGGGTGGAACACGACGCGGAGGATATCTGGCAGACCACCCTGCGCAGTTGCAAAGCTGCGCTGTTGCAAGCTGGTCTGCAGGCCCAGGAACTCAGAACCATTGGCATCAGCAATCAGCGTGAAACCACGTTAATCTGGAACCGTGAGACCGGCGACCCTGTTTACCGGGCAATTGTCTGGCAGGACCGCAGGACCAGTGCTTACTGTCAGCAGCTGCAGTCTGATTTGCAAGCAGCTGGACGCAATCAACTTATCCAGGAAAAAACCGGTTTATTGATTGACCCCTATTTTTCTGCGACCAAAATCCGCTGGATACTTGATAACGTGCCTGGTGCAGCTGCTGACGCCAAAGCCGGCAAACTGGCCTTTGGCACTATAGACAGCTTTCTACTGTGGCGTCTGACCGGTGGCAAGCGTCACGTCACCGATGCGACTAATGCCTCTCGCACCCTGCTATTTAACATCCACACCCAGAGCTGGGACGAGGAATTGCTGGTGTTGTTCGATATTCCTGCCGCGCTGCTGCCTGAAGTGTTGGACAGTGCCGCAGATTTTGGAGCAACAGAGGAGGATCTGCTCGGCGCGGTTATCCCGATTAACGGTATCGCCGGCGATCAACAGGCCGCTGCGTTCGGACAATGCTGCTTTGAGCCAGGCATGGCCAAAAGCACTTATGGCACCGGCTGTTTTCTGCTGCTGAACACGGGCAAACAGATCATAAAATCAGAACACCGCCTGCTGACGACTGTGGCCTACCGACTGAATGGAGAAACAACTTACGCACTGGAAGGCAGCATCTTCATGGCCGGGGCAACCATGCAATGGCTGCGCGATGGTCTGCGTCTGTTCAAAGATGCCGCTGAATCTGAGCAATTGGCGCTGGCTACCAGCAGCGAGTTATCGGTGATGTTTGTACCGGCTTTTACCGGTCTGGGCGCGCCGTATTGGGACGCTGATGCGCGCGGAGCTATCTTCGGTCTTACCCGCGATACCGGCATCAAGGAAGTGGTGACTGCCGCACTGCTTTCCGTGTGTTATCAAACCAGAGATCTACAAAAAGCGATGGAAGCAGATGGCGTGCGCCCGACAACCTTAAGAGTGGATGGCGGTATGGTCAAGAATGAATTCATGCTGCAAAGTCTGGCTAACCTGCTTGGCAGCCAGGTTGACCGACCGGAAATTATTGAAACTTCTGCACTCGGTGTCGCTTATCTGGCCGGCCTGTATTGTGGCATTTTTGATTCGCTGGAAAGCATATCGGCGCATTGGCGTCTTGATAAATCCTTTACCCCGCTAAAAGACAAAGCCTGGCGTGATGCGCGCTATGTGGACTGGCAGAATGCCGTTAATCGAACTCGCAGCAACAGACCCTGAATTACGGAGACCACGCTTTTGAGCAGCAAGAGAATTCATCTTATCCGCCATGGTGAGACCAACTGGAATAAAGAAAAACGTATTCAGGGACGCAGTGAATCAACGCTGACTGCAGAGGGAAAACAACAGGCCGCCGGCCTGCGCGTGCAACTGGCGGGAATCGAACATGTTTATTGCAGCAGCAGTGTCCGTACCCGCGAGACTGCCGATATTCTGTTCGAGGGTTCAAGTGCGACCATTGAATATAGTGATGAACTTCGAGAAATTTTTCTCGGTTCCTGGGAAGGCGCTTTATGGCCGCAGATGCTGCTGACCTTCCCGGAAGTTGCTCAGGCTTTCTGGGAGCGACCACACGAATTCAAACTGGCAGGCGCGGAAACTTTTCTTGACGTTCAGCAGCGTGGCGTAAAAAAATTCCTCGAGATCGTGACTGACAGCAGCACCTCGGATATCGCCATAATCAGCCATGGTGTATTGATCAAATCGATACTGTGTTATCTTGAGCAGCGCCCATTAGCGAGGCTCTGGGAGCCACCTCATCTGCATAATTGCGCGCACAGTATCGTTCAAATTTCAGGAGATCAGCTGCCTCGGATTGTACAGTATGCTGATATTTTACTTGCCGATCTGGAACAGACAAACGGCTGAAACAGCACTTTAGATAAATCGACCTCTAAAACAACAAAGGTAATTACTATGAACAATCTCTCAGCAGATGGGACCGACTCATCAGCACCGCAAAAAATCAGACTTGCGGCTACCATCCTGGCAGTGCTGGCGTTACTGGCAGGATTAGCGATAGGTTTAATGGCATTTGGCGCCTCTCTGGGGGTTTGGCTTGGCCTGTGGGACTTCCGTCGCGGTTTTGACCTGCTGCGGACTGCAAACGAAAACGGCATGACTGTCGCAATGGTCTGCCTGGCAGCCACCGTGGTCATTTTTGTACTGGCAAAGCGCTTTAATCTGCAAAATGGTGTTCTGCTCAGCAGTCTGGCAGCGATAGGAACAATTTTCGCTGCACTGGCCTGGTATGTTCCGGAGACTTATCGGCCCGCAGAAGGAGTAGTTATTCCTCCCATCCATGACATCACCACAGACACCGCCGCCCCCCCGCAATTTGTGGATGTACTGGCCTTACGCGGCCCCGAAACCAATACCGTCGTTTATGGTACGGGTCCGAATATGACGCCTGAGCGTCTCGCGGAGTTGCAGACAGAAGCCTATCCGGATATCCAGCCCCTTGTTATCAGTGCCTCGCAGGAGGACGTGTTTAATCGGGCGTTGGACGCTGTGCAAAAACTGGGCTGGGAAGTCGTTGCGGTTGCACCAGATGACGGTCGAATCGAAGCCACTGACACTACGTTCTGGTTCCGCTTCAAGGATGACGTGGTGATTATTGTCAGCGAAACTCCCGAGGGAGCGGTTGTCAATGCCCGCTCGGTATCGCGAGTTGGAGTCAGCGATGTTGGCAAAAACGCAGAGCGTCTGCGAAGATTTTTTGCTGAACTTCAAGGCTCATAACTGGCTTAATTAAGCCGCTGAGGATTAATCGTCGCAGCGGCTTTTAGTTGTCATCAACTTTAACGACTTTGTTGATTCGGCGGTGCTTGTGCAGCCAGCGCATGAGACGTCGACGCAATGGTGGAACATCGGTGGCAAGCAATACAATGCCGAGCGGCACCATCCAGAACCCAAGGAATGGCAGAAAACCCAGCATGCCGGCCAGCATCAGGATTATCCCTAGCAATCCACGTATTACCGGCGGCAGATAACGTTCGGCCAGGCGCAGAGCACGATAAAAGCGAATAACCCATTTACGTCGCTTGCTGCTGATCACATTTACTCCAGTACTGCCGGGACTTAACCCGCCTGGTAATCAAAAAATTGCTGTGGATCTGTCCTGTGCTATGCTACCGGCCCATTGCAGGTAAAGACCCGAGAGAGCTGGATGAAGTCACCGTCAAAACAAGGACTGCTCATTTATTTTTCAGCGATCGCCTTAAGCGTCCTGACCATTTCGCAGTTAAGCAGCTTTCTGGTAAACCGCTATATAGCATTAGGCGGAACTGTTGAGCTGAACAGCTTTATCCATTTCACTCATATCCGAAACCTGGGTGGCGTGTTTGGCATGTTCCAGGGACAGGGCTGGATTTTTGCACTGTTCAGCTTTGCGCTTATCATCGCTCTGGTTATTTACCTGCTCATAAGCAAATCAGTACAAACCTATGAATATATCTGTTTTGCATTTGTGGTCGGTGGCGGCAGCAGCAATATCCTTGATCGACTGATTTACGGCAGCGTAGTTGATTTCATTGATCTTCAGCACATCCCATTCTGGCACTACATTTTTAATGTCGCCGACATGATGATTCATATTGGCCTGTGGCCTATGTTGCTGTTCAGTCTGCGCGATTCACGACGCCAGTCATCACCCGTCAACTGAGCACTCAGCTGAGCGGTCAGTCACCGAGACCGGCATAAACACGATTTGCTGCTGCTACTGCTTTACCAGTGAACACCGCCGCGCCCATCGAGCTGAGCACATTATCCAGTGCATTCAAACACAGCAGTACGTTCTTTCGGTGGCTGGTTGAACCCATCAGACCGATACGCCAGATTTTTCCTGACAGAGAACCCAGTCCGGCACCAATTTCAAGATCATAATGCTGCAGCAATTGCGCACGCACTGCCGCCTCGTCTATTCCGGCTGGAACACTAACTGCATTTAACTGT
>JBDNGQ010000245.1:0-2596 GCA_041689205.1 Pseudohongiellaceae bacterium | reverse complement strand
TTGCGCTTGTTGAAAATTCTTCAGCGCACAGCGGGCACTCTTGCACTTACTGGACGGAGGGTCAGTCTCCCTTTTTAGCCATCACCGGCAGTTGGGATGAGTATCTGAAGACACTGAGCAAAAACCGGCGCTCCAATTTCACGCGGCAATTTAAGAAATTGTCTGAGCAGGGCGCGGTTACCCTGGAACTGGTCACGGGCGGCGATAAACTCGAGGGGGCGTTGCAGGAAGGTTGCCGGATAGAGGCCATGGGCTGGAAAGGAGGGGAAGGTACCGCGATCAACTCCAACCCGGTGCTGGCGGCCTTCTACTCCAGTCTGGCAGCGCGCAGCGCCGCAACAGATGGAGTACGCCTGTACTTTTTGTGCATGGATGGCAGACGCATTTCGTTCCAATACTGTCTTGAAACTAACAACAAGTTGTATCTGCTCAAATCGGGTTACGATACTGACTTCGCGCCCTATTCGCCCTCACAATTGCTGCTTTGGAAGGTTCTGGAGTCGGCTTACACCCGTGGCGTCAGGGAGTATGATCTACTTGGCGGTGCCGATGATTGGAAACTGGTGTGGGCGCAAAAAACGCGCGAAGTGGTGTGGCTGATCATTTATTCTAAAACGCTGCGCGGACGACTGCTGTGGCTGTTAAAACTGAAAGTCGTTGCCACGGTGCGGGCAGCAAGGCAACGCCTGCGCCGGCATCGATCCGATGACAATCTGGACGGGAACGGAAGGCGAGGGGAAGGGAATGCCCGCACATGAGCTACGACTTGAGAACTGCATAAGAACAACTTACAGTAATCCAAAATACATATAAAACCGGCGCTCGACCGATACAGGAGACTTCACGGTGGCGGACATATTCATTCCACTGGCCAAACGCTGCTATTGGCGGCTACGCGCTTGCACCCTGCTCTGCGCCGAAGATATCGCTGCCTCTCTCAGGGATCACCGGGAGGATCGGCGGTTCGGAATAGATACCAGCTTCGATAACATACCGGTAGCGCAGGGCACGTATAAAGATGCCCAGGACTACGAACCCACGCGTTACGCTGCGCTCAAATTTGTCATCGACTATCTGCAACTTGACAGCAGCGATGTGTTTGTCGATTACGGTTGCGGCAAGGCCCGGGTGCTATGTCTGGTTGCCCGCCACAAGTTAAAGAAAGTGATTGGTATTGAATTTGATGAACGTGCAGCATCCATCGGCATGGCAAATCTGGCCCGCTTGCAAGGCAAAAACACCGAGACGGAAATAGTGATTGGCGACGCCATTCATTTCGACCCCAGCGCTGGCACGGTCTTTTTCCTGTTCAACCCCTTTGGCGTGAAGACTTTCGAAAAGGTCCTGGACAAGATCAGACAGAGTCTTGTCGAGCACCCACGAGAGATTCGCATCGCCTATCTAAACGACCGTTGCAAAAGCCTGATGGAAAGCCAGGACTGGCTAAAGCTTGAAACCACCTTCAACAACATTAATCCAGCGGCATCCATTTGGCGCAATACCTGAGCCCATCAGATCTGATTTAACTTAAATGCTGTCACCCATCAGCCCCTGAAAAGAAAAAATTTTCTATTGAGCAATATTACTCGGCTCATACACCGCCCACATCAACTGACACTGACGCTCATCATACTCTTGTGTCTCTGGCATAGGCATATCGGCAATTTTCTTGAGCCATTTCCAATTACTTAACATGTTGGGCTGCTCGCTAAGATGAGCATAGACTATACGCACTTTGCTGCGATCAGTTCGCTGCAGAAATTGCAGGATTTTTTCACCGGTTGCAGAGAGCACATCCCCGGTGAAGGGATTGTAGAGCAGTATCAGGGTCACATCTTTCGGGATCTCGTATTGAGTGGCATCAGTGCGCACGATTTCGATTTCTGTACATTTAAGACTTTTCTTTGCCTTCTGAATATTCTTTCTTGCCACATCACACAACTCGGGCGATAGCTCCAGCCCGATTACCTTGCGAAACGGGTAGGTGCCAGCCACAATCACCGCCCTGCCCTTACCACTTCCGAAGTCAATAAATACCTCTTGTTCAAAATCCGGTTTCAGGTGTTCAAACATTATATCCATGCAACGATAATGGATTGGCTCGTACTGATTGAACTCAGGCCCGTACCCAAGGTCCTGGCTGGTCACGGTGGCTTTTGTTTCAATTCCTAGCCGCCGCTCTCTGACGATTTCCTGAATACGATCCAAATAGAGCTTTGCGCAGTTCGCCAGGCCCCATCGTTTAATATTTACGGGGACGTAACGCAGTCTACTGAAGACAGTCGGTCTTGTACTTGTTGTGCGTGTGCCACCGTCTGAGGATGGCTGCTGATTGCCGCTTATGTTCTTGCTTACACTGTTCATACCTATCTTTCTCCTTGGGAGACGCCCCTGTGGACGCGCGACGAATGTGAGACTTCAAACCTCTGTACGTTACCCCAACACAAAAGATAACGACCATCGGGTAAACCCCTTGTGAATCTGCAAAACTCTCAAGGCGTTATGGAACACCGCTAAGACTCTGATTTAGGTGTTTTCCCGAATAGCGGAACTACGCCGTCTGCCGGAACGCTCTCGTCCGGACGCACCAACAGGA
>JBDNGQ010000244.1:0-7107 GCA_041689205.1 Pseudohongiellaceae bacterium | reverse complement strand
TTATTTGAACCGCTCTGATGAACAATGTCTGGCTCAAATAGCGAAACGTCGTATCGAGCAGCCAGAGAGGGCGCAATTTGATACAGAATCAGTATTCAATCAGATCACCAGGTATTTTGAGGCTCCCGCCAAAGAAGAGCAGTTAAAAATTATTGAAAACTGAGCTGACGCCATATTACAGCCCCTCGCCGAGATGGCAGAGCTGGTGCAAGTGTCAATTCATGATTCAAACTCAATACCAAGGCGCTGCTCATAACGTTGTTCGGTAATTGTGCTCAGCCTGACGGTCTCATCAAGTAAACCCTGAACGTCAGCAAGGATGAGTTCCATTGCGCGCAGGCGGTCAGTGGGATGGGGGGCGGTCACCATCACCTCTCCCCACAAGCTCAGCAGCGCGGTGTCGATAATTCGAACCTCGTTATCCTTGGCCCATTCTGCTGCTATCAGCATGCCCAGCTGTTCACGCAACCTTGCAGCGCGGCTGATGTCTTCTTCTTCCATGCCAGTCAGAATAGCGGAACTCATGTCGTTCCAACCCATCGGAGAGAGCAGGGAACCCTGATAGAAACTCACAATCCAGCCGAGATAGTCGTCAATGCTCTGCACCTGCTGGTTGGCAGGGTCCGCGTGGTAGAGCGAGATGAAATGCTGCTGTACCGGCAAGTCTTCCGGCCACTCATCCCGCACCTGGACAGCGCTACAAGCTGCCAGGGCGCTGATACAAATAAACAGAATGGTAGTTTTGCACAAAAACCGCATAGTGAACCTTGATTAAAACCTTATAAACCCTTCAAAAACTCCAACACCGCCGCATTGGTTTGCTTCGGTAATTCCTGCTGTATCCAGTGTCCCGCATTGGGGAACAGGACTACGCCGCGCAGGTCTTCAACAACCCGACTCATACTGGCCGTCAGCTCCTGCTGAGTGGCTCCGGCGATAACAGAGTCACCTTCACCCGCAATAAATAAGGTGGGCACTTTTACCCGCACATCAGTCAACTGCGGGGTAAGCTCCCAGTTGCGATGAAAATTGCGGTAATAATTAATGCCGCCTCGAAAACCGGCTGCTTCAAATTGCGCTATGAAATAATCGAGGTCCTGCTGGGTTAACCAGCTCGGCATTTCCTTCGGTGCACCGAGCCTGCCAATCCAGCCGCCGGCACTGCGCAGGCGATCGGTAATTTCCGGCAGCTCTCTAGGAGCGTCGGGTGAGAGATAAAGTCGGCTAAGAATGCCATGTGGGTCCGCATCGTATTCGGCTTCTGCGACACCTGGCTCCTGATGGTAAAGGATGTAGAAGAAGTTATCGCCAAACCGGGCTTTCCAGAATTCCAGTGGAGATTGAGCCGGGCGACCACCATAAGGCACGCTCATGGCGACCAGTGCAGAAAAACGCTCCGGGTGCAGCAGCACCGTATTCCACGCAACAATTGAACCCCAGTCATGACCGATGATGATGGCTTTCTCTTCGCCATAGGCATCAACGATACCGACCATATCGGCCGCCAGTTCTCTGATGTTGTAATCATCAATTTCCGGGGGAGCATCGGTGCCACCATAGCCGCGCATATCCGGTGCTACTACGCGGTAACCAGCGGCGGCAACAGCAGAAATCTGATGTCGCCACGAGTACCAGGATTCCGGCCAGCCGTGCGCCATAATCACCAGGGGGCCGGTATCACCTTTTGTCGCTACCCGCATGCGAATGCCATTGCTTTCGATAGTGCTGAACGTGATACCTTCAACAGGTGATGATTCAGTCATAGCAGCGTCTCCTTGCTGGTTGGTAGTTTGAGCGCTCACCAATGGACTGGCAAAGATGCCAGTCCAGATAAGTGTGAAGCACAGCACGCGGATAATTTTAGAACGCATTTATGATCCTTAAATCAGACTTAAGTAATCAGGCCAGCGCGGTGTCAAACAAGACCAGCATGCGGCTCCACGCGCGCTCTGCCAGGGCCTCATCGTAGACGGCGGAATCTGGCGGGCACCAGCCATGCTGAGCCTGGTAAACCTCAATCTCAGCAGGGACGCCGGCGGCGTCGAAACTTGAGCGCAGCACGTTTTTGGATTCCGGATCGCGCTCATCATCATTGGCAGCGATGGCAATCAGGAATTGCGCCTTCATGGAAGGAATCAACAGATGCGGACTGTCAGCATTGGTGGTATTCAAACCACCGCCGTGGAACGATGCGCCGGCACCAATACGCTCAGGCACGGCGGCAGCGGTGCGCATTACAATCGGACCACCCATGCAGTAGCCAGTTGTACCTATTTTGCGACTGGTATCGACCGCACTCTGCTGATCAATAAAGGATACAAACGCGCGTGCATCGCTCATATGTGTCTGTGCATTCAATGCACCTGCCATCGGCAGAACGATACTGCGGATGGCCGGATCACCAAAACTTGCGCCTTCCGGCACAACCGGGGATTTCGCGCTGCGATAGAAGGGGTTGACCACCAGCACGGAATAGCCGGACTGCGCCAGACGCTTGCCCATGGCGCGGAATGCCGGACGCAGACCGAGAATGTCAGGCCAGATAAGAACTGCGGGATGTTTGCCGCTGGCGGGGTGAACAAAGTAGCAATCGGCCATGCCGTCCGGGGTCTGGACAGTGACGTCAGATTCAACAACATCCTGAGCATTGGCAACCGGAGGCAGCATCATCGCCAGCGCTACACCCGCGCTGAGTTTGCTGAATTGTCTGCGGCTCATGCCGGGCTTGCGGAAAAATTCCTCGTTTTCGTCAACAGTATGATTATCACACATGGTTTATCCTCAACACTTTGCTTGTTTTGGTAGGTTTGTATTGGTCTGATTCTGCGGAGAGTTCCAGTGCATGGTAATGTCAATTCTCAAGGGATACAAGCGAGCAGCGGGAGGGCACGGCTTGATCGCGGAAATATTGAATTTATGGTGCAGAAGACTATAAAAGCGCTGCGTCGTTAGCCTGGCAAAGCTGAAATTCATCAATTTTCAGGCTGATCAAGATAAGCAACTCAGTGGTATTTCGAATGTTCACTCTCTCACAGACTCTGTACTATTGTTGCAATTAAGGTTTATCAATTTACCTGCCCGTACATTTGGGAGAACCTCTGATGATTAAAAGCGCCCTGTTGTCTGCCTTTCTGATTGTAAGCCTCGTTGGCTGCGAATCCGCTTACTACAACACTATGGAACGTTTCGGCGTGCATAAGCGCGGGATTCTGGTTGATCGTATTGCAGAGGCACAAACGGCGCAGCAGGAAGGACAGGAGCAGTTTCGTGATGCGCTGGAGCAGTTTCGCAGTGTTGTCGATTTTGATGGTGGTGACCTGCAGCAACTCTACGATCGTCTGAATGCTGAGTTTGAAGACAGTGAGAGTGCGGCCACCCGGATTCGAGATCGTATTGCGAGCGTGGAGTCCGTAGCTGATGCGCTTTTTGATGAGTGGGAAGATGAACTGGACGACTACACCAACCAGGCCCTGCGGCGCGATAGTGAACAGCAATTACGGACTACGCGAACCCGCTACAGCCGGGTGATCACTGCAATGAATCGTGCGGAAAGCACGCTGGACCCGGTGCTGGACAACCTGCGTGACAATGTTCTGTACCTGAAACACAACCTCAATGCCCGCGCAGTTGCCTCGCTGCGTGGAGAACTGGATGTCATCAATACCGATGTGGAGCGATTACTGGAGGCCATGCAGATTGCCATTGCCGAATCTGACCGTTTCATCGCAGAAATGCGTCAGCAGGATTAGGAGCCTTTTCTCAGCCGGTTTACTCGATAAGCTGCAGATTTAGCGGACAGTTGTAGCAGACTTTTGCTTGAATCACGTTTATCCTTCAGCGGGCCTGTTAATTAAAACTAATCAAAAAGGCTGGAGTATATGAAGCGTGCAGTAGTTAATGTATGGGGCAGATTGTGGAATTCGCATCGTCAAACCAAAGACATCCTGAAAGTGGTTCCCGGTTCGAGCCCTGATCAATCCTACTCAAAAGCCCAGACCGTTGGCCTGATTCTGGGACCCCTGCTGTTTATTGCAACCTTGTTATTGTTTTCGCCCGAGGGCCTGAGTTTTGAAGCGAAAGCAGTGCTGGCAACCACGCTGTGGGTTGCCACCTGGTGGATTACCGAAGCGATTCCGATTCCTGCCACTTCCTTATTACCCATATTTTTACTGCCAATCACCGGTGCCCTTGACAGTGGCACAGTAACCTCAGCCTATGGCGACGACATTATTTTCCTGTTTTTGGGTGGGTTTTTTATCGCGACCGCAATGGAGAAATGGAATCTGCATAAACGTATGGCGCTGGCAATAATCGCGTTTGTAGGTACCAGCACGCAACGCATTCTGCTCGGTTTTATGATCGCCACGGCGTTTCTATCCATGTGGGTTTCCAACACGGCAGCGGTGATGATGATGGTGCCTATGGCGCTGGCGATTACTACTCAGGTTGCGGCTGCTCTGAAAGGGAAACCTGAAGAACGTGATATTCCAACCTTTGAGAAATCACTGATCTTTGGTGTCGGATACGCCGGCACTATTGGTGGACTTGGCACCTTGATAGGTACCCCGCCTAACATCATTCTTGCCGCGCAGGCCAGAGAGCTGTTTGGTGTAGAGATTTCATTCGCCAGTTGGATGATGATTGGTGTTCCAGTTGTGGTTTTACTGCTAAGCATTGCATGGCTGTACCTGGGACGCGTGGCGTTCAGAATGAGTATCAAAGGAATCCCTGGCGGCAGAGAGCTCATTCAACAGGAACGTCATGCGCTCGGGAAAACATCTTTTGAGGAAAAGGCCGTGGCGGCAGTTTTTGCGTTCGCGGCGTTTATGTGGATCACCCGTGGATTCCTCTGGGCTGATATTGTTCCTGAGATTCGTGATGGCATGATTGCTGTGCTGGCGGCCGTGCTGCTGTTTATCATTCCTGCCAGGGGTCCTGTCGGTCTGCGTATCCTGGATTGGAAAGATTCCCGTTCCATTCCCTGGGGGATTCTGCTGTTATTTGGTGGTGGGCTGGCGATAGCGGCCGGATTCAGAGAGACCGGTCTTTCGGCGTGGATGGGTACACAACTTACCGTGCTCGATGGTTTCCATCTGCTGGTGATTATCAGTAGCGCCACTCTGTTGATTCTGTTCCTGACTGAGATCACCTCTAATACGGCGACGGCCACGATGATTCTGCCTGTGGTTGCGTCTTTGGCGCTGGCTTTGAATATTCATCCTTTTGCTTTGATGATCCCCTGTGCAATGGCCGCCAACTGTGCCTTCATGCTACCGGTTGGAACGCCGCCTAATGCGATTATTTTTGCCACCGATAAACTTAAAATTGTGGAAATGATGCGGGTGGGTTTCCTGCTGAATATCTTTTCTGTGATACTCATTGTGCTGGTGATTTACTTTATGGTGCCGCTGTTCTGGGGTATCGACTTAAACGTTGTGCCGGCAGAATTTCGTTTGTAAGCTTTACAATCTATTTAAAACAAAATAAAAACAGGAGCTCCTATGACACCCGATTCCGTTGCTGCACCACCGGCAAATTCACACACTAAACAAAGCATGCGCAAGGTTGCGTTGACCTCGCTGGCCGGCACCAGTATCGAATGGTACGACTTCTTTCTTTACGGCACTGCTGCCGCGCTGGTATTTCCCACGGTTTTCTTTCCTGCTGACATGCCGGTTATGGTGGCGCTGATTGCCTCATTCAGCACCTTCGCGGTGGGCTTTCTGGCTCGGCCAATTGGTGGAATTGTGTTCGGTCACTTCGGTGATCGGGTAGGGCGTAAAAAAGTGCTGGTAGTGGCCCTGTTGATGATGGGTATAGCCACTACTGTGATCGGGCTGCTGCCGACGTATGCGATGGTGGGTGCTTTTGCGCCACTGTCGCTGGTGGTGCTGCGCTTCATTCAAGGTCTGGCAATAGGCGGGCAGTGGGGTGGTGCCATGCTGCTGGTGACTGAAACTGCACCTTCGGATAAGCGTGGCTGGTATGGTGCCTATGCTCAGGCTGGCGCACCGGTTGGGGTGATTCTGGCCAACCTGGCCTTTTTGGTGATCAGCGCTATCGTCAGTGAAGAAGCCTTCCTGAGCTGGGGCTGGAGAATTCCGTTCATGGCCAGCGTGATTCTCATTGGTATCAGCATGTATGTGCAACTGCACCTGGAAGATACCGATTCATTCAAAGAGCTGCAAAAACTCAAAGCCGAACTGCATAGAACTGTTCCAGCAGATACCACAGGGCAGCCGGTGCTGGAACTGGCGACACCGCCTCGTTCACCGGTGCTCGAAGCACTGCGGCTGTATCCGAAACGAATTATGCTGGCAGCCGGAGCGTTTTTGTCGATCCAGGTGACCTTCTATATTCTGATTGCTTTTGTGGTGGCCTATGGCAGTAATGCTGAGGGTCTTGGTCTGCCGCGCAATACGATACTGGCAGCGGTATTAATCGCCTCAGCCATCCAGATACCGGTGCAGTTCTTTGCCGCAGGTTATTCTGACCGACATGGGCGACGTGGCATCTTTATGCTGGGAGCCGTATTGACAGGGGTATTTGCATTTGCGTTGTTCCCAATGATCGATACTGGTAATTTCCTGATAATCACGCTCGCTCTGACTTGCGGTCTTTGTTTCATGGGTTTGATGTATGGCCCGCAGGCAGCATTTTTCACTGAGATGTTCAGCACCCAGGTACGCTATTCAGGCGCGACGCTGGGTTATCAGATCGGCGCAATAGTCGGCGGTGCACTGGCGCCCACCATAGCGACCTTGTTGTGGATCAAGTTCGGCACTGTGTATGTTTCCATGTACATCGCCGGGGCATCCTTACTGACCCTGATTTCAGTGTATCTGCTGACTGAGACACATTTGACGGACATTAATAAAATGGAAGGGTCTGAGCTGAATTCCTGATCTGATGTCCTGAACGGGAGATCGGGACCTCAGGGGTGTAGTTGTGATGAGGTTTTGACTCTATGAAAGCGCGACAGTCTCTGGCTCAGCGGCGCTTTCATAGAGTTTTCTGTCACATAAACCACTGGCATTACCACCAGTGGTGATCAAGGTGGACTACAGCTTTTAACTACAGCTTTTAACTACAGCTTTTAACTACAGC
>JBDNGQ010000243.1:0-7123 GCA_041689205.1 Pseudohongiellaceae bacterium | reverse complement strand
TTAACGACAGTTTCCATCTTCTTAACCCGCGTTTTGTAGCGCAGGTAGACAGGGACAATGATGCAGGCAGTGATAGCAAGGAACAGAATAATTGGGACTAATGCATCCATTTTGAACATCCTCAAAGGTTAGGGTCACAACTAAGATGCATGTCGGCGAGAGTTTGGATGCAGTCAGATGGAGTAATTCATTTTCAATCGCTGAAATCGACACTCAGCCATTCAGTACTGCCGTTGAAGTTGAGACTCTGAATCTCGCCATTGCGCTCGATATTGACCAGATTGTTCTGCTCCGGCCAGATTTCCCTCAGCGCATTATTGATGACGCCCAGGCTGCGCAGCTGCTCTGGCAAAGGCATTTCCTGATAGACCCAAAGAAATGCGCTGTCCATTTCCTGCCCCACATACTGCAATTCCAGGATGTCACCATCGTGTCCCAACAAGCCGAAGCGCGCTATCGCGTATTGAGCGAAGGCCTCTCGTGCCTGCTCGGAGGCGATCAGATCAGCGTCCGAGTCCAGCAGTTGCCGTACTGCGTGTTCCGCATCGTGGAGCAGAAACCGATGCATCACCTCAAGATTGCCGGTGCGGGTATTGAACAGGATCTCGGTTAATGCCTCTTTTTTCTGGTGCGCGAATGCGGGAGCTGTGCTCAAGGTGAGTATCAGTATCGCAAACACGCCCACCAGACGTGTGACTTTGATTGAGGCAGGTTTATGTCTCACTGAATATCCTCTGCTTTATCGTCCTCTGCTTTATCGTCCTCAGCTTCTTCCTCGTCGTCCTCAGTCTTAAGTTCGGTCTTGAAGTCCTGCATCAGGTCGCGCGCGCTAAAGCCACTCCCCCGTTCAGCCTTGTAAGACTCGACGCGTGAAGGAATCAATCGACGCGGGTAGTAATTGTTTTCGATATCCACATCGGCAGTTTCCCAGTGCGGGTCCACGATGACTTCCTGAATATCTTTATCGGTGACGATTAATTTGCGCACCATTTTGGCATTGCGACGCCAGATCTCAGCGGGCAGGCGTATTTCTTCCGTGCTGCCATCGGCATAAGTCAGGCCCAGAATAATCGGCATGACCAGACCGCCGAGGTTGGAGAACTCCAGCACATAGTAGTTTTTGTCCTCCTCAATCGCGCGCTCCAGCGCAGCACGTTCCCAGTCGTCCAGACCTTTCAAGAAAGAATTATAAGAATTACGTTCCTTATTGGTGACCGTGAACATGTCATTGTCATCATGGAAGTCGCTCACGTCGGGATTGCGCTCTGCCCAGGTGCGCATGCCTTGCTCGGCATTGCGTTGCACGAACAGGGAGCTGGGTTTGTCGTTCCATGCATCGCGTGAGCGAGCGTTATCGATGTCCGGATTTTCGGTATCCAGACGCATCTCGTAGATACGGTCCAGAGAGATGTCCACGTGATCGGTGCTGTAGAACCAGCCGCGCCAGAACCAGTCAAGGTCCACTCCAGAGGCTTCTTCCATGGTGCGGAAGAAATCAGCCGGAGTCGGACGTTTGAACATCCACAGATTGGCATACTGCTTGAATGCAAAGTCGAACAGGTCGCGGCCCATGATGGTCTCGCGCAGGATATTGAGCGCTACTGCCGGCTTGGAATAGGCATTTGGCCCAATGTTCAGAACGCTGTCCGATTGGGTCATGATCGGCACCTGGTTCTGCGAGCGCATATAGCCGGTGATGTCGGTTGGCTCGACGCCCCAGGGGATATCCGGATCCCACTCGCGTCCCGCTACGCCATCCAGATAGCTGTTCAGGCCTTCGTCCATCCATGTCCACTGGCGCTCATCGGAGTTGACGATCATCGGGAAATAAGTGTGCCCGATTTCATGGATGACGACGCCGATCAGGCCGCGTTTAACCGACAGAGAATAGGTCCGGCTGCCATCATCCTGCAGATTGGTGCGTGGGCCGTTGAAGGTGATCATGGGATATTCCATGCCGCCGACCGGCCCATTGATGGATATGGCAGTAGGGTAGGGATAGTCAAAGGAGAAACGGGAATACACTTCAAGGGTATGAATAATCGCTTCTGTGGAATAGGACGACCACAAGGGCTCGCCTTCTTTGGGATAGAAAGATTGGGCCAGCACAAACGGGCGTACATCGCCGCCCTGCTGATAGCCTTTGGCATCCCAGATGAATTTACGGGATGAAGCCCAGGCAAAATCCCGGACATTCTCCGCGTTGAAGCGCCAGGTTCTGGTCTCGGTGGTCCCTTCCTTTTCGTTCTCCAGCGCTTCTTCGGCAGTGACAATAAAGACTGGCCGATCGGCATTCTCTGCCGCACTCAGACGTTGGCGCTGAACCGCCGTTAGGACTGTATCGGGGTTCTGCAGCACGCCGGTGGAGGACACAATGTGATCTGCCGGTACGGTCATCTCTACTTCATAGTCGCCGAATTCCAGCGTGAACTCGCCACGGCCAAGGAATTCTTTGTTGGTCCAGCCTTCATAATCGGTATACGCGGCCAGCCTCGGAAACCACTGCGCAAACAGAAAGATGTCGTTGCCGCCTTCAGCTTCATCATCAGGGAAGTGCTCGTAGCCACTGCGCGCCGACACCGCATCCTCTTCCACAATATTGAAGGCAAAATCAATGCTGAATTCGGTGCTCTGGCCACTGCGCAAGGGACTGGGCAGATCGATGCGCATCAAGGTGCCGACGATGGTGTGGCTGAGTGGATTGCCACGGGAATCTTCGACAGAGTTAATCTGATAGCCCATCTCCACATCGGCCATGGCCTGCTGGCGGCGCAGTTCATCCAGACTTAGTCGAGCGGGACTGCTGCCATTCGCTGCCTGCACCGCAGGGCCGCGACGCCCGGCACCACCGAAGTCATCGCTCAGCTCGGCCATGGAATCGCTGCGGAAAATATTTTGATCGAGTTGCAACCAAAGGTAGCTCAGGGTATCGGGGGAATTATTGCGGTAGTTGATGGTTTCCTTGCCAGTAAGGCGGCGGTTGGATTCGTCCAGCACAGCACTGATCTGGTAGTCTACTTTCTGCTGCCAGTATTCGTGCCCCGGCTGACCGCCGGCATTACGCCATGTATTGGGCGTAGGCAATGCCTCATCCAACTGCCGGAACTTATCGACGAAATCGCCTTTGGTTTGTTGAACAGTGTCGCCGAAACTGCTCATGGAAACGGTGCTGACAAGTAACAGCGCGACTGACAGAGGGCAGTATTTCAATAGCTTACGCATTAGATTGCTCCGAATGGCAAAATCAACAGCTTTTCAAGGAATAATAAGCGGACAGAAGGTATATGCTCAGAAAGCGCTTGTCCAGTAACGATCCTCATATGACTCAAACTTCTAAGGAGCAGACTGGCCTAAGATTGAAGCTTCCTATAGACTGCGGTTTTTTCTAAATCACCACCCCAGCCGCGAGGAATAAGTTCAATCATGCGCAACTTTACCGTCTCTCTTGCTCTTTTATTCGCCCTGATGGCGTGTAGCGAATCTCCATCTACCACCACCCCGGCCACACAGGACGCCGCGCCAGTAACGGCTGCAGCTGAACAAACCGAATCCCAGCGCTTGAATGCCTGGTTCGATACGAAGTTTGAAGAGCAGCTTCAATTCAGTCCGATCGAGATGACCTTCCTTGGCCGCAAAGACCGCTACGGCGAGATTGATGATATGTCGGTGGCTGCCGAAGACCGCCAGCTTGACTGGGTGCGTGAGAGCGTCGAGGAAATGGAACGGGGGTTTGATTACGCCAGCCTTGATATTGAAGCTCAGACTTCCTGGGATATCTGGAAGTATCAGTACGAGCAGGCTGCACGCGGCGTTGAGTTCCGCTATAACGGGCTGACTTTTGACCAGATGAATGGCGCACAAAGCTTTTTGCCAACCTTCCTGATCAGCTTCCACAATGTGGAAGATACCGCCGACTTTGAAGCCCTTATTTCGCGAGTTAGAGAAAGTGCCCGGGCTCTTGAGCAGTTGGTAGCGCGGGCCGTGGAATCTGCCAATCGTGGAGTGATTACACCGGGTTTTGCACTTGCGGGTGTTATTGAGCAATCCCGCAAGGTGATCAGCGGTACCCCGTTTACCGAAGGCGGTGAATCTGCTATCTGGACCGATGCCAGGTCTGCGGTGGAGGCCCTGATGGCCTCAGAAAAACTGAGCCAGCTGGCCGCTGATGAACTGCTTGCTCAGGCAAGAGCCGCGATGCTGGAAGACTTCGCTCCCGCGTATGAGAAGATCATTGCCTGGGCGGAGTCGGAAATGTCTAAGGTACCTGCGGTTTCCACCGGTCTGGTATCACAGCCCAATGGACTCGCTTACTACAATTTCCTGCTAGCCGCTCAAACCACCACGGACCTGACTGCCGATGAGATTCATGAGATCGGTCTGGCTGAAGTGGCTCGTCTGCGCGCTGAGATGGAAGCAGTCAAAGAGCTCACCGGCTTTCAGGGTCCGCTGCAGGATTTCTTTGTGATGCTGCGCGAAACCAAAGATGATGAGCGTTTCTACTACCCCAATAATGATGAAGGCCGCCAGGCTTATATTGATGATGCCACCCTGGCGATTGAGAATATCAAGGCAACCCTGCCTGATTATTTTGGCACTCTGCCCAAGGCAGATCTGGAGGTGAGACGCGTCGAAGCTTTCCGCGAACAGGATGGCGCGGCGCAGCACTACTACCCGGGTACACCGGATGGCAGCCGTCCGGGCATCTACTACGCACACCTGTCTGACATGACGGCGATGCCAAAATCCGAAATGGAAGTGATTGCCTATCACGAAGGGCTTCCGGGTCACCATATGCAGATATCTATTGCACAGGAACTGGAAGAGATCCCTCAGTTCCGCACCCAGGCCGGCTTTACTGCCTACTCAGAAGGCTGGGGTCTGTACGCAGAGCGTCTGGCCAGTGAAATGCCGGGTACCTATGTCGACCCCTATTCTCAGTTCGGGCGCCTGACGTCTGAGATGTGGCGAGCCATTCGTCTGGTGGTAGACACGGGCCTGCACGCCAAAGGCTGGACTGAGCAACAGGCGATTGAGTATTTCGCCAGCAATTCTTCGGTGCCTTTAGCCGCGATTCGCGCTGAAGTGCAGCGCTATATCGTTATGCCTGGTCAGGCGACGTCTTATAAGATCGGTATGAACAAGTTTCTGGAACTGCGTGAGCATGCCAGAGCGGAGCTTGGCGACGATTTCGATATCCGTGCCTATCACGACACGGTGTTGCTGGGCGGTGCCATGCCGCTGGCTTTGCTGGAACGTCGTGTGAATCAGTGGATTGAGACTGTTAAGTCAAAATAGATGTTACTGCCGCTCGTCTCTCTGCTGAGGCGAGCGCTCATCAATTTTCAGCTCAACCAGAAGATCAAGGTCAAGAGGATCTCTGTCTTTGCCATCTCTCCTCATTTTCTTCTCAATCACTGTGCCTGGGTTTTTTAAATGATCCAGCCGCAGAGCACCTTGAGTCATTCCCTCGAAGACAGTACACCAGAGTTCGGTATCTATTTTTTTGGTTTTCAAGTGCCGAATAAGCTTTATCATCAGCCATGAAAATACAAATAACGTTCCGAGAATAATTAGTTGCAGATTCGCTTGTTCAATCATATTCATTTGCTCCATGTTCTGTAGATGGGGTAACCCGGCGAATATTCAAGCGAACAATAGAATTTGAGCTCAGTCGCCCCATTGACAGGCGATATCAGCGCGCAGATCTGCGTGCTCACTGCTCTTGGCGAACCCACCTCCAACACGTTCTCAGATCAATTCACCTCGCCCTGATCCGTCCTAGAATAGACAAATCTGAAGCCCGATTGGAGGCGCCGAAGCATGTCTATCTCTGAACAACTCGAAAAAACCATAGCCGATCTGATTGATGCTGAGCGGGGTATTCTTGCCGCCGACGAAAGCACCGGTACCATCACAAAGCGATTTCAGGCCATCGGGGTGGAGTCGACCGAAGAGAACCGGCGCTGGTATCGTTCCATGCTGCTGTCGACCCCTGACGTGGGCAAATACATCAGCGGCGTGATTTTCTATGAGGAGACTCTGGGGCAGAGCGACGACCAGGGCAATTCCTTGCCGAAACTGGCTGCCAGCAAGGGCATTATTGCTGGTATTAAAGTCGATAAAGGTACCGGGTCACTCTGCGGTGCACCCGGCGACATGATCACCTATGGCCTCGATGGACTTGGCGAACGTTTGCAACGCTACAAGGCGCAGGGAGCCCGCTTCGCTAAGTGGCGGGAGGTGTATCCAATTACTGATCGCAATCCGACCGCGCTCGGCCTGAGCGCAAATGCAGAAATGCTGGCGCGCTACGCTGCTGTTTGTCAGTCCGAGGGGATTGTTCCGATCGTGGAGCCTGAAGTGCTGATCGACGGTGATCATGATATGGACCGGGCAGCACAGGTTAATGAACAGGTCTGGCATGCAGTCTTCCGTGCGCTGCATCAGCACCAGGTAAAGCTGGAATACATGATTCTCAAACCGAGTATGGTGACCCCGGGTAAGGCTGCCGCCAAAGCGTCACCGGAGCAGGTAGCGGAGATGACACTGCGCATCTTGCGCCGCACGGTCCCGGCAGCGGTGCCGAGCATCAATTTCTTGTCAGGTGGCCAAAGCCCTGAAGAGGCGAGCGCCAATCTTAATGCCTTGAATCAACTGAAGGGCAATGCACCCTGGAATCTGAGCTTTTCCTACGGGCGTGCTTTGCAGGAAACTGCGATGAAAGCCTGGTCCGGCGACCCTCAAAATCGCGAGCAGGCGCAGCGGGAGTTTTCCAAACGAGCTCGCCTGAATAGCCTGGCACAGCGCGGAGCTTATTCAGCAGATCAGGAATAGTGTATTCGGAGGAAACTATGGCAGATAAAAATACAAAAGTTGTCAGTCAGACTGGTTTCGTTTTTTTCCTTGCATTCATCGGTGCCGCTGTTTACTTTGTGCAACAGTCGACCGGGGTGATGGGGTTTTTTCTGGCAATTCTGCAGGCTTTCCTCTGGCCAGCGTATGTCACCTATGAAGTGCTGAAGCTGCTGGATATTTAGAGGCTCCCTGGTAAATAATTATAAAAAGTATCTCATTGGAGAGAGCATATGGCTTCCGAAACTCAACTCGTTTTTGCATGTCTTGC
>JBDNGQ010000242.1:0-24712 GCA_041689205.1 Pseudohongiellaceae bacterium | reverse complement strand
GTACGCAAGGCGGCTGATGAAAATGCCAGCCTGCTGGAGCGCAAAGGCGAGATTTCCGGGCTTGCTGCTGCTATCGAGCGGTTAGAAGAACAGGTTGAGCAGCTGCTGGAAACGCAGGCGCAAAGCCGTCAACTGCTAAAGGACATCGAAAGCGAGCGCGAAACTTTGCAGCGCCAGATTGCACTGACTGCCCGCGAGAGCAGCGAGATCAAATCCCAGCTCAGCGCACGCCTGGCCAAAGAGGAGCAGAACACGCTGCGCCGCAGCCGCTTGCAGCATGAACTGGATGAGTTGCTGAAGCAGTTGGCTCTCGAAGAAGAGAATACCGCACAGGCCCGCATGACGCTGCAGATGGCACTGGATTCGATGGAACAGGATGTGGAACGGCGCGAGCAGTTATTGCAGCAGCGCGATGATCGGCGCCAGGCGCTGGATCAGATCCGTCAGCAAGCCCGCCACGATAAAGACATCGCCCATCAGTTGATGATGCGTCAGCAGTTGCTGCAATCGCAGCTGCGCTCAGTGCGCGAAACCATGGACCGGATGGCCTCGCAGGTGCAGCGTTCCAAAGAGCGTATTTCGTCGCTGTCTCAGCAGTTGCAGAATTCTGATGAGCCGCTGGCGATCAAAAAAGCTGAGCTGGAATTGCAGTTGGAGAAACGCCTTGAGGTGGAAGGGCAGTTGGCCGCCGCCAAAGCGCGGGCTGATGACAATGAATATACACTGCGGGCCTTGGAACAGCAGCGTGGGCAGCTCGAACGTACTGCGGCCGGACTGCGTGAGCAGCTCATGGAGAACCGGCTGAAAACAGAGGGCGACCTGGTAAAACGTCAGGCGCTTGAGGAGCAGTTGCAGGCCAGCCAATACGAATTGAAAACGGTGCTGGAAAATCTGCCTGAGGATCTGGATCAGGAAACTTGCGAAACGGAACTGGCGGCGATTGCTCAGCGCGTGCAGCGTTTGGGTGCGATTAATCTGGCAGCGATCGATGAGTTCAAGCAGCAGTCCGAGCGTAAGCAATATCTGGACGCGCAAAATGATGAGCTGGAAAAAGCGCTGCTTACCCTGGAAAATGCGATCCGCAAAATTGATAAGGAAACCCGTACCCGTTTCAAGGAAACCTTCGACAAGATCAACTCAGGATTGCAGGAGTTGTTCCCGAAAGTGTTCGGTGGCGGCCATGCCTATCTGGACATGACCGGCGAGGATCTGCTGGACACGGGTGTGGCGATCATGGCACGCCCGCCCGGGAAACGTAACAGCACCATTCATCTGTTATCGGGTGGTGAAAAAGCGATGACGGCCATCGCGCTGGTGTTCTCGATTTTCCAGCTCAATCCCTCGCCGTTTTGCATGCTGGACGAAGTGGACGCTCCGCTGGACGATGCCAATGTGGGGCGCTATGCTCGGCTGGTGAAGGAGATGTCTTCGGCGGTTCAGTTTATCTTTATCACTCACAATAAGCTGACCATGGAGACGGCTAATCAATTGTTAGGAGTCACTATGCACGAACCGGGCGTATCGCGCATTGTGGCAGTGGATATTGATGAGGCTGCTGAATTGGCCGCGATGTAAGTAATACTTTAATTAGTGGGCGCTTACGTTGTAGTATTCATGAAATTTCTATAACAAATTTTCGAGCGGGATTTTCTGCGATATGGGTCTCAGGGAACTTTTAATTCTTATTTTGATTCTGGGTATCGTAGGGATCATCCTGCGGGGTCTCTATGTTGCAATCAGTTCGCGCCGCGGGCAGTTAAAAATCGCGCTGGAAAAAAACGTTCCCGTTTATGATCTGGAAGAAATCGAGTTTCGTGAATTGCCCAATGGCGGCGCCCGCGTGGTGGAGCGTTCTTTCGCGCATGTGATGAAACAGAATTCACGCTTTGCCACGCCGGCGAAAACTGCTGCTGCCAAATATGGGCGGGGTGGTTCGAAAGTTTCTGGTGGTGTGGTTGGTGGTGGTTCGACCAGGAGCGCGTCGGGTGCATTCGCGGCGACGTCAGCTGTCTCTTCTCAATCTGATCCGATGTTGATGAATCCAGTGTCCAGTCCTGATTTCACTGTGGATAATGCTGACCTGGATTTGACGCCTTCTGTTACCAGTTCAGCGGTTTTAACTCATTCTAATTCCACGTCTCCGCTTTCAGTGTCATCGGTTTCAGCATCCCCGATTTCGGCTCCATTGGTATTTACTTCTCCGGTGCTGACTGCGCCGGTGTCAATTGCTCATACTTCTGTTATCAATTCCGCCAAAGAGACTCCTGATATGGACGACCTTATCAGTGCGCTTGAAAATGAACTGGATGAAGAACTCAAAGCCAACAAAACCGCACAGGCCTCAGCGCAATTTGACGAGCTTCTGGATAACGAGGATTGCAACGAAAGTTTGAACTACGGGACTTTGAACAACTCAGATTTGAACAACTCAGGTTTGAACAACTCAGGTTTGAACAACTCAGATTTGAACAACGCAGATTTGAACAACGCAGGTTTGAACAACGCAGGTTTGAACAAAGAGCCCGATGAACTGTCTGATGATGAAGCGTTTAATCAAAATGATTCCCACCAGGACGATCTCGACCCGGATGACGACGAAGCCCTCGGCCAGAACGACGCTGATGATGACGAGCTTGATGATGACGAACTCAATCAGGATGGCGATGAGCAGGATGACGACCTCGATGAAGACGAGTTGGACGAAGAGTTTGATGAAGCGCTCGACGAAGCCCTTAAGCAAACCAACGATCTGGATGAGCAGCTTGACGAACAGCTGGAGAAATTTCAGGAAGACCTTGACGACTACGATGAGGACGACGACGAAACTGTATCCGCGCTTGACTCGGAACTGGCCGCAGCCGACCAGGATGCCGACGACGAATACGCCGACATAAGCTACATGGAACCGGAGCGGATTGAAGTTGAGATTAAACAGCCGCCAGTGCTGAACGATATAATTGAAACACGTGCCACCATTCAAGATTCAATTGACGAGGATGTGATGTACCGCGAACCAGGTGATGACAACTTCGAGGATGACGACTTTGAGGATGACGAAGAAGACCTCTCTGACGATGACCGCGACGACGATGACGAAGAGCAACTCGCCGATGATGGGTTCCAGGAGATGTTCACGGGTGACAGTTTGACCGATGACGATATTCTCGGCGTTGACCGGGCCGATGACGACGACTTTGACGACGACGTTGACGACGACGGCGCCGATGAAGAATACCGCGACCAGGCTGCCCAGTCTGCACCTGGCGGTTTAATGAGTTGGGTCGGCGCCAAATGGGCTGCGGTTACTGCCGGCCTTGCGGCTGCGGCAGATCAGCGCAAAGTCGCGGCGGAAGAGAAACGGGAATTGTTGCAGCGAAGACAGACGGAAGCTGAAGAGCGCGGCCGTCAAAGAGCGCATGAGAAAGCTGAACAGCAAGAGCAGAAGGCGCTCGCCGCTCAGCAGCGTGCGGATGAAAAAGCCCAGCGTCAAGCTGCGGCTGCAGCAGACCGTGACCGCAGTGATCCCGTTCTCGATGATTCGGATTTGAACGCCCCGGTCCTCAGTGACGATAATGATATTCTGTTTGATGATCCCTTCAACGAACTCAGTGCGCCACGTGAAACGCCCCGTGTGCAAAAGCCGCAACCGCGTCAGCCGCAGCAGCCGAAACCTCAGCAACGGAGTCTGTTGGACATGGAAAACGAGGGCGCGCCGCTGCCTTCTGATCCAGCATTGTACGAAGACGATAGGTACTCAGATGATTCTTACGAACAGCCTGCACCTGCAGCAAAGCCTCCGAAAAAGACTGTGAACAAGAAAGCCCCAGCAATGAGCCAGGCAATAGAGGAGCCACGTACCACTCAAAACAACAACACGGATCCGGAATACAACGAAGTGCTGATCATCAATGTGATGTCCAGAACCGACCGCGAATTTGCGGGAGTCGATGTGTTGCAGGCTTTGCTCAGTTGCGGTATGCGTTTCGGCGATATGAATATTTTCCATCGACACGTTGATGATCGCGGCACCGGCCCGGTTTTATTCAGCATTGCTAATGCCGTTAATCCTGGCACTTTCGACCTGAACAAGATCAATGATTTCTCCACCCGCGGTCTTTGTTTCTTCCTGACGCTGCCTAATGTGATCAACAATATGCAGGCCTTTAATAAAATGCTCGACGTGGCACAAAAGATTCGCTCCATGCTCGACGGCGAAATGAAGGATGACAACCGCAGCGTCATGACTGCGCAGACTGTCGAGCACTACCGTCAACGCATCCGGGATTTCGAACTGCTGCAACTGCGACAGCCGCATAAACAGGGCAAGTAAAGGGCGCCGGCGATGGATATGCCAGAGGACGCTGGAAAGCAAGAAATAGAACAGCTGCGACGCCAGATAAACTACCATAATTCGCTTTACTATCAGCACGATTCCCCGCTTATTCCGGACGCAGATTACGATGCTTTGTATGTGCGTTTGGAAGAGCTCGAAGCAAAGTATCCCGAACTGATTGCGCCGGATTCGCCAACCCAGCGCGTAGGCGGAGCGCCACTTAGCTCTTTTTCGCAGGTGGTGCATGAGCTGCCGATGATGTCGCTGGCCAAAGTATTTACCCGCCAGGATCTGCTCGATTTTGAAACCCGCTTAAAGAAACGCCTCGATACCCATGCCGGGATTGACTACAGCTGCGAGCCCAAAGTAGATGGTATAGCGGTCAGCCTGCTCTATGAAAATGGTGCGCTGGTGCGCGGTGCAACGCGCGGCGATGGCGTCACTGGCGAGGATATCACTCACAACGTTCGCACTCTGCACGACATTCCTTTGCGCCTTCCGGAAATCGAACACACTGGTCTGCCCATGCCTCTGCGCCTGGAAGTGCGTGGCGAGATCTACATGAGCCGCTCGGGTTTTGCGCAGGTGAATCGCGAGTCCGAACAAAGCGGCAGCGGCAAGACCTTTGTTAATCCACGCAACGCAGCAGCCGGCACACTGCGCCAGCTTGATCCGCGCATTGCAGCCCAGCGGCCGCTGCGCATGTTTGTTTATGGCACCGGCCTGGTGGAGTTTGCTGCCGACACAGACTTTCAATGGCCAGGCGATCTGGGTGCTATTTTTGCGCTGCTGAAACAGTGGGGCTTTCCGATCAATTCGGAGAGCACCGTAGTCACCGGTTTCGAGCAGTGCCTGAGCTATACCGACACGCTTCTGGAAAAGCGCGCAAAGCTTGATTATGAAATCGACGGTGCGGTGATTAAAGTGAACAGCGTGGCACTTCAGAATGATCTGGGCAGCACTGCCCGCACCCCGCGCTGGGCAATGGCCTATAAATTCCCCGCCGAAGAAGTCGCTACTGTGGTCAACGATGTTGAATTCCAGGTAGGTAGAACCGGCACTATTACACCGGTCGCGCGATTGGAGCCGGTATTTGTCGGCGGCGTCACCGTCAGCAATGCTACCCTGCACAATATGGATGAGATTGCGCGTCTAGGCGTGCGTATTGGTGATCGTGTGATTGTGCGCCGGGCTGGCGATGTAATTCCGAAGATCGTCAGTGTAATTCGTTCTGATGAAATTGAAGCGGCGGCGGGACTGCAAAGCGGTTCTTTATCTCCTGCCTCGGAGCGCCGCGAAATTGTTATGCCTTCGCAGTGTCCCGCCTGTGGATCGGCGGTGGAGCTCGATGGTGAGGTGCTTTATAAATGTTCGGGCGAGCTGTTTTGTCCGGCGCAGCGAAAAGAGTCGATCCGGCACTATTGCAGCCGAGCTGCGATGGATATCGAAGGGCTGGGCGAGAAACTGATTGAGCAGTTGGTCGACCAGCAGCTGCTGCAGGATGTTGCTGATATTTACAGTTTGCGAAAATCTCAGCTTGAAGCACTGGAGCGCATGGGCAGTAAATCCGCGGACAAACTGTTACAAGCCATCGAGAAAAGTAAAACCACCACACTGACTAAATTTCTGTATGGCCTGGGCATCCGCGAAGTGGGCGAGGCCACCGCGCTGGCACTGGCCTCGCATTTTGGCAGCCTGGACGCGATGATGCAGGCCACTGATGAACTGTTGCTGGAAGTTGAGGATGTCGGCCCGATAGTGGCGGAGCATATTGCGTTGTTCTTTCGAAACGAGAACAATGTGGCGGTGCTCAGGCGCTTGCAGGAGGCCGGGGTACACTGGCGGGAACACGAGCCCACAGCGCAGTCGGATGCCTTGAAGGGCCAGATTTATGTGCTCACTGGTACGCTGGAATCAATGAGCCGCGATGAAGGCAAAGCCCGGTTGCAGGCGCTGGGTGCAAAAGTGGCAGGCAGTGTGTCTGCCAGGACCAACTGTGTTGTCGCCGGCCCTGGTGCCGGTTCAAAATTGGACAAAGCTCAGGAATTGGGTATTACTATTATTGATGAGCAGGAGTTTCTGCGCTTATTGGATGAGATGACGGGAGCATGACTGCATTAACGGAAATCAGCACAACCGCCACCAGAGTCGCTAGCCGAATCATCAGTCTGACGGTGCGTCCTCTGCTGCTGAGCGGTTTGTTCATCAGCCTCACTGCCTGCATCGCCTCACCGCCCCAGGATACCTCCAATGTCTGTAATATGTTCGAGGACAGGCGCTCCTGGTACAAAGCCGCTGAGCGCGCCGAGCAGCGCTGGGGTGTCCCGATTCATGTGTCGATGGCGTTCATTTACCAGGAATCAGCTTACCAGGCGCGCATCCGCCCGCAACGCAACCGCATCCTCTGGGTGATTCCATGGACCCGACCCAGTTCAGCGTTCGGCTATGCGCAGGCGCTGGACACGACCTGGTCAGAGTATCGGCAGGTAACCGGCAATCGTCTCGCCATGCGCTCCAATTTTGGCGATGCCATCGATTTTATCGGTTGGTATAACCGCAACAGTCATCAGCGCAACAACATTTCCTACAGTGATGCCCGCAATCTTTATCTGGCCTACCACGAGGGCAATACCGGCTTTGCGCGTGGCAGTTACGCAGGTAATGCCACCCTGCTTGCCACCGCTGAGCGTGTACAGAGCAATGCCGACCGCTACCAGGCGCAATTTGCGCAGTGTGAGCGGGAGTTGGGTAAGAACTGGTTCATGCGGGTATTTTTCTGAAGATTTTTGTATGCCCTGCAGGTCCTGTTAACGGATATCGAACATCAGAATTGTCACCAGCAGTTGCAACTAATGTGTTGATTAAATTAGAAAGACATTAAGAAAAAATTGCCAAAAAAAAGCCCAACCGAAGTTGGGCTTAAAAATACTACTATCAAGGGAGAGATAAAATGAAACAAAACCCACAATTTTGTCCGCATCTACCTACATAAACTCAGACTACAGGGTTCAGGCTTAGTTCCATTTATTTTGAAAATAAAATAAATACATTAATTTTCAGCTCTTTTTATACTTTAAATTATAACCACAAGTCTTTGATTAAATTGCAGTTAAAGATTAAAAACTTCCAAGCCGAGTTGTTCAGCTGTTTTTAACTGACCAGTACTACTAAGCACACCAGTACTGGAAGGTTTGCCCTGCAGATAACGAATGGCTACCTCGCGCAGATCATCCACCTGCACTTCCAGAACCCGCTTTCTGAACGCCGCACGCTGCTCGCGGGTACGTCCGAATACAGCATTGTAGAAATGTTGTTTGGCTTCGCCTGCAGGCGATGAAGGCTTATCCATAGCGCTGATCACGCCAAGGATTGCTTCTTCCACCTGTCGCCACTGATGCTGTCCTGTGACTACCCAATCCACTGCGCGATCGAAATCGTGCAGGGTTTCTTCAAAGCGCGGATCTCGATAGGAGTAGAACCGGAACGATGCTGAATTGGCGTCCTGATCCGCGCCGCCGCCGTACGCACCACCTTGCTCACGGATAACCCGGTGCAGATAGCCATTGCGCAGGAAGCCGCTGAGGACAGCCAGCACGGCATGATCAGGATGGGCAGCGGTAACGGTAGGATAAGCGCGGGCACAGAAATTAACCTGTGTATTGGTGGTCCACATCTGCTGCACGTTCTCGCGCACCGACGGCAACTGCAGCGCGGTGAATGTCTCACCGGCCAGTTGATCGGTATCGCGCCACACCGAATCCAGACTCTGAATCACTTCATCGCCATGATTCTCTTCGGCGATCAGCAGGAACTGCCGAGGCGCCTGCAGAATCTGCTTATGCAGTTTCGCGAATTTAGCCAGCACGCTTTCAATATATTCCTGCTTATCGAACTGTTTGCTTTCTGACTTGAGCGCCTTGATGCCGGCCAGGCCGCCAAAGCGGTAGCTGAGCGCCGCGCTCGGACTCATCCGGCTGCTCGCCAGACCGATCGCCAGACTGTGGCCGCGCCCGGTGATACCGCCTTCCTGACGGGACAGAATCTGTTCCAGAATTTCGCGCAGCCGTTGCTGCTCATCGAAGCGGCAGTCGTGGAATGTTGCATGCAGCAGTTCTGCCAGCGCCTGCTGATTGCTCTGCAGGGCTTTGCCGGACAGCACCAGAATCGATTTGCTCTGCTGTTCATCGCCGACATCGCTGCGAATATTGGCATAGCAGTTAACCCCGCCGCTGACCCGCGATTGCCAGGTCTGCACATCCTGATAGGTTTTATTGCCGATACCAAACTCGGTAAGACAGCTGGTATACCAAGGCAGCAGCGGCAGCAGTTCCTCATCAAGCTGAGGCAGGTCCACCACAATCTGCTGATAACACAGGCCGTTAGTGCCCTGACCGTAAAAAGTTACAGGAACCACTTTGTCGGTACGGGTTTTCAATTCTTTATTCTGCGGTACTAATTCGGGTACTTCGCCAGGCACATCTTCCAGACCGACTTTAGGCAGGCTGCCGGGATCATCTTCCTGTGCCTGGCGCTGGGCCAGAGCCTTGCTGCGTGCCACGATTTCTTCAATCTGAGCGGGGCTCAGCTGTTCTTTAATCTGACGCAGACGTTGCATTTCCGCCTGTAATTGCCGCTCGGATAATTCCGGCTCCGGTTGCAAGGTCAGCACCACCGTGTGATGGTTGCTCAGCAGATGCTGCTTAATCAGATTCGGTACAAACTGCGGATCTTTGATTTTTTCGCGCAACCCCGCCAGCACCGGATCGATATCCATGACCTGAATCGGATCGCCTCGGTGAATCGCTGCCGATAAGCCGGTCAGAATCAGTTGCAAACCGTAGGGATGACTGTCACCGGAAATCTCCCGCTGACTCAGTTCAAGCTGATGAAGTGCCGCTTCTACCTGTTGCTGATCAACGCCATTTTCCGCAATGGCCGCCAGCGTAGAGCGGATCAATTGCTCGACCGCGGCGCTGCTGTCGTCAGCGCAGCCTTCCAGACCACACAGGAAACTCATCTCCCGGTTGCTGTCTTCAAGGCCGCACAAAGGCGAGGGCGATTTACCCAGCTCTGTGGTTTCCAATACCTGCATCAAGGGGCTGGCGCTGTTATCAAGCAGCACGGAGCTGAGCAGCTGCGCTTCAAACAGTTCTTCCAGATCGGTGCTTTTTCCGAGCAGCCAGCCCATCACCACATGGGTTTTGTTGCTGCCATCAGCCTCATCCAGTGGATAGGATTCCTGCACGCGCACCGGGGAAAAATAGCGTTTCTCGTCTTCAACCACGATATTGATATCAAGCTTGTCGAAGCGTGCCAGTGCCAGGGTTTCAAACTTTTCCTGATGTTCTATTGCAGGAATATCGCCATAGGTCATGAACACGGCATTGCTGGGATGGTAGTGCGACTTGTAGAAATCTTTCAGATCCTGATAACTCAGGTCCGGAATGTGATCCGGTTCGCCGCCACTGTTGTAATGGTAAGTGGTGCCGGGGAACAGATAGCGGCTGAGCGTCTGCCAAAGAATCGCGTTAGTAGAGCTCATGGCGCCTTTCATTTCGTTATAGACGACGCCTTTGTATTGCAATTCGCTGCTGCTGTCTTCGGCGTCGCTGAACTCCAGGCGGTGGCCTTCCTGGGCAAAGTCGAGTTCGTGCAGCCGGGAGAAGAACACCGCGTCCAGATAGACCTGCAGCAGATTATCGAAATCTTTGCGGTTCTTACTGGCGAAGGGGTAGGCGGTCCAGTCGCTGCTGGTAAAGGCATTCATAAAGGTGTTGAGCGAGCGGCGGATCATCATGAAAAAAGGATCGCGCACCGGATACTTTTCGCTGCCACACAGCGCCGTGTGCTCCAGTATATGGGCCACACCAGTGGAGTCCATCGGCACGGTACGCAGTGCCACAAGGAACACATTCTCGGGATTGTCGGAGGCCAGGTGATAATACTGGGCGCCGGTGTTTTTGTGACGATACTCTTCCATGGTGACGTTCAGGGACGGAATGTGCTGGCTGCGAATCCACTCAAAGGAGGGATGGGTGGCTGGTGCGCTTAGCGACGCAGCGTGCAGATGATTGGCCTGGTTTTTCAACTGTGCCTGCTTTTGTATCGATATACTCATTCGGCAACTACTCCTTGCTGATGCTTTAAATTACGATGCATTTGATTACGATATTCTTTATACAGCGGGTCTGGACTGTCAGATACGATGCTGGTGTTTACGGTCCCGGAATATACGGTTCTGGTATTTACGGCGATGGAAACTAATCAGCCTTCTGTCCGAACATCACATGAACCGCGACCAGTTCAACACTAGCCTGTTTGAAGCTCGCATGCAGCTGCAGGGTCTGATTGCGCAGATATTCCAACTCTGAGTCACGCACATTGGGGTTGCGCTGCTTGAGCGATACCAGCCGGCGGATCTCGGCAGTTTGCGTTTCCAGCATTGCCTTCGCCGCCATGTTAACAGATTTTCCCATCGCCAACTTTGCCAGATGTTCACTGTGCTGCATCAGCGTCTGCAGTTCCGCCTGGTATTGTTTAACCAGCCGGAATGCCTCGTGTTTGTCGATATAGCGCAGTGACTGCTGCATTTCGTCGGTCGGCACGTTGATTTGCTTTGGGCTGTCCTGAATCGAATCAAAACTGAGCGCCACCATGAACTGCTTGCTGGTTGCCGGGAAATAGCGCTGCAGTTGCAGATGCCGCGGCGCTGGAATCACGATGCGGTAAAGCGTTTCGACCACCAGCGGCCAGGGTGCCAGCGCCGGATGCGTATGTGCGCTGTTAAATGCGCTGACGGCAGCGCGGCCGAGATGGGTGTCCAGCACCAGATCCATCGCTCCACGCACCAGCGGGTGCTGCCAGTGCAGGAACTGCACGTCTTCGCGGTGCAATGCGGTCTGCCGGTGAAAGCTGGCGTCGATGCCTTCATCGGGCATTTCGGGAAAGGAGGGCAGCAGCATTTCTTCGCCCGGAAACAGGGTCCAGGTGTCATCGGAATTCTGCTCATAATCGATGCCATAGCTGTCGAAGATATTGCACAGCAGGGTCTGCGGCGAGGCTTTGGCTTCAAATTCAGTAATAGCCTTAATCACGGCTTTGGCTTCGTCTTCGCGAAAGGAATTGATTTCCAGTAAACGGTCGCGGCCCTTCTCCATTTCCTGTTGCAGCGATTTTGTTCGAGCTGCCGCCTGCTGCAGAAAGGGTTCGAATTCCTGGTTTAGCTGATCGTTCATTCCGGCTGACCCGAAACGGGCTGCGTCCAGAAACTGCTTCAACCGCTGTTCATGCTCGCGATACACCCGCCATGCCGCTGGCGCTACTGTTACAAATGCGTCAAGGGCTTCCTGGTACCACCGGAACAGGACTTCCTGTTCAGTACCAAGCAGATAGGGCACATGAATCTGGATGGTGTTTTTCTGACCGATGCGGTCGAGCCGGCCGATACGCTGTTCGAGCAGATCGGGGTTCAGGGGCAGGTCGAACAGGACCAGATGCCGACAGAATTGGAAGTTACGGCCTTCGCTGCCTATCTCAGAGCACACCAGAATGCGCGCACCTTCTTCTGAACCGGCAAAGTAGGCGGCGGCACGGTCGCGTTCCACAATATTCATATGACGATGGAACACACTGCTGCGGATGCCGGCACCAACGCGCAGATAACGCTCGAGCTCCACGGCGGTGCGGTCCTCGGCGCAGATCAGCAGTACTTTATCTTTGCGGTTCTTGTGCAGAAATTTGATCAACCATTGTGCGCGCGGTTCGGTGGCGGGCCAGTTGGCTTCCATGGAATCTGCATCTATCTGCAGATCTGTGCCGGGGATCAGATCAGTGTTCAGGTTTTCTTCGTCTGGTTCTTTGTCTGCTTCTATATCTGGGCGTGCCAGATATGTATGCAGCACCTTTCTCAGTGGCCGCCCGTTTGCTTCCCCGGCATTTTTCCCCAACGGCCATGCGTTCAGCTTGCGCTCGGGAAAGCCAGTCAATGATCGACGGGTATTACGAAACAGAATCCGGCCGGTCCCGTGTTCATCGAGCAGTTGCTGAACTTTGGCCTGCTGTTCTTTCATGTCAGAGGCATTGCCAGTCCGGCTTTTCGGAATCTCCAGCAATTCATTAATCGTGCTGGCGAGACTGCGATAATGTGCCTGTTCAGCGCGGAACTCGTTATAGCTGTTGAAGCGGTGCGGATCGAGCAGACGCAGCAGCGCGAAATGGCTTTCATCGCCCAGTTGCTCCGGCGTAGCGGTCAACAGCAGCATGCCGTTGGTGCTTTGCGCCAGCTTCTGCATACGGGTGTAATCGGTTTCGGCGGGCTGTTGTTCAGCGCCGGTTTGCTCAGTCCCTGATTGTTCCGCACTCTTTTTTTCACCTTCAGATGGTCTATCCTGCAGATGATGCGCCTCATCGACAATACACAGATCCCATTCGCCTGCGCAGGCCTGAGCAAAGATGGTCGGATTGCTGCTGAGCAGGCCCATACTGGTTAAAATCAACTGTTCGTCCAGGAAAGGATTATCCTGATGCTCTTCGGCAATCGCCTCACAGCGCTCGGCATCGAGCAGACTGAAACGCAGATTAAAGCGCCGTAGCATTTCCACCAGCCACTGATGCAACAGCGCTTCGGGAACAATAATCAGCACCCGGCTGGCGAGACCGCTGGCCAGTTGCTGCTGCAGTATCAGGCCAGCTTCAATGGTTTTGCCCAGGCCGACTTCATCGGCCAGCATCACGCGCGGTGCATAGCGGCGCGCGACTTCAGCGGCGATATAAAGCTGATGCGGAATCAGTTCGGTGCGGCCGCTGCACAGGCCTAATACATTCGATTGTTCAATAATACCCAGCTGTTCCAAGGTCTGCTGCTTCATCGCGAACCACTGGTAGCTATCAATCTGCCCGGTCATCAAACGGTCCACCGGCCGGTTCAGCAGCAGCATGTCGCTGAGCTCGGTTTCTGGCAGAGTGGCGCTGAGCTCGGGCTTATCGTCGGCAAAGACTTTGTAGAAGGCGAGATCTTTGCGCATTTCCACCGCGCTGACGGTGAACTGCTGCCCACTGCGGGACTTGATGCTGTCGCCTTCGCTGAAGATGATCCGGTTCAGCGGTGCGGTCTGTCGCGAGTAACGACGATTCTCGCCGCAGGAATTATAGGCAATAGCGACGGTGCGAAAGTCAAACTCGACGACCATACCCAGGCCGAGCTCGGGCTCTGTCTCGCTCAGCCAACGCTGGCCTTTGGCAAATTCTGGAGTGCTTTGCATAATACTTCTTGAGTTGGGTGTTAAGTTTCGGGTGATTCAGGTGTTGCGGGTGCGTCAGGTGCTGCTGGTGGTGCCGGCATTTCAGGCGCTTCAGGCGTTACGGGCGTCTCAGGTATTGGAGCCGCTGCAGCCACTGCAGGCGGAAACTCAAGACTTATCCGGCCCAGTTTTCCGGAACGAAACTCATGCAGCAGTAGTTCAGAAATACGGTGCCAATCAACATGACCGCCTTTGGTGTAGCGCTTGCTCAAAGCCAGTTTTTCCAGTAGCTGATCGGGCTGGGCAGGCAGTTCACCCATGTTATAGCGTGCACGTAAACGCTCTGGAAAATCGCGCAATAAAAACTCGGCGGCGAACATCGCCACGTCTTCAAATTCCATGGCGGTGTTTCTAATAGCACCGGCGCAGGCCAGTCGATAAGCCGCTTTCTGATCTTCCAGCCTGGGCCACAGCACGCCTGGCGTGTCGTGCAGATACCAGTTATCGTTGAGCTTGATGCGTTGCTGACTTTTGGTCACTGCCGGCTCATTTCCGGTTCTGGCAATTTTGCGCCCGGAAATCTGGTTCATCAGCGTTGATTTGCCAACATTTGGAATACCGACAATCATCGCCTGCTTTTTACCGCGCTTGTGGCCGGCCGCAGCGGTCAGCAATTCCAGCTGATTAATAATGGCATCATTCTCAAGTTTGATGTCGTTGCCATTGGCGATTGCGCGGCAATTTGGCTGACTGTTCAAAAAATTCAACCACAGACGGGTGACTTCAGGCTGGGCCATGTCAGCCTTATTAAGAATGCGCAGGCAAGGCTTGTCACCACGCATTTGTTTCAGCAGTGGATTAGCGCTGGCGGCGGGCATGCGGGCGTCAAGAATTTCGATAACCACATCGATTTCTTTGATGATTTTCGCCATTTCCTTGTTGGCCTTAAACATATGGCCGGGGTACCAGGAGATCGTCATATCCATTCAACCTGTATTTAGCGGCAAACAAAGTCTGGCTGCGAGTGCCAAAAAGTCGGCAAGTATACTCGCATTTGACACACTAAGCCTGCTTTAGCCGGTCTCTTTACCGACACCTGTGCACAGTGTAAGCTCGTTTTAGTCAACTCTCTTCATGCGACACTCTCTTAATGCAACACCCTTTACGCACCATCAGGAAAACGAGCAATGAGTACAGAATCAACTATTAGTCGCAAGCTGCAAAGTGCGCTGGATCCTGATTGTCTGGAAGTGTTGAACGAAAGCCATATGCACAGCGGGCCAGCGACGGAATCCCATTTTCGTCTGACGATCGTTTCCAACAAATTCGGCGGTCTGTCTGCGGTTAAACGTCACCAGTTAGTGTACGCCACGCTTGCTGATGAGCTCAAAAGCAGCGTTCATGCGCTGGCTCTGCACACGTATTCACGTGAAGAGTGGAAGGCTTCTGAAAATCCTGTTCCTGAATCGCCGGCCTGTCGTGGCGGCAGCGCTGTGGATACAGCAGAGTAATTCACATTCTGCGTTCACGGTATTGCGGGTTATATTGATTTGTTAAGCGGTATCGGGTAATTTTCGATCATGAGTTACCTTATTGGTTTCATAAGTGATTGTTTTTTATGAATAAAATTTTATCTCACCCAAAGGCCCCGCTGTTATTGCGGCTTCTGGCTGGTATTCTGGTGGCGATTTTCGTCATTGTGATGGCGGCAAAGGTCACTCGCGCTCCCTTAGACGACGCAATCGATTTGCAGACCGCAGTACAGTATTCGGGTGGCTCCAATTTGCCTGATTTCGAAGCCATTACCAATATCGACGAGAAAAAAGCAGCATTTTTTAACTTTGTGCTGGCCTACGTGGAAACCGAAAATAATCGCATAGCTGACAAGCGGTTCAAGGTGCTGCAGCTTTGGGATATTGTGCGCCGCGATATGGATTTGACTGACACCGAGATGGATATCCTCAACGGGCTGGCGCAGGAATACCGTCTGGGCGAGAGCATTTTGCCCGTTTACGATCTGGTTCAGGAATTGGTGCTGCGAGTTGATATGATTCCTGTCTCGCTGGTGCTTGCTCAGGCGGCTAGTGAATCTGCGTGGGGGACCTCACGTTTTGCGAAAGAAGGTAATAATATTTTCGGGCAATGGTGTTTCGATGAAGGCTGCGGTCTGGTGCCTGAGCGTCGTTTATCCGATGCGGCACACGAGGTGCGCTCGTATTTGTCGATAGAGGGATCAGTACGATCTTATTTTCGCAACATCAATACTAACGCTGCCTATGCCGGTTTGCGTGAACTGCGCGGTGATATGCGTGATCAAGACCGTCCGCTTGATGCGCTGGTGCTTGCACATGGCCTGCTGCAGTACTCCGAGCGTGGGTACGTTTATATCAGCGAGCTGCATGCCTTGATTCGGCAGAACGATCTGCAGGCGTTGGACCGCAGCTGATTCAGCGCTATTTCTGATTGCATTCCCGGACTGTGGTTAAAACTGCCTATTCCGCATTGCTCTCAGTCGAGCGAATCCACAATTTTGAATACCAGAAATAGCGATTTGACCCATTCGCCGGAGCGGTGCAGATATAGCCCCAGCGTCGGGAATTGAACTCGCGCGCTGGCTTGATCTGAAACAGCAGTGCATCACGATCCAACCAGGTAATGGGCAGATTTTCGCCACTGGCATAACAGGCCAGAGCGGACACTCTGAAATCACCCGGCGCAAACTGCAGCGTTACCGCAGGATTGCGCTCACCGGTGACAGGTGACTCTGGATCCTGCCTAAGCACATTAAAGGACAGCGATTCCAGTTTCACCGGGATGCCATCCATCTGTGCGTAAATACCAGCCAGCGGGTAGCGCGGCAGAGCCTGAAAATCTGAATGAAAGCCGATAGCCCCTGAGTGCTGTGCAATGCCGACAAATTCTTCCGCTTTAACCATTTGCTTAATGACGCCGTCATACTCGCCATAGGGATAGGCCATAATTTTGTGCGACTGGCCGGTTTCCTGCAGTATCTGCTGCTCAGCACTGAGCAATTCCAGACGAAAACGTTCCAGGCGCTCGGGGTCGGTTTCTCCAAGCTCGTTGTCAATCATATAGGGGTGATTCACCATATGATTGGCAATAATAACGCCAGCATCGGACATGCGGCGGATATCGTCCCAGCTCATATAGCCTTGCATGTTGTCGTTGATCGGCTGGGTATTGATGAACACGGTGAACGGAAAGCCCATCTCCTGCAGTAAAGGGAAGGCTTCTTCATAGATGGAGTTATAGCCGTCGTCGAAGGTAATCACTACAGTTTTATCCGGCACCTGCTGTTTATTCTGCAGGGCTGTGATGACTTCATTGAGAGGCAGTACAGTGAAGCCGTTGTTTTTCAGGTAGTCCATATGTTCTCGAAACTGTGCCGGGCTCAGGCTGGTTGAGGGTGGCGTGTCTTCGGAAACATGGTGGTAGATAGTGATTACTGCGTGTTCGGCGGCGAGTATCTGGCTGGAGGCACTGAGGATTAATCCCAATATCAGCATTCTATTTAAGAGCGGCATGATTGTTCCGTTCACTAATTTTATTGGTTTTCAGGATTACCGACAGATCGGATGTCTTGGCTGCGGAGTTTCTCTATAATGTGCGGCTTGTTTCCCCAAGACTATACACTACTGGCAAGGACAGATTCTTATGATCTACAAAGGTAAAGCAATTCAGGTCGTCAAACTGGAGTCAGGCATCGCTAAATTAACCATGGATCTGCCTGATTCAGCCGTTAACGTTTTTAATCGGCTGATGCTTGCGGATCTTAAGGCTGCTGTTGCGGCCATCGCCGCCAGCGATGCTGTGGCTCTGGTCATTGTCAGCGCCAAAGGCAGTTTCGTTGCAGGTGCTGATATTACCGAATTTACCGAGTATTTTCGTCTGCCTGAGCAGGAGTTGCTGCAATGGGCGGCAGAGACAAACAGTATTTTCAATGCGCTGGAAGACCTGCCGATTCCTACCGTGTGTGCGATTAATGGCCTGGCTCTGGGTGGCGGGTTGGAATTATGTCTGGCCACGGACTTCCGTGTTGCCAGTGAAAAAGCGGTGCTCGGTTTCCCGGAAGTTAAACTGGGCATCTGTCCGGGTTTTGGCGGCACGGTGCGGGCGCCACGTCTAATTGGTTTGCGTCATGCGGTGGATTGGGTGATCACCGGGAAAAACATTAAAGCGGCACAGGCGCTGGAAGTCGGTGCAGTGGATGCGGTGGTTGCACACGAACTGCTGCTGGATGCGGCGCTGGATATGCTCAGCCAGTGTCTGGAAGGCAATCTCAATTATCTGGAAGCCCGCACACCTAAACTGACGCCGCTGGCAATTCCTGCTGCAGAAGTGGAAGCCACTGTCGAAGAGTTGAGCAACGCAGCGCTGGCTGAAAGTAAGCAGCATTATCCCTCACCTGTGGTAGCAACGCATGCAATGTGTGAGGCGATACCTGCTGATCGTGCTGAGGCTCTGCAACTCGAAAATCAGGCCTTTGTGGAACTGGCTAAGAGCAGTGTCGCTGGCAATCTGGTGCAGTTATTCTTAAACGAACAGTTTCTTAAGCGTCAGACAAAGAAGATGCTGGCCAATTCCAAACCGGTCAAACGCGCGGCAGTTATCGGCGCTGGCATCATGGGCGGCGGCATTGCCTATCAGTCTGCAGTTACCGGCACGCCGATTGTGATGAAAGATATTGCTCAGCAGGGGCTTGATCTCGGAACGGGCGAAGCGCAGAAACAGTTAAAAAAGCAGCTCGCGAAGGGGCGCATCAGCGAAAAGAAAATGCTGGAAGTGATGTCCGCTATTGTTCCTACCCTGGACTACGAGCTGTTCGCTGAAGCCGATCTGGTGGTTGAAGCGGTTATTGAAAACACCGGCATCAAACAAAATGTGCTGGCTGAAGTTGAAACCAGGCTGCGCGATGATGCGGTGCTGACTTCAAATACATCCACGATTTCTATCAGCCTGTTGGCAAAATCTTTGCAGCGTCCACAGAATTTTTGCGGCATGCATTTTTTCAACCCGGTGCCTTTGATGCCATTGGTTGAGGTAATCCGCGGTGAAAACAGCAGCGAACAAACGCTGGCTACCACCATGGCCTTTGGGCAAAGTCTGGGTAAAACTCCAATCTTGGTGAATGACTGCCCCGGTTTTCTGGTGAACCGTATTCTGTTCCCTTATTTCGGTGCGTTCTCGCAACTGGTTTACGATGGTGCAGATTTCCGCGAAATCGACCGGGTGATGGAAGCATTCGGCTGGCCGATGGGTCCTGCATATCTGTTGGATGTGGTTGGCATAGATACCGCAGCGCATGCGCAGAATGTGATGGCGGAAGGTATCCCTCAGCGCATGCGTTATGAGTTTAAAACCGCGATTGATCTGATGCATGAGAATGGTTGCTACGGTCAGAAAACCGGTTCAGGGTTTTATAAATACGAAGTGGATAAAAGTGGTCGGGTCCAGAAAATATTTGATGAGTCGATACTGATGCAGTTGCAAAGCATTCAGAAGGCTCAGAAGCAGTTTTCTGATCAGGAAATAATTGATCGGATGATGCTGGCCTTGTGTCTGGAGACAGTGCGCTGTCTCGAAGATAATATTATTGGCACCGCGATTGAAGCGGATATGGGTTTGATTCTCGGTCTGGGCTTCCCGCGTTTCCGTGGTGGCGCCTTGCGTTATATCGACTCCGTCGGCAGTCGCGCATTCTGCGAAATGGCCGATCGATATGCTGAACTGGGTCCACTGTATCTGCCAACAGCTGGTCTGCGTAAAATGGCCGAGACTGATCAGAAATTTTATTCTTGAAAATATTTGTTCTGCGGGAGTACTGAGTTGTTAAGCGAAAAGAAAGATCAATTATTGCTGAATCGCAGCCATAAAAATTTGTGCCGTGATGTCGGCAAGGCGATTGCGGATTACAAGATGATTGAGCATGGCGATCTGGTGATGGTCTGTCTTTCCGGCGGTAAGGACTCCTACACTATGCTGGATATTCTGCTCAGTCTGCAGAAGCGTGCGCCAATCACCTTTCATATCAAAGCGGTGAATCTGGATCAGAAGCAGCCCGATTTTCCTGAGCATGTACTGCCGCAATATTTGAAAAACATGGGCGTTGATTACCATGTGATCGAGCAGGATACTTATTCGGTTGTGAAGGAAAAGACCCCGGAAGGGAAGACCTTCTGCGGTCTGTGTTCGCGAATGCGCCGCGGCAGTCTGTATAGTTATGCCCGGCAGATTGGCGCTACTAAAGTTGCGCTAGGGCATCACCGTGACGATATTGTCGAGACGTTGTTTCTGAACATGTTCTTCGGCGCAACCTTGAAAGCGATGCCACCCAAACTGCTCAGCGATGATAAACAGAATATCCTGATTCGACCGATGGCTTATTGCAGCGAAAAAGAAATCAGCCGTTATGCGCGTCTGCGCGAATTTCCGATCATCCCCTGCAATCTGTGTGGCACACAAGAGAATATGCAGCGCCAGGCTATCAAGGCAATGTTGCAGCAGTGGGAAACTGAGACACCCGGTCGTATTGAGAATATATTTCGCAGCATTACCAATGTTTCGCTGTCGCAACTGGGTGACACCAGGCTGTTTCCGTTCACCAATCTGCAGCGTGAGGTAGCAGAGATGCCACGCATTAACTGTGTGAATGTGTCTTGATGTTTTTGTATGACTTAGATGTCGAATTGTTTCCTTAGATTGATAACTTATAACTGGTATCTCCTGTGACTGATCCCGATCATCCTGTTAATCCGGACATTAAGTTGAACGCCTGCGGGTTATATTGCCCTGAGCCGGTGATGTTGCTGCATAACAAAATCCGCGACATGCAGCCTGGGGATCTTCTGGAACTGATTGCCACTGATCCTTCAACTACACGCGATGTGCGCAAGTTCTGCACTTTTCTCGGCCATGAGTTGCTGCAGGCAGACGTGCGCGACGGCGTTTTTATTTACCTGATCAAGAAAGGCAGCTGATGCGTATCGTTGCCGACGAGAATATTGTGGCGCTGGACACCTATAGTGAATTCGGCGAGTTGATCAGGTTACCCGGCCGCAAGATCAGCGCTGCGGATGTGCACGATGCTGATGCTCTGATTGTACGCTCGATTACCGCCGTGAATAAAACACTGCTGGAAGGTTCCCGCGTACAGTTTGTCGCAACGGCAACCAGCGGCACCAATCATCTGGATCTGGACTGGCTGTCAGCAGCGGGCATTGCGGTGGCTGATGCGGCTGGCTGCAATGCCGATGCGGTGGTTGAGTATGTCTTTACGTCCATTTGCGAATTGATTCGCGGCGGGCGGTTCTCTCTGCGCGATAAAACTTTTGCCGTAATCGGAGCGGGTCATGTCGGGAGTCGGTTGATCAGGCTGCTGCAGCGTTTGAGGGTAAGGTGTGTTGTTTGCGATCCTTTTGTGGAAAGTGCTTACTTGATGCAAGCGGACTCTGGTGTTCGTTCTGATTCTGGTTCTGGCTCTGGTGGTAACTGGCGGGATTCTGAATTCTGGATGGAGCAGGGCGGGTTCGAGTTCTGCACGCTGGAAGAAGCACTGACCACCGATATTATCAGCATTCATACACCGCTGATCTGCACCGGCGATCATCCGACCTTTCATCTGATCAACGCAGAACGCCTCGCGGCACTAAAGCCTGGCGCCTTACTGATCAATGCAGCGCGCGGAGAGGTTGTCGATAACGCGGCGTTGTTGCTGCATTTGCAGTCCAATCCAGGGCAATTACTGACCATCTTCGATGTATGGGAAGCTGAACCCACCGTCAGTCCTGCGCTTGCTGCACGGATCGATATAGCAACACCCCATATTGCCGGTTACAGCATTGAGGCAAAGCTTTCTGCCAGCGTCACTAATTTCCAATCTTTTCTGAAGCACTTTCGCTTGAAACACACTGCGCCACCGGCAGATTCTGCTCTCGACAACAGAGCGCTGGTTTTACCGGAAGGTGTGAGTTTGAAAGATATAGTTGCTGTCGATGCCAGCGATAGGCATATGCAGATGGCCGAAGCTGTCTGCAGTGCCTTTCAGGTAATGAACTTGAGTAATGAGTTTAAGGCTGGCGTGGGTAAAAAGGATGGCGACGTGCTGTTTGATGAGCTGCGCAAAAAGCTGACCTTGCGGCAAGAGTACGGGCTTCGGTATTTATGAAGTTGTCCACTTTTGTAAAAATCTCGCCAGTTTGCCGATAGCAATCTGCAGTTCATCAACACGCGGCAAAAACACCAGACGGAAGTGCTGGGTGTCTTTTATATTAAATCCGCTGCCTTGTACCAGCAGTATTTTTTCGCGTTCGAGCAGATCCAGCACAAACTTTACATCGTTCTTAACCGGATGCACGTTCGGATCCAGGCGCGGAAACATATAGATAGCGCCCGTTGGTTTAACGCAACTGACACCGGGAATCTGCGTCAACAGATTCCAGGCCACATCGCGTTGTTCTTTTAAACGCCCACCCGGCAGGATCAACTCATTGATACTTTGATAGCCGCCAAGCGCAGTCTGCACCGCATGTTGCGCGGGAACATTGGCGCACAGCCGCATATTGGAAAGTATCTCCAGTCCTTCGATATAGCTTTTCGCTTTTTCTTTGGCGCCGCTTAAAATCATCCAGCCTGAGCGGAAACCGGCAAGACGGTATGACTTTGACAGGCCATTAAAGGAAACTATAAAAAGATCGTCGCATAACGATGCCAGTGGAATATGTTTAGCGTCGTCATAAAGAATTTTGCTATAAATTTCATCAGCAAAGACAATCAGATTATGTTTGCGAGCCACGCGGATAATTTCCAGCAACAACTCTTTGCTGTACACCGCTCCAGTCGGATTATTCGGATTGATGACAACCAGGGCGCGGGTATTACTGGTGATTTTCTTTTCGATATCTTTTACATCCGGAAACCAGCCAGCAGCTTCATCGCAGACATAGTGCACGGGGCTGCCACCGGCCAGACATACTGCCGCGGTCCATAAAGGGTAATCTGGTGCAGGTATCAACACTTCGTCGCCATTATTGAGCAGGGCCTGCATGGCCATCACAATCAGTTCGCTGACGCCATTGCCCAGATAAATATCATCAATCTCAACGCCGGTGACTTCCAGTTTCTGACATTCCTGCATGATCGCTTTGCGCGCAGAAAACAAACCTTTTGAATCACTGTAACCCTGGGCATTGGCCAGATTAAGAATCACATCCTGGATAATTTCGTCAGGTGCTTCAAAACCGAAAGCACCTGGGTTGCCGATATTGAGTTTGAGAATGCGATGGCCTTCTTCTTCCAGACGTCTGGCTTCTTCCAGTACTGGGCCGCGGATGTCGTAACATACCTTCGCTAATTTATCTGACTGCTTTATCTGTTTCATGTAAATTTCCTGCCAACGTAACATTTGTGCATGACGAGGCGTGCTATAGTAATGTCCTAACCGGTAGGCTGTCATTTTTGCTGGGGTATTGTAAACCTATGCAGAAAAAATGACAGAGCTACCTCCAAACAGCGCCCTGATTGACAGTGTGTGAGGTTTTTATGAGTAATTCAGCTAAAGACAAACTTCCCGAAATAGAACTAGATTCACATACCTGGCATATTGTTAAAGAGAAAGGCACAGAGAGGGCGTTTACCGGCAAGTACTGGGATACGAAAACACCGGGTACCTACCGCTGCGTAGTCTGCGACACGCCTTTATTTTCTTCAGAAACGAAATACGATTCCGGCAGCGGCTGGCCCAGTTATTGGGAGCCTATCGATGAGGGAAATATAAAAACTGAAGAAGATCTCAGTCTGGGACGCGCGCGCACTGAAGCTGTATGTGCAAAATGTGATGCGCATCTGGGCCATGTTTTCGATGACGGGCCGCAGCCAACTGGCTTGCGATACTGCATCAATTCAGCGTCGCTTCAACTGGATGAGGATAAGTAAGTAACAAAATGCACTTTAAATCCTGCGGTTGCAAGTTACCGCTATTGTTTGCATAAATTCCGACTTGTCTGACACACAGATCTGTATAATCCATAGTCGTTGGCCAACGATTTTTCCGGTGAATTATCTGGAGCTTTTAATTGCACACCCCGTTCGTGATCAACTGGTTAAACCTTGTTGCGGCCGTTATTCTGTTTGCACCCTCGATTCATGCACAGCAGCCAGAGGAAAGTCCTCGATTCATCAGCCAGAATGTCGCGCTCGGTGCCTATTACAGCCGTGGTGATTATGGCCAGGCAGCAGATACATCTATTTACTACTATCCCGTCTCCTACGATATTTCCGTCGATAACTGGCGCTTCAAGTTAACTGTTCCGCATCTCGAAATTTCAGGATCGGGTAATGTGCTGGTGAACATCGGCGGTATTGGTCGAGGGTATTGGGAAACTGATTTCAGCACGGATGTCCCTGTTACAGCTAAAGGAATTGGTGATACAACAGTTTCGGCCAGCTATCAGTTTGCTCCGTTCTTTGAAGGCGCACCTTTTATGGATGTCACGGCGGAGATAAAGATACCGACCGCTGATGAAAAAAAAGGTCTGGGAACGGGCAAGACTGACTATGCGTTGCAGTTGGATTTGTATCAGGTATTTGGGAAATCTACCGTATTTACGACACTCGGCTATCGCAAACGAGAGCGGTCCTTGCTCTTTGAGGGTCTGCAAAATTCGCTGTTTGTTTCACTTGGGATAATGCAGCGGTTTACGAGCGGCTGGCTGGAAAAGCATTCGACAGGTCAGTGGAGCTATGGGTTTATCTACGATTACCGGGAGCGTGCATCATTGTATGCAATGGAAACTCACGAATTAATGCCCTTCCTATCATGGAGTCCGGCGCGGGACTGGACGATTATGACGTATGCGGTGAAGGGATTTACACGGGACAGTGCCGATAGAGCTGTCGGCATACAATTAAGTTACGGGTGGTAATGCAGACGTTCAAATTCGCATTGGCTGCGGACGCGGAGCTGAGATCGAAATACGATCTACTGCGGGTCTGATGCGCTGGAAGGGCGGCAATTCAGGCCTTGGAATGCGTTCCGGAGCCATTCTTCGTTCATCACTATCTGTGCTGGCTGGCTTAGATTCCTGCTGTATAATTTCGCGCTCTACCAACTTTAACTCTTCTT